>NZ_JBIAUE010000006.1:0-369287 GCF_042892615.1 Streptomyces sp. NPDC001750 | reverse complement strand
CTGGACAACTTCACCCGCCTGTGGGACGACCCGCTGTTCTGGCAGGCACTGAAGGTCACCGTCCTGTACACCGTGCTCGCCGTGCCGGGCACGCTCATCGCGTCGGTGTCGCTGGCGCTGATCACCCGTCGCGCGTTCCGCGGCGCCAGGTTCTTCCGGTCGGTGTTCTTCCTGCCGGTCGTCACCTCGCTGGTGCTGGCCGCCACCGTCTTCGTGTGGATCTTCTCGACCGGCGGCCCCTGGCCGACACTGATGAGCGTGTTCGGGATGTCCAAGGGCTCCTGGCTCTCCGACGACGTGCTGGTGCTGCCCGCGCTCGCCATCGTCGGCATCTGGTCCCGCTTCGGATACGGAATGCTGATCCTGCTGGCCCGGATGCAGGACATCCCCCGGGAGCTGGAGGAGGCCGCGCTCACCGACGGCGCCGGTGCCGTCCAGCGCTTCCGGTACATCGTGCTGCCACAGCTCAAACCCGCCCTGTTCTTCCTCGCCGTGATCGAGACGACGGCCTCCTTCCAGGTCTTCGACGCCGTCTACACCATGACCGGCGGCGGCCCCGCCAACGCCAGCTACACGCTCGTCTTCCAGCTCTACGACGCGGGCTTCAAGTACTTCGACCTGGGCTACGCCTCCGCCATCGGAGTCGCGCTGTTCGCGCTGACCGTCGTGGTCGCGCTGGTCCAGCGGCTCGTGATCGGGAAGGACCAGTGACCATGACCCCAGCACCCGCCAAAACCGCGCCCCCGCCCACGGACACGGCCCCCGCGACACCCGGCCGGGCCGCGCGCAAGGCCGAACGACGCCTGCGCAAGCTCGCGGAGCGCGACACCGTCCCGCACGGCATGCGCCCCACCCGGGCCGGCCGCATCGGCCGCGCCGTCCTGCTAACGGTGGCCGCGCTCGTCACGGTCTTCCCGTTCTACGCCATGGTCGTGCTCTCGCTGAAGCCGTCCGCCGCGGTCGAGTTCCCCGCCAGCCTCCTGCCCTGGCCGCTCAGCGGCGAAGCGTACGACACCGTCCTCAACGCCCAGGACGTCCCCCGCTGGCTCCTCAACACCCTGCTCTACTCGGTCATCTCCGTCGTCGGCGTGCTGCTGCTCGCCTCACTCGCCGGCTACGCCTTCGCCAAGAAACGCTTCCCCGGCCGCGAGACGATGTTCTGGTCATTCCTGTCGATGGTGATGGTCCCCTACCACGTCACCATGATCCCGACCTTCGCAATGATCGCGAAGCTGGGCGGCGTGGACACCTACTGGGGCCTGATCCTGCCGACACTGGCCAACGCCCAGGCCGTCTTCCTCATGCGCCAGTTCATCCAGGGACTGCCCGACGAACTCTTCGAGGCAGCCCGCCTCGACGGCTGCAACGAATGGCAGATCTTCTACCGGATCGTGCTGCCCCTCCTCAAACCGATCCTCGCCACCCTCGGAGTATTCGTCTTCCTCTGGCACTGGAACGACTTCCTGTGGCCCCTGGTCATCGGCCAGTCCACCGACATGCGCACCCTCACCGTCGGCATCGCCTCGCTCCAGCAGCAGAACGTACCGCTCAATGTGGTGCTCTCCGGCTCCGTCATCGCGTTCGTGCCCATCTTCGCCGCCTACCTGGTGGGCCAGCGCTACTTCACCGAGGGCGTCACCGCGTCCGGAATCAAGGGATAGCAACCAATGTTCACCGATGAAGCCGCGCTCGAAGAGCGGCTCGCCACCCCCACCCCCGCACTCATCACCGACCTCGCCCGCCTCGAAGGCGACCTGCTGATCCTCGGCGCCGGCGGCAAGATGGGCCCCAGCCTGTGCAGACTCGCCCGCCGCGCACTGGACACCGCGGGCCGGTCGGACGTGACCGTCTACGCCGTCTCCCGCTGGTCCGACCCGGCCGCGGCACAACAGCTGGAGGCCGCCGGGATCTCCACCGTCGCCTTCGACCTCATGGACCCGGCCGCCGACCTCGCCTCGCTGCCCGACGCCGGGAACATCGTCTTCATGGTCGGCGCCAAATTCGGCTCCGCCGGGGCACCCTCCCACGCCTGGGCCGTCAACGCCGCCATGCCCGACCGGGTCGCACGCCGCTGGCCCCACGCCCGCATCGCCGCATTCTCCACCGGCAACGTCTACCCACTCGTCCCGGCATCCTCCGGCGGCTGCACCGAGAACGACCCCGTCGGCCCGGTCGGCGAGTACGCCATGTCCTGCCTCGGCCGCGAACGCATCTTCGCCCACGCCGCCCTCACCCACGGCACCAAAATCGCCAACATCCGCCTCAACTACGCGGTCGACCTGCGCTACGGCGTCCTCGCCGACATCGCCCACCGAGTACAGGCAGGCGAACCCGTCGACATCACCACCGGCCACGCCAACGTCGTCTGGCAGGGCTACGCCAACCAGGTCGCGCTGCGATCCCTGCTGCACGCCACCGACAACGAACCCTTCACCCTCAACCTCACCGGCCCCGAGACCGCCTCCGTACGACGGCTCGCACACTGGTTCGGCGAGCAGTTCGGCAAGGATCCCTTGATCACCGGCGAGGAAGCACCCACCGCACTGCTCTCCGACGCAAGCCGCTGCCACGCCCTGTTCGGCTACCCGGACGTCACCCTGCGCACCCTCGTCGAATGGCAGGCCGACTGGCTGCGCCGCGGGCTGCCACTGTCCGGCAAGCCCACCAAGTTCCAGGTCCGCGACGGAAGGTTCTGATCCACCCCATGTCCCCCACTCCCCCCGCCCAGTCCGTCCCCACCCGGCCCTCGCCCGCCCTGGAGGCGCTCGCCCGGGGCGCGGTGATCCCCGCCCATCCGCTGGCCCTGCACGCCGACGGCTCGTTCGACGAGCGGCGGCAGCGGGCGCTGACCCGCTACTACCTCGCCTCGGGCGCCGGCGGGGTCGCCGTCGCCGTGCACACCACCCAGTTCGAGATCCGTGAACCGGAGGTCGGTCTGTTCCGGCCGGTCCTGGAGCTCGCCGCCGAGACGATCGACGCCGAGGCCGGCCGCCCGTTCGTCAAGGTCGCCGGGGCCTGCGGGTACACGGCGCAGGCCGTCGCCGAGGCCGAGACCGCCGCCGAACTCGGCTACGACGCGGTGCTGCTCAGCCCGGCCGTGCCCGGGGCGGACGAGAAGGGCCTGCTCGACCGGGCGCGGGCGGTCGGCGAGGTCCTGCCGGTGATCGGCTTCTACCTCCAGGAGGCCGTCGGCGGACGGTATCTGTCGCCGGGCTTCTGGTCGGCCTTCACCGATCTGCCGAACACGGCCGCGGTGAAGATCGCCCCGTTCGACCGGTACCGCACCGCCGATGTCGTACGGGCCGTGGCCGCCGCCGACCGCGCCGACGAGGTCGCCCTGTACACCGGCAACGACGACGACATCATCGGCGACCTGCTCACCCCGTACGAGACGGCGCACGGCACCCGGCGCTGGTTCGCGGGCGGGCTGCTCGGGCAGTGGGCGGTGTGGACGAGTTCCGCCGTGGCGCTCCTCGACGACGTGCGCAGGGCGCGCGCCGGGGACCACGAGGCGATGGTGCGCTGCCTGGCCCGCCGCCCCGAGCTGACCGACGCCAACAGCGCGGTCTTCGACGTGCGCGGCGCGTTCCGGGGCTGCATCGCCGGTGTGCACGAAGTCCTCCACCGCCAGGGCCTGTTGGCGAACATCCGCTGCCTGGACCCGGCCGAGACACTGTCCCCCGGACAGGCCGAGGAGATCAGCCGGGTGGCCGCGGCCTACCCGTGGCTGACCGATGACGCCTTCGTCGCGGAGCATCTCGATGCCTGGCTGTCCTGACCCGGCGACCACCCGCGACCGGGTGGTCGTCGCCGTGCCGCCCCGGCTGCGGGAGCAGTTCTTCGCCGCCGAGGTATGGCGGGAGCTGGAGCGGGCGGCGGAGCTGACGGTCCTGGACCACCACCGGGACCGGGACGCGGTCGCCGCCGCGCTTCCGGGCGCCCGCGCGCTGATCACCGCGTGGGGCGCGCCGCGGGTGGACGCCGGGCTGCTGGCCTCGGCGGACCGGCTGGAGCTGGTGGCGCACACCGGTTCGGCGGTCGCCCCGTACGTCACCGAGGACGTGTTCCGGCGGGGCATCTCGGTCACCCAGGCCGGGGACGAGATGGCCCGCCCGGTCGCCGAGGTGGCGCTCGCGTTCACCCTCGCGCTGCTGCACCGCGTCCACCGCTTCGACCACGCGCTGCGCGGCGGAGCCGACTGGGACGAGGCCGGCCAGGCCCCGCCGCGCCACGAGATCCACGGCAGCGACATCGGGGTCATCGGCGCCTCCCGCACCGGCCGCGCCTACATCTCCCTGGTCCGGGCGATGGGTGCGCGGGTGAGCGTCACCGACCCGTTCCTGTCCGAGGCGGACGCCGAGGAGCTCGGTGTGCGGTCCGTCCCGCTGGAGACGCTGCTGTCGCGCAGCCGGATCGTGGCCGTGCACGCGCCGGTCACCGAGGAGACGCACCGGATGATCGGCGCCGCGCAGCTGGCGCTGATGCCGGACGGGGCGGGTCTGGTGAACACCGCCAGATCGTGGCTGGTCGACGAGGACGCGCTGCTGGCCGAGCTGTCGTCGGGCCGGCTGGACGCGGCGATCGACGTCTTCGACGCCGAGCCGCTGCCCGTGGACCACCCGCTGCGCTCCCTGCCGAACGTCCTGCTCACTCCGCACCAGGCGGCGGGCACCGTCGAGTGCCGTCGGCGGCTCGGCGCGAGCGCCGTCGACGAGGTGCTGCGGCTGCTCGCCGGACGCCCCCCGGCGCACGCCGTCACCGTCGACGCCCTCGCCCGACTGCACTGAGCCCCCTGCGAAACCCCAAACACCCCTACCCCTTGAGAGAGTTCCTCCCATGCGACTGATGCGCATCGGCGAGCCCGGCCACGAGCGCCCGGTCCTCGTCTGCCCCGAAGGCCGTCACTACGACCTCTCCGGCATCACCGACGACATCGACGGCGTGTTCCTCGCCGCGCTCGCGAACAACCCGCACCTGGTCCCCGCCGAGCCCGCGCTCCCCGAGATCGACATCACCGGCGAGCGGATCGGCGCCCCCGTGGCCCGTCCCTCCGCGCTGCTCTGCATCGGCCAGAACTACGCGGCGCACGCGGCGGAGTCCGGCAGCGAGACGCCCGAGCAGCCGATCCTCTTCTACAAGTCGCCGAACACGGTCGTCGGCCCGTACGACGACGTGCTGATCCCGCGCGGTTCGAAGAAGACCGACTGGGAGGTGGAGCTGGCCGTCGTCATCGGCCGCCGCGCCTCGTACCTGGACTCCCCCGCCGACGCCGCCGCGCACATCGCGGGCTACGCCGTCAGCAACGACGTGTCCGAACGTGCCTTCCAGCTGGAGGAGTCGGGCGGCCAGTGGTCCAAGGGCAAGAGCTGCGCCACGTTCAACCCGCTGGGCCCGGTGCTGGTGACGGCCGACGAGGTCGGCGACCCGCAGCGGCTGCGGCTGCGCAGCTTCGTCAACGGCGAGCCGCGGCAGGACTCCAGCACCGCGGACATGATCTTCAGCGTGGCGCACCTGGTGCACCACCTGTCGCAGTACCTGGTGCTGGAGCCGGGTGACATCGTGAACACCGGCACCCCGCAGGGCGTGGCGCTGTCCGGCCGCTTCCCGTACCTGGGGCCGGACGACGTGATGGAGGTCGAGATCTCGGGACTGGGACGCCAGCGCAGCGTCTGCCGCCCCGCCTGACGCCGATCCGCCGGGCGCGGCCCCGCCCCCCGTCGGGGCCGGGACCGCGCCGTACCCGCGGCGCCCCGCCCCGGCCCGAACGCCCTTCAGTCCTCAGGGAGTTCGACCGGGGCGATGTCGTCGAAGACGTCGCCGGGGCCGGGGTTGGCCGGGTCGGTCGCGCCGCCGAACCGGGTCATCACACCCCAGACGGCGTTGAGCGCGGTCTGCACGGCGCCCTCGGCCCATCCGGCCGTCCAGGAGATGTCGTCGCCCGCGAGAAAGATGCCGCGCCGGTCGGCGGGCAGCCGGTCCTGCATGAAGTGGGTGAACAGCCGTCGCTGGTACCGGTAGTGGCCCGGCAGGTTGGCCTTGAACGCGCCCATGAAGTACGGCTCGTTCTCCCACGAGACGGTCACCGGGTTGCCGATGATGTGCTTCCTGATGTCGACGTCCGGGTAGATCTCGCCGAGCGACTTCAGCATGACCTCCATGCGCTCGTTCGCGGAGAGCGGCAGCCACTTCAGGCTGTCGTCGCACCAGGTGTACGAGAGGCAGATGACGGCGGGCCGGTCGGGGCCGTCGTCCAGGAGGTACGTCCCCCGGGTCATCCGGTCGGTGAGCGTCATCGACATGCGGTCCCGCCCGGTCCTCTCGTCCTTGTCCAGCCAGAACGGCCGGTCGACAGGGACGAACAGCTTGGACGACTCCATGTAGTGGGTGCGCTCCATCGCCGTCCAGTGGTCGATCGGGAAGAGCGCGTCGTCGCAGTCGATCTTCGAGAGCAACAGCCAGGACTGTCCGGTGAAGATCACTGCCGGATAGGTGCGGATGTCACCGGTGGCGTCGGTGACGGTGATCCGGTTGCCGGCGGTGCGGTGCAGCCGGGTGACCGCGGGGCGCGGTTCGCCGCCGTGCAGCGAGGACAGCGAGGTGCCCAGCGGCCAGTGGACGATCTTGCGCGGTTCGCGTTCCCAGAGCCGCAGCGGCAGTTGCTGGCTGCCGCCGACGATGGAGCGGTGGTGGTCGTCCGCCTCGGTGTAGACGACGCGCAGGATCTCCAGGATGGAGTTGGGGAAGTCGGTGTCCCATCCTCCGGTGCCGAAACCGACCTGGCCGAAGATCTCCCGGTGCTTGAACGACCTGAAGGCGTCGGAGTCGCAGAGGAAGCCGTAGAAGGTCTGGTTGTCGAGCCGGTGGACGAGCCTCGACCAGAGTTCCCGGACGCGCGGCACGTCGCGTTCGCGCATCGCGCGGTTCATGTCCGAGAAGTCGGCGTCCTCCTCCAGGCACCGGTTCCAGGCGTCCATCACGTCCCGGTACACCTGCGGCAGGTCGTCGATGGTCCGCGCGTAGTGCGACTCGCCCTTGAGGTCGACGACGGTCGACGGGGTGGCCGGGGCGAGCGGGTTGGGGAACGGCCTGGTCTCCAGGCCGACCAGGTCGATGTAGTGCTGGAGCGCGGTGGAGGAGGGCGGGAAGCGCATAGCGCCCATCTCCGCGGTGAGTTCTCCTCCCTCACCTGCGGCGGAGCAGCCGTCGAAGCCGACGGTGCGCAGCCGGCCGCCGATCCGGTCGGCCTCGTACACCACGGGCCGCAGGCCCATCTTCATCAGCTCGTACGCGGCGACGATGCCGGACAGCCCGCCACCGATGACGGCGACCTCGGCACCGTGCTCGGTCGCCGGGATCTGCCCGAGCCCCGCGGGATGCGCCAGATAGTCGTCGTACGCGTACGGGAAGTCCGGTCCGAACATGGTGATGGGCTCGGCCGCCTCGGTGTGCTGGGCGGCGTTGGGCACCGTGGACGTCATGGGGTACGGACTCCTTGCGCGGGAACGAGAGCGGTGGAACGAGAGCTGTGGAACGAGACGGTGTGACGGAAGGGGTGGGCGGGCCCGGGCTCAGGCGAGGGAGCCGTACAGGCCGGGGCGGCGGTCGCGCAGATACGGGTTGGCCTCGCGCGACGCGCCCAGGAGCGCGGTGTCGACGTCACCGATGATCAGTTCCTCGCCGCGTCCGGCGCGGGCGCGGACGGTGCCGTCGGGGCCGGCCAGACAGCTCAGCCCGACGAACTCGAACGCGCCCTCCGGGCCCGTGCGGTCGGTGTAGGCCACGTACATCTGGCTCTCGAAGGCCCTTACCGGGACGAGCGATTCGGCGACGAACTGGTACGGATGCATGAGCGCGGTGGGCACCAGCAGCAGCTCGGTGCCGGCGAGGGCGTGTGCGCGGACGTTCTCCGGGAACTCGACGTCGTAGCAGATCAGGATCCCGATGCGGACGCCGTCCAGTTCGGCCTGCACGACGAGGTGCTCGCCCGGCGTGAACCACTCCTGCTCGAAGTCGCCGAAGAGATGGGTCTTGCGGTAGTTCGCGAGCGCCGCCCCGTCCGGGCCGACGAGCCGTGCGGTGTTGAAGATCCGCTCGCCGTCGCGCTCCGGGCAGCCGTACAGGACCGCGAGCCCGTGCCGGGCCGCGATCCTTGCGACGGCCCCGGCGGACGGCCCGTCGGCCGGCTCGGCCAGCCGGGCCACGTCGGCACCGATCGCGTACCCGGTCAGGAACAGTTCGGGGCAGACCATGAGCCGGGCCCCGGCGTCCGCCGCCCGCCGCGCCGCCTCGTCGAGCGCCGCGAGGTTCGTGTCCACGTGCCCGGGGCGTCCGGAGCTCTGGAGCAGGGCGGTGCGCAGCGACGGCATGTCTGACCTCGGGCGATGGGGCGGGGCGGGACGTATCGACGGTACGGTCCGCCGCTCGGGGCGGACAAGGCGCGACCGTTGCGCATCCACCGTCGATCCATTGCGCGTGACGGACCCGCGGCGGCGATTCATTGCGCCGGGCGTCGTCCCAGGTCAGAAGGGTGACACAGGTCTCAGCCAACCCCGCCCGGACGGGGTCGGCCCGGTCCCGGCGCACCGCGCCTACTGCGGCGGCCCCGAGGTGTACCGACGCAGCAACGGCGACAGCACCAGCACGGACTTGGTCCGCTCCACGTACGGCTCGCCCGCGATCCGTTCCAGCACCTGCTCGAAGTGACGCATGTCCGCGGCGAAGACCTGCACCAGCGCGTCGGCCTCGCCCGTCACCGTGGACGCCGACGCAACCTCCGGATAGCGCTCCAGCCCCTGCTTGATCGCCTCCGGGGAGGTGTTGCGGCTGCAGTAGATCTCGATGTAGCCCTCGGTCTCCCATCCCAGCGCCGCCGGGTCGACCCGCACCGTGAACCCGGTGATCGCCCCTTCGGCGCGCAGCCGGTCCACGCGGCGTTTCACCGCGGGTGCGGAGAGACCGACGAGCGCGCCGATGTCCGCGTAGGAGCGCCGGGCGTCTTCGGCGAGGGCGTGGACGATGCGTTCGTCGAGGTCGTTCAGGCGCACGTCGGGCGGTTCACTTCTCTGCGATGGCCGGTTCGGGGGCGGCGCGGGCCGCCCTCCGAAGTAGAACACGCCACCGCCCCGCCGGGCGCACCCGGCGGGGCGGTGGGGAAGGGAACCGCGTCGTGGGCGCGACCCCGTCAGAAGGGGAAGCGCGAGCGACCGTACTGCACCGAGATCCACTTCTGGGTGGTGAACGCCTCGACCATGGAGTCGCCGTTCAGGCGGCCGAGGCCGGAGCTCTTCTCGCCGCCGAACGGGACGATGGGCTCGTCGTGGACCGTGCCGTCGTTGATGTGGATCATTCCGGTGTGGATGCGCTGCCCGACGCGCACGCCGCGCTCGATGTTGCCGGTGTGCACCGCGCCGCTGAGCCCGTACGGGGTGTCGTTGGCGATCCGCACCGCCTCGTCCTCGCCGTCGAACGGCACGACGAGCGCGACCGGTCCGAACAGTTCCTGGGACAGGACGGGGGCATCGGCGGGCAGGTTGGTCAGCACGGACGGGCTCACCAGGTTGCCCTCGGCCCGGCCGTGCAGCAGGGCGGTGGCCCCGTCCTCCACCGCCTGGTCGACGAGCGAGGTGATCGCCTCGGCCTGGGTGGCGTTGATCAGCGGGCCGATCACGGTGTCCGGCGCCGCGGGGTCGCCGACCGGCAGCGACGCGACCTTGGCGACGAACTTCTCGGTGAACTCCTTCTCCACCGCCCGGTCGACCAGGATGCGGTTCGCGGCCATGCAGACCTGGCCCTGGTGCACATAGCGGCTGAAGACGGCCGCGTCCACGGCGTAGTCCAGGTCGGCGTCGTCGAGGACGATCAGCGCGCTGTTCCCGCCGAGCTCCAGCACGGCCCGCTTGAGGTTGGCCGCGCACACCGTGGCGACGTGCCGCCCCACCTTGTCCGAGCCGGTGAAGGAGATGACCTGCGGAACGGGGTGCTCCAGCAGCGCGTCGCCGATCTCGGCGATGTCGGTGATCACGACGTTGAGGAGCCCGGCCGGCAGCCCCGCGTCCTCGAACACCTTCGCCACCAGCGTGCCACCGCAGACCGGGGTGTTCTGGTGCGGCTTGAGCACCACGGCGTTGCCGAGCGCCAGGGCCGGGGCGACCGACTTCAGCGACAGCAGGAACGGGAAGTTGAAGGGGCTGATCACGCCGACGACGCCGACCGGCACCCGGTAGACGCGGTTCTCCTTGCCCTCGGTCGGCGAGGGCAGGATCTGCCCGGCGGGCCGCAGCGCGAGCTGGATCGACTCGCGCAGGAACTCCTTGGCCAGATGCAGCTCGAACGCCGCCTTCAGCCGGGTGCCGCCGAGCTCCGCGACGATCGCGTCGCCGATCTCCTGTTCGCGCTCCTCGACGATGCGCAGCGCCCGCTCCAGCACCTGCCGCCGGGCGTACGGGTTGGTCTCGCCCCAGGCCTGCTGGGCGGTCTCGGCCGAGCGGTACGCCTGGTCCACCTCGTCGGCCGTGGCGACCGTGATCGAGGCGAGCTTCTCCCCGTTGTAAGGGTTGAAGTCGATGATGTCCCAGGACCCCTTGCCCGGCCTCCACTCTCCGTCGATGTACTGATGGGCCAGGTCAGTGAAGAAGGACATGAGATCCCTTACCGCAGAGAGAGCCGGGCAGCTGATTGCCGTTCATACTACTGAGGCGTTGGGCAAGTTGGGCCGTGGCTCAGGCCACCCACGCGTCGTAATCGGACATCCTTGCCCCGTTGCCGGGCGGGAAGCGGTTGCCCCTCGCGGCGCGAACGGCCGTGAGGGGCAACGGTGTTGTGACGGGCGCGGGATCGGCTCCGGCAGCACCGCGCCGCGTGGGGATCAACTCCTGCCGGTGAACCGCTTCGTGGCGGTGGCGGGATCAACTCCAGCTGGCGTGCAGCGGCTTGCCCTCGGCGTAACCGGCGGCGCTCTGCACCCCGACGACCGCCTTCTCGGCGAACTCCTCCAGCGACGCCGCACCGGCGTAGGTGCAGGAGGAACGGACGCCCGCGATGATCGAGTCGATCAGGTCCTCCACCCCGGGCCGGGCCGCGTCGAGGAACATCCGCGAGGTGGAGATGCCCTCCTCGAAGAGCGCCTTGCGGGCCCGGTCGTACGCCGACTCGTCCGAGGTGCGGTTCTTCACGGCGCGCGCGGACGCCATGCCGAAGGACTCCTTGTAGAAGCGCCCGTCGGCGGACTGCTGGAGATCGCCGGGCGACTCGTACGTGCCGGCGAACCACGAGCCGATCATCACGTTGGACGCGCCCGCCGCGAGTGCCATCGCGACGTCGCGCGGGTGCCGGACGCCGCCGTCGGCCCACACGTGCTTGCCGTACTTCTTCGCCTCGGCTGCGCATTCGAGGACCGCGGAGAACTGCGGCCGGCCCACTCCCGTCATCATCCGGGTGGTGCACATGGCGCCCGGTCCGACACCGACCTTGACGATGTCCGCGCCCGCCTCGACGAGGTCGCGCACCCCCGCGGCGGCGACGACGTTGCCCGCGACGACCGGCACCCTCGGGTCGAGCGCCCGGACCGCGCGGATGGTGCCGATCATGGACTCCTGGTGGCCGTGCGCGGTGTCCACCACGAGCGTGTCGACGCCCGCGTCGAGCAACTGCTCGGCCTTGCCCGCGACATCGCCGTTGATCCCGACCGCGGCGGCGATCCGCAGCCGGCCCGCGGCGTCGGTGGCCGGGGTGTACAGCGTGGCGCGCAGCGCGCCCTTGCGGGTGAGGATGCCGACGAGCCGGCCGTCCGCGTCGACCGCGGGCGCCAACTTGCGGTGGGCACCGTCGAGTTCGTGGAACGCGTCGCGCGGCGCGATGTCCGCGTCGAGCAGCATCAGGTCCCTGGACATGACCTCGGAGAGCTGGGTGAAGCGGTCGACACCGCCCAGGTCGTGGTCGGTGACGACACCGACGGGCCGGTGGTCCTCGTCCACGACGACGCCGGCGCCGTGCGCGCGCTTCGGCAGCAGGAACAGCGCGTCGGCCACCGTCTGGCCGGGCGTCAGCACGATCGGCGTGTCCAGCACCAGATGGCGCTTCTTCACCCAGGAGACGACCTCGGTGACCACGTCGATCGGGATGTCCTGCGGGATGACGACGAGCCCGCCGCGGCGGGCGACCGTTTCGGCCATCCGGCGGCCCGCGATCGCCGTCATGTTCGCCACGACCAGCGGGATGGTGGTGCCGGTGCCGTCGGGCGAGGAGAGATCGACTCCCTGGCGGGAACCGACCGCCGAACGCCCCGGGACCATGAAGACGTCGTCGTACGTGAGGTCGTACGGGACCGAGGGGGACTCCGTGTAGCGACCGGTGCCGGGCTCAAGAAAGCGCATGATGCTCATTTTTTCATACGAAACGGCGCAGGTCGCGTTCACGAAGGCACAGCGAAACGCCCCGGTGCTCGTACGTTCCTCCAATGAGGACGTGCGGGAACCCCGGGCGAACGGACCCCCTCCTCGGTCGCGCCACGCACCCGGCCGTCCTCGCATCATGCCCCGCGGCATTCGGAATCATTCACGATCATCATCCCTGGACCTGGCTACAAGCGGTCGGGTAGCTTCAAAACCCGCAGGTCCCGTGGGTCACCACGACGCCCGGAGGAGGATGCGGAGGAGTCACAACCTCCGTCAGAGGTACGACCGGAGAGGATCAAGGACCCACCGTGGACAGTGAACTGCCGGACATCTACTGCCCGTTCCCTCAGCGCACCAATCCGCACGTCCCGCACACCCGGGTCCATCTCGACGCCTGGATCCGCAACACCGGTCTGGTACATCGGGATTCGGCCAGGGAACGCTTCGAGCAGGCGGACTTCGGAGCCTTCGTCGGCATGGTGTATCCGACCGCGGACGCCGAGAAGCTCGACCTCGTCGCCGACTGGTTCGTGTGGCTGTTCCTCGTCGACGACCAGCTCGACGACGGCCACCTGGGCCGCAGCCCGGGGCGGGTGCGCGACGTGGTGGCCGTGATGAGGTCCGTGATCGAGGGCAAGGGCACGGGGACCGCGCCGGACGAGGAGCTTCCCGCCGCCGTGGTCGCCCTGGTCGACCTGTGGGAACGCACGACCCCCGACGCCGCCGCGCACTGGCGCGCCCGGTTCGGCTGGCACCTGACCGAGTACCTCATGACGACCACCACCTGGGAGGCCGGGAACCGCGCGGACGGTGTGGTGCCGTCCGAGGAGACCTACATCGCCAAGCGGCGCCACACGGGCGCGATCCATGTGTGCATGGATCTCATAGAGATCGTCGCCGGTATCGAGGCCCCCGAGTCGATCCACAACGACTCCCGGTTCATCACCGCCCTGGAAGCCTCGTGCAACGTCGTGTGCTGGGCCAACGACGTGTACTCGTACGAGAAGGAACAGGTCCTCGGCGAGATCCACAACCTCGTCCATCTGGTCCGGCACCACCGCGGATTCGGAAAGCGGGAGGCGCTGGAACACGTCTGCGCCGAGACCGGCAGGGAGACCCGGCGGTTCCTCGCCGCCGAGGCCGAGCTGCTGAGCTCCTACCCGCAGCTGTCCGGGATGCTCCTGCCGTACCTGGACGGGATGCGGAGCTGGATGCGCGGCAACCTGGACTGGTCGCGCCAGACCCCCCGCTACAACCCGGCGGACGTGGGCCAGTACGAGGAACCGCAGGAATACCTGGAGGCGACGGTGCTGGGCGTCGCCCAGGACTGACACCTCGCACTCCGCCCGCGTACCGTCCGGACGGTACGCGGGCGGACGCCGTTCCCAGACGGTACGGAGACGCGAGCACACATCGTCACGTCCTTCACCAAGGGCGATCAGGCGCTCGGGGCGGCCGCCGCCTCCCCTTCCGGCTCGACGACGACCGCGGCGGCGTCGCTCAGGCCGAGCCGGAGGTGCTCGACGTGGTACAGGGCCTGGTCGAGCAGTTCACAGACGTGGTTGTCGTAGAGGGAATAGACCACCGAGCGGCCCTTGCGGGTGCCGACCACCAGATCGAGGTTGCGCAGCAGGCGCAGCTGGTGGGAGCAGGCGGACTGCTCCATGCCGACCTCGGCGGCCAGCTCGGTCGCCGGGAGCGGTCCCTCGCGCAGGCGGGAGAGGATCAGCAGCCGCGACGGGGTGGCCAGCGCCTGCAGAGTGGCGGCCACCTTCGCGGCGTTGTCCGCGGTGAGGCGGGTGCGCGGGACGCGGCTGGTGGGGGTTGCGGCTCCATGACCCATACGACCATCGTACGCCGCCCATGAACACATGAATTGATGTTCATTCGTTCCTGTTACGGTGGTGGGGTTGGACGCCGTCCGCTCACGTCTGCGTAAGGACCCCCGTTTCGATGTCTTCCACCCTCACCCGTCCGGCGCCCGTCGGCGACGGGGCCGTGCGTGACGCGGTCGCGCCCGGGCGCCGCACCCGGATCTTCGCGCTGCCCGAGGCCCGCTGGGCGGCAGCTGCCCTGGTGCTGTTCCTGATCGCGCTGCCGCTGTATCTGCTGGGGGCGCCGGCGTGGTCCTGGGGGCCGCTGTTCGCCCTCACCTACGCCACCGGCGGCTGGGGGCCCGGCTGGGCCGGATTGCAGGCCCTGCGGGAGAAGACGCTGGACGTGGACCTGCTGATGGTCGTCGCGGCGCTGGGGGCGGCGGCGATCGGGCAGGCGCTGGACGGCGCGCTGCTGATCGTCATCTTCGCCACCTCCGGCGCCCTGGAGGCGATCGCCACCGCCCGCACCGCCGACTCCGTGCGCGGCCTGCTCGACCTCGCCCCCACCACCGCGACCCGCCTGCTGGACGACGGCAGCGAGGAGACGGTCCCCACCGAGCAGTTGGCCGTGGGCGACACCATTCTGGTGCGCCCGGGTGAGCGGATCGGTGCCGACGGCCGCGTCCTGGACGGCGCCGGCGAGGTGGACCAGGCCACCATTACCGGCGAGCCCCTGCCCGTGGCCAAACAGGAGGGCGACGAGGTGTTCGCCGGCACCCTGAACGGCACCGGCGCGCTGCGGGTGAAGGCCGAGCGTGACCCGTCCGATTCGGTGATCGCCCGGATCGTGGGCATGGTCGAGGAAGCTTCCGAGACCAAGGCGCCGACCCAGCTGTTCATCGAGAAGGTCGAGCAGCGGTATTCGATCGGGATGGTGGCCGCGACGGTCGCGCTGTTCGCGCTGCCGCTGCTGTTCGGCGCGGCGTTGCAGCCGACGCTGCTGCGGGCGATGACGTTCATGATCGTGGCCTCGCCGTGCGCGGTGGTGCTGGCCACCATGCCCCCGCTGCTGTCCGCGATCGCCAACGCGGGACGCCATGGCGTGCTGGTGAAGTCCGCCGTGGTGATGGAACAGCTCGGCCAGATCGACGCGGTGGCGCTGGACAAGACCGGCACCCTGACCGAGGGCACCCCGCGGGTGACCGACATCCGCCCGCTGGCCACCTCCGGCCTGAGCGAGGAGGAGCTGCTGCGGATCGCGGCGGCGGCCGAGCACCCCAGCGAGCACCCCCTCGCGCGTGCCGTCGTGGACGCCGCCCGCGTCCGCGAGCTGGACATCCCCGTGGTGGAGGACTTCACCTCCGCCCCCGGCACCGGCGTGACGACCACCGTCGAGGGCAAGGCCGTCGCAGTCGGCAGCCCCGCCCGGCTGCTGAGCGGCCCGGATGACCACCCGGCCGCCGTGGTCGCCGCCCGGCTGGAGGACGAGGGCCGCACCGCCGCCCTGGTCGAGGTCGAGAACACCCCGGTCGGGGTGCTGGGCATCGCCGACCGACTGCGCGAGGAGGCCGCCGCCACCGTCACCGCCCTCACCGGCCTGACCGGCAGCACTCCGGTGCTGGTCACCGGCGACAACCCGCGCGCCGCCGCCCGCCTCGCCGAGGAGGTCGGCATCACCGACGTCCGCGCGGGCCTTCTCCCACAGGACAAGGTCACCGCCGTGAAGGAGCTGGAGCAGGCCGGGCGGAAGGTGCTGGTGGTCGGCGACGGCGTCAACGACGCCCCCGCGCTCGCCGCCGCCCACACCGGCATCGCCATGGGACGGGCCGGCTCCGACCTCGCCCTGGAGACCGCCGACGCCGTCGTGGTCCGTGACGAACTGGCCACCATCCCCACCGTCGTCGCGCTCTCCCGCCGCGCGCGTCGACTGGTGGTGCAGAACCTGGTCATCGCCGCGGTCTTCATCACCGGCCTGGTCATCTGGGACCTGACCGGGACCCTGCCGCTGCCGCTCGGTGTCGCCGGGCACGAGGGCTCCACCGTCATCGTGGGCCTGAACGGCCTGCGCCTGCTGGCCGACGGCGCCTGGCGGCGCGCCCGCACCGGGAACGGTCAGTGAGCCGCCGCAGCCGCGCGAACCCCACCCCAGGTCCCCAAGACGATGGTCGACATCACCACCGACCCGTATCCGGGTCCCACCCGTTCATGACGCGGCACGGGTGCGGCGGCCGACCGCGGGCCGGGCGCCGCGGACAGCCGTCGGCGCCGCCCGTGGCCGCCCGGCCGCACCGTCCCCGCTCAGGCCCCGTCCGGGTCGGCCCGTTCCAGGGCCGGGCGCCTCGGCGCCGCCGACTCGGTCAGCAGGTACTCGGCCGCCGCCGTGTCCGTCACCAGGCTGGTGACCAGACCGGACCGCAGCACCGCCCCGATCGCGGCGGCCTTGCGCCGGCCGCCCGCGATCGCCACCACTTCCGGGATCCGGCGCAGCCGGTCGGCCTCGACCGTGATGCACCGCTCCCCCAGGTCCCGGCCGACCCGGCGCCCCTCCGTGTCGAAGAGGTGCGCGGACATCTCCGCGGCGACACCGAGCGAGGCGTAATGGGCGCGCTCCTCGTCCGTGAGCATGTCGTGGACGGTGGAGATGCCCGGCTCCCAGGAGCCGATGGACACCGCGGCGACCGTGACCTTGTCGAAGTAGTCGAAGGCGCGGGCGATGCCCGTCTGGTGGCGCAGCGCGGCGGCCGTGGCCGAATCGGGCAGCAGCATCGGCGCGTAGATCGGGTGGGCCTCGCCACCCGCCACCTGGGCGGCGCGGCGGACCGCCTCGACCGAGCCGCGTTCGGCCGTCCCCGCGTCGTACACACCGGTGAGCTGCACGACGGTGCACGGGGGCAGCCGGTCGAGGGCGGCGGCCATGTGGATCGTGGACCGTCCCCAGGCGAGACCGAGCACATCGCCCTCGGTCACCAGCTCGCCGAGCAGATCGGCCGCGACCTCCCCCAGGTTCTCCGGGTCGGGTGCGTCGTCGGGCTCCTCCGCGGGCGATTCGACGACCACCGCGTGACGCAGCCCGTAACGGGCCCGGAGCGCGTCGGAACGCTCGGCGTCCAGCTCGGCGGGGACACGGATCTCGATGCGCACGAGGTCGCGTTCGAGCGCCGTCTCCAGGACCCGGGCCACCTTGAAGCGGCTGACACCGAACTCCTCGGCGATCTGGATCTTCGACTTTCCTTCGAGGTAGAAGCGGCGGGCCATGGCCGCCGCCTGCACCAGCTCCGCGGGCCCCATCCGCAGGGCGGACCGTCCCGCCGACATTGCAGACACCGCGATCTCCTCACTGCTGTTCACACTCTCGATACGCCGTTCATCCTGTCAGATCCGGCGATCCCTGATCGGTCCCGTCGGACCGCGTTCATCTGCCCTTGGCCGGGCCGACTTCCGTTCGGGGCCGGAGCGCGTTCCGGCCGTGGTTCCGGGTCAGTGGCGGCAGGCCCAGGCGGCCGAGGCGGTGGCCGCGTCGGCCTGGGCGCGCAGGGCGCGCACCGCCTCGGCGGGGTCCTCGGCCCCGTAGACCGCCGAGCCGGCAACGAAGACGTCCGCACCGGCCTCGGCGCACTGCTCGATGGTGGACCCGGAGACGCCGCCGTCGACCTGGAGCCAGAGCTCGAGCCCGTGCTTGGAGATCAGCTCACGGGTGCGGCGGATCTTCGGCAGCATGATGTCCAGGAACGCCTGGCCGCCGAAGCCCGGCTCCACCGTCATGATCAGCAGCATGTCGAGCTCGGGGAGCAGGTCCTCGTACGGCTCGATGGGCGTCGCGGGCTTGAGCGCCATGGAGGCGCGGGCGCCCTTGGCCCGGATCTCCCGCGCCAGCCGCACGGGGGCGGCGGCGGCCTCCGCGTGGAAGGTGACGGATCCGGCTCCCGCCTCGACGTACTGCGGCGCCCAGCGGTCCGCGTCCTCGATCATCAGATGGCAGTCCAGCGGGGTGTCCGTGGCCCGGCTGAGCGATTCCACGATCGGCACGCCGAGGGTCAGGTTGGGGACGAAGTGGTTGTCCATCACGTCGACGTGGAGCCAGTCGGCGCCTTCGACCGCCTTCGCCTCCTCGGCGAGGCGGGAGAAGTCGGCGGACAGGATGCTGGGGTTGATCTGGGCCATGTGCCAAGCCTGCCATGCTCCGCACCGGTTCCCCGCCCCTGCGCGGGCCAAAGCCTCACGGGATCGTTACAGTTCGCGGGGTCCGGGCCGCACCATCCGCCCGATCCGGACGTTTCGGCCGTCACGCGCGGGCCCCGGGCGGCCCGTGGACGACGGTCGGGGCGCCGCGCGGCGCTCCCCTGCCCGCTCCGTAGTCAGCCGGTGCGCCGCAGCAGCGCCAGGTACATCGCGTCCGTGCCGTGCAGATGCGGCCACAGCTGGACGTCGGGTCCGTCCCCGAGCGCGGGCACTCCCGGCATCAGCGGGCGGGCGTCGATCCATTCCGCCTCGACCGGCCTGCCGCCGCGCCCCCTGAGCACGTCCTCGACGACGACCCGGGTCTCCGCGAGATGCGGCGAGCAGGTCGCGTAGCCGACGACGCCGCCGACCCGTACCGCCGCCAACGCCTCGCGCAGCAGGCCGCGTTGCAGCGGCGCGAAACCCTCCAGGTCCTCCGGCCGGCGCCGCCAGCGCGCCTCCGGGCGGCGCCGCAGCGCGCCCAGTCCGGAGCACGGCACGTCCATCAGGATCCGGTCGAAGGTGCCCGGACGCCACGGCGGGCGGGTGCCGTCGGCGGTGACCACCTGGTACGGGCCGGGGTTGCCGGCCAGCGCGCGCTCGACCAGGCGGGCCCGGTGCGGCTGCTTCTCGGCGGCGAGCAGGGCGGCCCCGCGTCCGGCGGCCAGCGCGCCGAGCAGGGCGGCCTTGCCCCCCGGCCCCGCGCAACCGTCGAGCCACCGGGAGTCACGGCCCTCCAGCGGGGCGTGGGCGAGGGCCGCGGCCACCAGCTGGCTGCCTTCGTCCTGGACCCCGGCGCGCCCTTCCCGCACCGCCTCCAGGACGCCCGGCTCGCCGCCCTCGGCCATCCGCACGGCGTAGGGCGACCAGCGGCCGGGCAGGCCGTTCTCCTCGCCGAGGGCGGTGAGGAGCTCCTCGGTCGTGGACCGGCCGGGGCGGGCGACGAGCGTGACCTCGGGCCGTTCGTTGTCCGCCTCCAGAAGGTTCTCGATGTCGGCCCGGCCGCCGCCCAGCGCGTCCCAGAGGGCGGAGACGACCCAGCGGGGATGCGAGTGCACGACCGCGAGGTGGTCCTCGGGGTCCTCGTCGTACGGCGGGGCGACGCGTGCCAGCCAGCCATCGAGGTCGTCCGCGGCGACCTTCCGCAGCACGGCGTTGACGAACTTGGCCCGCCCCTCGCCGAGCACCACCCGGGCCAGTTCCACACTGGCGGAGACCGCGGCGTGGGTGGGGATACGGGTGCCGAGCAGCTGGTGCACGCCCATGTCGAGCACGTCGAGGACCGGCGGGTCGACCTCGCGCAGCGGCCGGTCGATGCAGGCCGCGACGATCGCGTCGTACGTCCCCTGGCGGCGCAGCGTCCCATAGACCAGCTCGGTCGCCAGCGCCGCGTCCCGGTTGTCGAAGTCACCCGTGGCGCGGGCCTTCTTCAGCAGCGGGGGCAGGACGAGGTTGGCGTACGCGTCGCGTTCGTCGACGGCCCTGAGCGCCTCGAAGGCGAGGAACCGGACGGGGTCCTTCTTCGGACGGCGATGCGGCTTGGCGGGACGGCGACGCTGCTGGTCGTTCACGTGAAAGGTGCTCCGCTGGTGGTGAGGGGGCGAACCCCCCAAGCCTACGTCGCCGTGCCCGGCCCCCGGGGCGCTCGGGAGGTCACCCGACGGGCTCTCAGGCCCCCAGCAGCTCGCCGTGGACGATCCGCACCCCGCGGGCCCAGTCCGCGGCCCGCATCGGCTTCTTGCCCTGCGGCTGGACCCAGAGCAGTTCGACGGCGTGGGACCCGGTGCCGACGTACACGTTGTTCTTCGCCGCCGACAGCTCGCCGGGCGCCAGGTCCGCGCGGTCCGTCACCGGGGTCACCTGGACCAGCTTCAGGCGTTCGCCGCGGAACACCGTCCACGCGCCGGGAGCGGGGGTGCAGCCGCGCACCACCCGGTCGACCCGCAGGGCGGGCTCGGACCACCGCACCCGGGCGTCCTCGGCGGTGATCTTCGGGGCGAGGGTCACGCCGTCGGCGGGCTGGGGCACCGCGTGCAGCGTGCCGTCCTCGATGCCGTCCATGGTCGCGACGAGCAGTCCGGCCCCGGCGAACGCCAGGCGGGTGAGCAGGTCGCCGCTGGTGTCGGTGGGGCGCACCTCCTCGGTGAGGACGCCGTACACCGGACCGGAGTCCAGCCCCTCCTCGATCAGGAAGGTCGACGCCCCGGTCACCTCGTCCCCGGCCATGACCGCGTGCTGGACGGGGGCCGCGCCGCGCCAGGCGGGCAGCAGCGAGAAATGGAGGTTGACCCAGCCGTGGGCGGGCACGTCGAGCGCGGTCCTGGGCAGCAGCGCCCCGTAGGCGACGACCGGGCAGCAGTCCGGAGCGATCTCCCGCAGCCGCGCCAGGAAGTCCTCGTCGCGCGGCCGGGCGGGCTTGAGCACCTCGATCCCGGCCTCCTCGGCACGCTCCGCGACGGGGCTGGCGACCAGCCGACGGCCCCGCCCGGCCGGTGCGTCGGGCCGGGTGACGACGGCCGCCACCTCGTGCCGGTCGGAGGCGATCAGGGCGTCCAGGGCGGGTACGGCAACCTCGGGGGTGCCTGCGAAGACGAGCTTCATGGGTGGCTGACTGCCTCTCGGGCCGGAACGTACGGTGAACTCGACGCGGGGGGCCGACCGGCACGGTGGGGTGACGCCGCTCCGGTCCGCCGGTCGGCCCCCAAGTCTATGGGCCGGGTGCTCGGGGGGCGTACGCGTCACCGCGCGCCCCTCGGGGATGCGCTCGCGCCCCCGCACGTGACCAGATCACCGACTGTCGCGTTGGTCAAGAGAGATTGACCGAAGCGGGCCGCCACGGTGCGGCCCGATCCCTTTCAACGCCGGTTCGAGAGGCTTCTTCATGGCCGACCACGCAACCCACGACGCCCAAGCGCGGGCCAGCCTGCATCTGTTGGTGCGGGACATCGAGCGGGTCCGGCGGCAGGTGGACGCGCTGCGCACGCTCACCGCCCAACTGGGCAACGTCTACCGACCGCGCCGCTCCGGCCCGTCCACGGGCTTCGTCGTCTACGGCAGGGCCCCGGCCCCCACCGTCAGGCTGGCCCAGGAACTGCGCGACAGCGTAGAGACCCTGGTCACCGCGGCGGTGGACTTCGACCGCTCGCTGGGTTTCTCCTGGGACGCGGTGGGCTCCGCGCTCGGGGTCACCAAGCAGGCGGTCCACCGCCGCTACGGCGCACGCCGCAACGCCCGGCAGGCCGGAGCGGCCGAGCCGGCCGGGGAGGGCACCGTGCCGCGGCCGATGCCCATGACGCCCGGCTCCGGCGGCACCCCGCCCCTGCCGGCCGTGCCCGCCGCGCGCTCCATGCCTCCGCAGCACCCGGCGGACCGTCCGGCACTGCGCGAGGACCTGCGCCCCGGGGTCTTCCCCGGCCCGCGCAACGGCTGACCACCCCGTCCACTGCCCCGCCGCGCCCGACGCACGGCGGGGCAGCCGCGTGCCCGCGCTGGGGGCGCCGTCGTCGGCGCGGCGGTCGTCGGCGCGGCGGTCGTCGGCGCGGCGGTCGTCGGCGCGGCGGTCGTCGGCGCGGCGGTCGTCGGCGCGGCGGTCGTCGGCGCGGCGGTCGGGCCGGGCACACGCGTGCCCGGCGCCCGACCGCCACGCCCCCGGGTGTTCGGGTGACGGACGCGCCCGGCCCGCTCCGGCCCCGGGCCGTCAGCCGATGTCCGGCGGGTCCACCCGTATCCGGACCTGGTCGCCGCCGCCCCGGGCGAGCCGCGCCGCCTGCGCCGCCTTCAGCGCGGACGCCAGGGCGGTGCCGCTCCCCGGCGGAACCCTCACCAGCGCCCGCTCCCAGGGCTCCCCCGGCGGTGCGTCCCCGGGCCTGCGCGGCCTGCCCGGTTCGGTGCGCGGGAGCGGGACCGGGCCAAGCACCTCGGCCTGAGGCGGCAGCTCGGCGACGGCGAAGAAAGCGGCGAGCGCGTCCGGCGAACCGGTCACCGACGCCATCCGCGACACCGGCGGAAAGCCCAGCTCCGCCCGTTCCGCCAGCTCGCGGCGGGCGTGCCCGACCGGGTCCCACCGCACCAGCGCCTGCACGGGCCGCAGGGTCGGCTCGGCGACGACCACCACCGTGCCGCCCTCCGCCCGGCCCCGTACCAGCGAGGCGGCGGCCGTCCAGCGCCGCAGCGCCTCCTCGCCGGCCCGCAGATCGGGTCGCCCGACCAGCGCCCACCCGTCCAGCAGCAGCGCCGCCGCGTAGCCGCCCTCGGCCACGGGTTCGGCGCCGGGGGTGCTGACGACCAGCGCGGGCGCGTCCGGCACCGACTCCAGGACGTGGTCACGGCCCGAGGTGCGGACCGGTACGGCGGGGAACGCCCGGCCGAGCTCCTCGGCGGTCCGGCGCGCGCCGACGACCTGGGCGCGCAGCCGGACGGAGCCGCAGGCGGCGCAGTGCCAGTCGGTCTCGGCACGTCCGCACCAGGTGCATTCGAGATCCCGCTGGTCCGGTGCCTGGAGCGGTCCCGCGCAGTGCCGGCACCGGGCCGGTTCGCGGCAGCGCTCGCAGGCCAGCCGGGGCACGTACCCCCGGCGCGGCACCTGGACCAGCACGGGGCCCTCGCGCAGGCCGTCACGGACGGTCCGCCAGGCCAGGCTGGGGAGCCGGGCCGCCCGGGCGGCCTCGTCCCTCGCCAGTTCCCCGTCGCCCACGGTGCGCACCAGGGGCGCCGCGGTCCGCAGCTGCTCCCGGTCCGCGGCCAGCGGCAGCGCCCAGCCGCTCTCCACGAGCTGCGCGGCCTCCACCGTGCAGCTCGTGGCGCCGAGCAGGAACGCGCACCGTGCGTGTGCCGCCCTGAGTTCGAGCACCTCGCGCACGTGCGGGAAGGGGGCGTTGTCGTCGCTGTGGCTGGAGTCCCCGTCGTCCCAGACGGCCACCAGGCCCAGGTTCGCGACCGGCGCGAACATCGCGGCGCGTGTCCCCACCACCGCCCGCACCGAGCCGCGCCGCACGGCCAGCCACTCCCGGTAGCGCTTTTCCGGCCCGGAGTCGGCGGTCAGCAGGGCGTGGCGCCCCTCGCCGAGCAGTTCGGTGAGGGCCGCGTCCACCCGGCCCGCGGCCCGGCCGTCCGGTACGACGACGAGGGCGCCCCGGCCGGAGGCGAGCGTCGCGGCCACGGCCCCGGCGATCTCGCGCGGCCAGTGCGGTCCGGGCAGCGCCGTCCACACGGCCCGGGGCGCACCGCCGTCGGCCAGGGCCCGCAGGAACGCGGGCCCCTGCGGGTACCGCTCCCAGCTGCCCGGCCGCGGCGGGGGCGGCGGAGGCAGGGGCGCGGGCGAGGGCCTGGACTCGGCCCTGCCGTTGCGGGGCGGCACGGCCAGTTGCAGCACGTCGGCGAGGCTGCCCGCATACCGGTCGGCGACGGCGCGCGCGAGCGCGAGCAGTTCCGGGCTCAGCACCGGCTCGGGCGACACGACGTAGGCGAGCGCGGCGAGGGCCCCCGGGTAGTCGGATTCGGCGAGCCGCTCGACGAGGAAGCCGTCGATCAGTCCCCCGCCCTCGCGCCGTCCGCCGCGGACGTGGCGGGAACCGGCGCCGAACCGCACGCGTACCCGCACCCCGGGCCGGGCGTCGGCGTCGAGCTCCTCGGGCACGGCATAGTCGAAGTACTGGTCGAGATGGAGCGCGCCCTTGTTGACCAGGACCCGGGCGACAGGCAGCTCCTCGGCGAGCGCGGCACCGCGCCAGGTCCGCGGCTTGGCCCGCGGCACCTTCGCCCTGCGCACCGTCTCCCGGATCAGCGCGAGCTGCTCCCCGGCCCCGGGCCCGGGGTCGCCGGATCGCTTGTCGTCGCTGCTCACAGCCACATTCCTACCAGACCCCGCGGACAGCGCCTCCCGAGTCGGAGACCGCCCCGGGGCAGAGCGCCGGGAGCACGCGCCGGGGCCCGGACACCTTGTGCGGTGTCCGGGCCCCGGCATACGGCTGAGGGCTGTTCCCTCGTGTCGTTACAGACCGGCCGCCTTGCGCAGCGCCTCCACGCGGTCCGTGCGCTCCCAGGTGAAGTCGGGGAGCTCGCGGCCGAAGTGGCCGTAGGCGGCGGTCTGGGCGTAGATCGGACGCAGCAGGTTGAGGTCGCGGATGATCGCGGCCGGGCGGAGGTCGAAGACCTCGCCGATGGCGTGCTCGATCTTCTCGGTCTCGATCGTGGCGGTGCCGAAGGTCTCGACGAAGAGGCCGACCGGCTCGGCCTTGCCGATCGCGTACGCGACCTGCACCTCGCAGCGGGCGGCGAGACCCGCGGCGACGACGTTCTTGGCGACCCAGCGCATGGCGTAGGCGGCCGAGCGGTCGACCTTGGACGGGTCCTTGCCGGAGAAGGCGCCGCCGCCGTGGCGGGCCATGCCGCCGTACGTGTCGATGATGATCTTGCGGCCGGTCAGGCCGGCGTCGCCCATCGGGCCGCCGATCTCGAAGCGGCCGGTCGGGTTGACCAGCAGCCGGTAGCCGTCGGTGTCCAGCTTGATGCCGTCCTCGACGAGCTGCGCCAGCACGTGCTCGACGACGAACTCGCGGATGTCGGGGGCCAGCAGCGAGTCGAGATCGATGTCGCTGGCGTGCTGCGAGGAGACGACGACCGTGTCGAGGCGGACCGCCTTGTCGCCGTCGTACTCGATGGTGACCTGGGTCTTGCCGTCGGGGCGCAGGTAGGGGATGGTCCCGTTCTTGCGGACCTCGGAGAGCCTGCGCGAGAGCCGGTGCGCGAGGTAGATCGGGAGCGGCATGAGCTCGGGCGTCTCGTCGCACGCGTAGCCGAACATCAGCCCCTGGTCGCCGGCGCCCTGCTTGTCGAGGTCGTCGCCCTCGCCGCCCGCGGCGGAGCCCTCGACCCGTGCCTCGTAGGCCGTGTCGACGCCCTGCGCGATGTCGGGCGACTGGGCGCCGATGGAGACCGAGACACCGCAGGAGGCGCCGTCGAAGCCCTTCTTGGAGGAGTCGTAGCCGATTTCCAGGACCTTGTTGCGCACGAGGGTCGGGATGTCGGCGTAGGCCTTGGTCGTGACCTCACCCGCAACGTGCACCAGACCGGTGGTGATCAGGGTCTCGACGGCGACGCGCGAGGTGGGGTCCTCACGGAGCAGTGCGTCGAGGATCGTGTCGCTGATCTGGTCAGCGATCTTGTCGGGGTGGCCCTCGGTGACGGACTCCGAGGTGAAGAGACGGCGGGACACATCGCTCCCTGGGGTTGCAGCGGCTGCTGGCTGATCATTTGGCGGACCGTCCGGGAGCTGCGCCCGGCACGGTCCGCGGACAGTTTATCGGTCACTTTCGTCCGGCGGACAGCGTGTCTCGCTCCTTGGGAGTCCCGAGGCCGCCGAAAGGGCCCGTCAGGGCATGGAATCAGCCTCGCCGACATGCCCTCCGTGCCCGGTTTTCCGGGGGTTTCGCGGAGTGCCGGACCATGGAACGAGATCTTCATCCCAACCGTGGCGACACGAGGTCCCAGACCGTGTCGGCGAGGGCCTCCTTGGGTCCGTGGGGCACCGGTGTCTCGGTGCCGTCGGCGCCGAGCACCACCGCCTCGTTGTCCTCGGACCCGAAGGTCCTGCGCTCGCCGACCTCGTTGACGACGAGGAGATCGCAGCCCTTGCGGCGGAGCTTCTCGCGGCCGTTGGCAAGGACGTCGTCCGTCTCGGCGGCGAAACCGACGACGATCTGGTCCGGCCGGGCGCGTCCGGCGGAGACCTCGGCGAGGATGTCCGGATTACGAACGAGCGCGACGGGCTCCGGCTCCTGCCCGTCCTTCTTCTTGATCTTGCCCGGCGCGTAGGCGGCGGGGCGGAAGTCGGCGACCGCGGCGGCCATCACGACCACGTCGGCGTCCGCCGCGGCCCTCAGCACGGCCTCGCGCAGCTGGACGGCGGTGCCGACGCTCACGACATCGGCGCCCGCCGGGTCGGGCAGGCCGGTGTTGGCCTCGATCAGGGTGACCCGGGCGCCGCGGGCGACTGCGGTGCGCGCCAGTGCGTAGCCCTGCTTGCCGGAGGACCGGTTGCCCAGGTAGCGCACCGGGTCGAGCGGCTCGCGCGTGCCTCCCGCGCTGATCACGATGTGCCGGCCCGCCAGGTCCGGTTCGGCCGCGCCGCGGGTCAGCACCCGGCGGCAGACCTCGAAGATCTCCCCGGGGTCGGGCAGCCGGCCCTTGCCGGTGTCGACGCCGGTGAGCCGGCCGACGGCGGGCTCGATGACCACGGCGCCGCGGCGGCGCAGCGTGGCGACGTTCTCGCGGGTGGCGGGGTGCTCCCACATCTCGGTGTGCATGGCGGGTGCGAAGACGACCGGACAGCGGGCCGTGAGGAGCGTGTTGGTGAGCAGGTCGTCGGCGAGGCCGTGAGCGGCCCGGGCGAGCGTGTCCGCGGTCGCGGGGGCGACGACGACGAGGTCCGCGCCCTGCCCGATCCGGACGTGCGGGACCTCGTGGACGTCGTTCCAGACCTCCGTGGCGACCGGGTGGCCCGAGAGCGCCGACCAGGTGGCCGCGCCCACGAAGTGCAGCGCCGACTCGGTCGGGACGACCCGCACGTCGTGACCGGACTCGGTCAACCGACGCAGGAGCTCGCACGCCTTGTACGCGGCGATGCCCCCGCTGACCCCAAGAACGACCTTCGGCTTGTCCACTGCGTCTCCCCGCACTCGTATTCGGACTCCCCCATGCTGCCGCACCGCGCCGGGGGCGGCGCCGTCGCCCCCGGACGCACCACAGGCCCGGCGGTCGCGGCCGCCGGGCCTGTGGTGGAGGTGCGATTCCTGCCTACTGCGCGGGGCCCTCGACGGCCTCGGAGGTGAGCAGGCCCGCGTTGATCTCGCGGAGCGCGATCGAGAGCGGCTTCTCGTGCACGTGGGTGTCGACGAGCGGACCGACGTACTCCAGGAGGCCCTCGCCGAGCTGCGAGTAGTACGCGTTGATCTGGCGCGCGCGCTTGGCGGCGTAGATCACGAGGCTGTACTTCGAGTCGGTGGCCTCGAGGAGCTCATCAATCGGCGGGTTGATGATGCCCTCGGGCGTGGTGATGGAAGAGGACACTCTCTGCCTTCCGAAGGGGGTGAGGATCAAAGAAACCTTTGACGGCGCGAGGCTCCGCACTGGTGACGGTACCGACGTGTCCGTCTGTCACACATGCCGCGTACACCGCACGTGCCCGGGTGGGTCAGTCCGTGCCGTCCGTGCCGTCGCTGCGGCCGGAAGCCTCCAACATCAAGGCTAGCAGCTCGCGTGCCACGTCCTGGACGGAGGTGTTGACCAGCGTCGTATCGAACTCGGACTCGGCGGCCAGCTCGACCTTGGCGGCGGCGAGCCGGCGCTCGATCACCTCGGCCGACTCCGTCCCGCGGCCGGTGAGCCGGCGGACCAGTTCCTCCCAGCTCGGCGGGGCCAGGAAGACGAGCCGGGCGTCCGGCATGGACTGCCGGACCAGCCGGGCACCCTGGAGGTCGATCTCCAGCAACACCGGCTCGCCGGCCTCCAGGCGTTCGAGCACGGCCCGGCGCGGCGTGCCGTAGCGGTTGCCGGCGAACTCGGCCCACTCCAGCAGCTCGCCGTTGGCGATCAGCTTGTCGAACTCGTCGTTGTCCACGAAGAAGTAGTGGACGCCGTCCTGCTCGCCGGGGCGCGGCCTGCGGGTCGTCGCCGACACCGAGAGCCACACCTCGGGGTGGGCCTTGCGCATATGGGCGACGACCGTGCTCTTGCCGACCCCGGAGGGGCCGGAGAGCACGGTCAGCCGCGGACGTACGTCCGGGGGTACGGGGGACGTCCCCCGGGATGTTGCAGCCATGGAGCGATTATCCAGGTTCTCGAGGGTGCCCGAGAACGTCAGGCGGCGCTGCCGCCGAACTCGCGCTCCAGGGATGCGATCTGGTTGGAGCCGAGACCCCGGACCCGGCGGCTCTCGGAGATGCCGAGCCGCTCCATGATCTGCTTGGCGCGGACCTTGCCCACGCCGGGCAGGGACTCCAGGAGGGCGGAGACCTTCATCTTCCCGATGACGTCGTTCTCCTGGCCCTGCTTGATGACCTCGTGGAGGGAGGCGCCGGAGTGCTTGAGTCGATTCTTGACCTCGGCCCGCTCCCGGCGAGCCGCGGCGGCCTTTTCGAGCGCGGCTGCGCGCTGTTCAGGGGTAAGGGGCGGAAGAGCCACGCCTACGTCACCTCGGATGTCGATCTGTCGGATACGGACCGGTGAGGAAGCTGTGCGCCCCACACCAGGCGAGCGACGCGCCACTCGTGCACGTCGGCTCTCGACGGAGACTAGCGGCCCGGGCGGCCCGAGTCAGCGAGAACCAACGAAAAGTCCTGGTCAGCCTCCGCCGACCAGGACATTTCGGGCATAACATCCGAGTTTTTCGTTCAGAATTCACTCAACGCAGTGACATCCGGCACGGTCATGCGCCCGCGACGGCCGTCCGGACCTCGTCCGTCAGCCGTTCGGCGGCGTCGCGCAGCCCCGCCGCGTGCGGCCCCCGGCTCAGCACGCCGCGGCTGACGCTGGGCAGCACGTTGCCCACCGCGTCCCCGAAGACGCCGGGGAGATCCGCGGGGGTCGCCCCCTGGGCCCCGATGCCCGGCGCGAGCAGCGGACCGTTGACGGCGAGGTCCACGCCCGCGTCGCCGAGCGTGGCGCCGACCACCGCGCCGACGGAGCCGAGCGGCCGGGCCCCCTCGTTCTCCGCGGCCAGGTGGTCGAGCATCACCTGGGCCAGCGGGCGGCCGTCGGCGGCGGTGGCGCGCTGCACCTCGGCCCCCTCGGGGTTGGAGGTGAGGGCGAGCACGAAGACGCCCGAGCCGGAGAGGACCGCCGCGTCGAGAGCCGGACGCAGCGAGCCGAAGCCCAGGTACGGCGAGACGGTGACGGCGTCCGAGAACAGCGGGGAGCCGGGGTCCAGGTAGGTCGCCGCGTAGGCGCCCATGGTCGAGCCGATGTCGCCGCGCTTGGCGTCCATCAGGACCAGCGCGCCGGCCGCGCGTGCCTCCTCGACGGCCTTCTCCAGGACCGCGATGCCTCGCGAGCCGAAGCGCTCGAAGAACGCCGACTGCGGCTTGAGGACCGCCACGCGGTCGGCCAGCGCCTCGACGACGGTGCGCGTGAACCGCTCCAGGCCCGCGACGTCGTCGCCCAGGCCCCAGGCGGTGAGCAGCGAGGCGTGCGGGTCGATGCCGACGCAGAGCGGTCCGCGGGTGTCCATGGCGTGGCGCAGCCGGGCGCCGAACGGTTCCGGGGTGGTCATGCGGTGGCCTTCCTGGTCTCCGCGCCGACGGCCTCGGCGAGGGTGGCGTACGGGGAGGCGGCCAGGCGCGCGGCCAGGCCCTTGTGGATCGCCCGGGCGTAGAACGGGCCCTCGTAGATGAAGGCGCTGTACCCCTGGACGAGCGTGGCGCCCGCGAGGATGCGCTGCCAGGCGTCCTCGGCGTTCTCGACGCCCCCGACGCCGACCAGGGTGATCCGGTCCCCGACCCGGGCGTACAGGCGGCTCAGGACCTCCAGGGAGCGCGCCTTGAGGGGCGCGCCGGACAGTCCGCCGGTCTCGCCGGTGAGGGCGCGCGGGGACTTCAGACCGAGACCGTCCCGGGCGATGGTGGTGTTGGTGGCGATGATGCCGTCGAGACCCAGCTCGACCGCGAGATCGGCGACCGCGTCGACGTCCTCGTCCGCGAGGTCCGGGGCGATCTTGACCAGCAGCGGGACGCGCCGTCCGGTGACGGTGCGGTCGGCCGCCTCGCGCACGGCGGCGAGCAGGGGGCGCAGCGCCTCGGTGGCCTGGAGGTTGCGCAGGCCGGGGGTGTTGGGCGAGGAGACGTTGACGACGAGGTAGTCGGCGTGGGCGGCGAGCCGTTCGGTGGACTTCACGTAGTCGCCGACGGCCTCGGCCTCCGGCACGACCTTCGTCTTGCCGATGTTGACCCCGACGGTGGTCCGGAAGACCGGGGTGCGGTCCGCGAGCCGTCGGGCCACCGCCGCGGAGCCCTCGTTGTTGAAGCCCATGCGGTTGATCAGCGCGCGGTCCGCGACGAGGCGGAAGAGGCGCTTCCTGGGGTTGCCGGGCTGCGGTTCGCCGGTGACCGTTCCGATCTCGACGTGGTCGAAGCCGAGCATCGCCATGCCGTCGATCCCGACGGCGTTCTTGTCGAAGCCGGCGGCGAGGCCGAACGGGCCGTGCATCCGCAGGCCGAACGCCTCCGTGCGCAGCTCCTCGTACCGGGGGGCGAGCACGGCGGCGACGAAGGTGCGCAGCACGGGGACGCGGGCCGCGAGACGGATCCAGCCGAAGGCCAGGTGGTGCGCCCGCTCCGTGTCCATCCGTTTGAAGAACAGCTGGAAGAAGAGTTTGTACATCGGGGGTGTCCTCATGGAGAGGGGGACACCGTTTCCGGTGTCCCCCTTCGGCTAGTCGCGGGCGGCGATCAGGTGTTCCGCGTGTTCCTGGAGGGAGCGGACGCCGACGTCTCCGTGGGTGAGCGCGTCGATGCCCTGGACGGCGGCGGCGAGCGCCTGGACCGTCGTCAGGCACGGCACGGACCGGGCCACGGCGGCGGTGCGGATCTCGTAGCCGTCGAGCCGGCCGCCGGTGCCGTACGGCGTGTTGACGATCAGGTCGACCTCGCCGTCGTGGATCAGCTGGACGATGGTGCGCTCGCCCTGCGGGCCGGTCCCCTCGGACTGCTTGCGCACGACGGTGGCGTTGATGCCGTTGCGCTTGAGGACCTCGGCGGTGCCGGAGGTGGCGAGCAGCTCGAAGCCGTGGGCGACGAGTTCGCGCGCCGGGAAGATCATCGAGCGCTTGTCGCGGTTGGCCACCGAGATGAACGCGCGGCCCTTGGTGGGCAGCGGCCCGTAGGCGCCGGACTGCGACTTGGCGTACGCCGTGCCGAAGACCGAGTCGATGCCCATGACCTCGCCGGTGGAGCGCATCTCCGGGCCGAGGACGGTGTCGACGCCGCGGCCGTGGATGTCGCGGAAGCGCGACCACGGCATGACGGCCTCCTTGACCGAGATCGGGGCGTCGAGCGGCAGGGTGCCGCCGTCGCCGTGCGCCGGGAGCAGGCCCTCCGCGCGCAGTTCGGCGATGGTCGCGCCCAGGGAGATCCGGGCGGCGGCCTTGGCGAGCGGGACGGCGGTCGCCTTCGAGGTGAAGGGGACCGTGCGCGAGGCGCGCGGGTTGGCCTCCAGGACGTACAGGATGTCGCCGGAGAGCGCGAACTGGATGTTGATCAGTCCGCGGACGCCGACGCCCTTGGCGATGCCCTCGGTGGAGGCCCGCAGCCGCTTGATGTCGAAGCCGCCGAGGGTGATCGGGGGCAGCGCGCAGGCGGAGTCGCCGGAGTGGATGCCTGCCTCCTCGATGTGCTCCATGACGCCGCCGAGGTAGAGCTCGGTGCCGTCGTAGAGCGCGTCGACGTCGATCTCGATCGCGTCGTCGAGGAAGCGGTCGACCAGGACCGGCCGGGTGGGGCTGATCTCGGTGGACTCGGCGATGTACGCGGAGAGCCGGGTCTCGTCGTAGACGATCTCCATGCCGCGCCCGCCGAGCACGTACGACGGGCGTACGAGGACGGGATAGCCGATCTCGTCGGCGATGGCCTTGGCCTCGCCGAAGGTGGTGGCGGTGCCGTGCTTCGGCGCGGGCAGCCCGGCCTCGGCCAGGACGCGGCCGAAGGCGCCGCGGTCCTCGGCGGCGTGGATGGCCTCCGGGGGCGTGCCGACGACGGGGACGCCGTTGTCCTTGAGCGCCTGCGACAGACCGAGCGGGGTCTGTCCGCCGAGCTGGACGACGACACCGGCGACCGGGCCCGCGAGTGTCTCCGCGTGCACGATCTCCAGCACGTCCTCCAGCGTCAGCGGCTCGAAGTACAGGCGGTCGGAGGTGTCGTAGTCGGTGGAGACGGTCTCCGGGTTGCAGTTGACCATCACGGTCTCGTAGCCCGCGTCGCTCAGCGCGAAGGAGGCGTGGACGCAGGAGTAGTCGAACTCGATGCCCTGGCCGATGCGGTTCGGGCCGGAGCCGAGGATGATGACCGCGGGCTTCTCGCGCGGTGCGACCTCGTTCTCCTCGTCGTAGGACGAGTAGAAGTACGGCGTCCGCGCCGCGAACTCGGCGGCGCAGGTGTCGACCGTCTTGTACACCGGGCGCACGCCCAGCGCGTGCCGCACCTCGCGGACCACGTCCTCGCGCAGCCCGCGGATCTCGCCGATCTGCTGGTCGGAGAAGCCGTGCCGCTTGGCCTCCGCGAGCAGTTCGGGGACGAGTTCGTCGGCCGCGGCCAGCTCGTCGGCGATCTCCTTGATCAGGAAGAGCTGGTCGACGAACCAGGGGTCGATCCTGGTGGCCTCGAAGACCTCCTCCTGGGTGGCACCGGCCCGGATCGCGTGCATGACGGTGTTGATCCGGCCGTCGGTCGGGCGGACCGCCGCGGCGAGCAGTTCGTCCTTGTCGCCGGGGTCGCCGGTGAAGGAGAACTGCGAGCCCTTCTTCTCGAGGGAGCGCAGCGCCTTCTGGAGCGCCTCGGTGAAGTTGCGGCCGATCGCCATGGCCTCGCCGACCGACTTCATGGTGGTGGTGAGGGTGGAGTCGGCGGAGGGGAACTTCTCGAAGGCGAACCGGGGGGCCTTGACCACGACGTAGTCGAGCGTCGGCTCGAAGGAGGCCGGGGTCTGCTCGGTGATGTCGTTGGGGATCTCGTCGAGCGTGTAGCCGACGGCCAGCTTGGCGGCGATCTTGGCGATCGGGAAGCCGGTGGCCTTCGAGGCGAGCGCCGAGGAGCGGGAGACCCGCGGGTTCATCTCGATGACGATGATCCGGCCGTCGACCGGGTCGACGGCGAACTGGATGTTGCAGCCGCCGGTGTCGACACCGACCTCGCGGATGATCGCGATGCCGATATCGCGCAGCCGCTGGTACTCGCGGTCGGTGAGCGTCATCGCGGGGGCGACGGTGATCGAGTCACCGGTGTGGACGCCCATCGGGTCGAAGTTCTCGATGGAGCAGACGACCACGACGTTGTCGTTCCTGTCGCGCATCAGCTCCAGCTCGTACTCCTTCCAGCCGAGGATGGACTCCTCCAGGAGCACCTCGGTGGTCGGGGAGAGCGTCAGGCCCTGGCCGGCGATGCGGCGCAGCTCGTCCTCGTCGTGCGCGAAGCCGGAGCCGGCGCCGCCCATGGTGAAGGAGGGACGCACGACCACGGGGTAGCCGCCGAGCGTGTCGACGCCCGCGAGCACCTCGTCCATGGAGTGGCAGATGACCGAGCGGGCGGACTCGCCGTGGCCGGTCTTGGCGCGGACCGCCTCGACGACGGCCTTGAAGAGGTCGCGGTCCTCGCCCTTGTGGATGGCCTCGACGTTGGCGCCGATCAGCTCGACGCCGTACTTCTCCAGGACACCGTTCTCGTGCATGGAGATCGCGGTGTTGAGCGCGGTCTGGCCGCCCAGGGTGGGCAGGAGCGCGTCGGGGCGCTCCTTGGCGATGATCTTCTCGACGAACTCGGGGGTGATCGGCTCGACGTACGTGGCGTCGGCGATCTCCGGGTCGGTCATGATCGTGGCCGGGTTGGAGTTGACCAGGACGACGCGCAGGCCCTCGGCCTTGAGCACGCGGCACGCCTGGGTACCGGAGTAGTCGAACTCGGCGGCCTGGCCGATGACGATCGGGCCGGAGCCGATGACCAGGACGGACTGGATGTCGGAGCGCTTAGGCACGCCGGCCCTCCATCAGGGAGACGAAACGGTCGAAGAGGTACGCGGCGTCGTGCGGGCCCGCGGCCGCCTCGGGGTGGTACTGGACGCTGAAGGCGGGCCGGTCGAGGAGCCGGAGCCCCTCGACGACCTGGTCGTTCAGGCAGACGTGGGAGACCTCGACACGGCCGAACTCCGTGTCGGTGACCTCGTCGAGCGGGGCGTCGACGGCGAAGCCGTGGTTGTGCGCGGTGACCTCGACCTTTCCGGTCGTACGGTCCTGCACGGGCTGGTTGATCCCGCGGTGCCCGTACTTCAGCTTGTAGGTGCCGAAGCCGAGGGCGCGGCCCAGGATCTGGTTGCCGAAGCAGATCCCGAAGAGCGGGGTGCCACGCTCCAGGACGCCTCGCATGACGGAGACCGGGTGGTCGGCGGTGGCCGGGTCGCCGGGGCCGTTGGAGAAGAACACGCCGTCGGGCTCGACCGCGTACACGTCCTCCAGCGTGGCGGTGGCGGGCAGCACGTGCACCTCGACGCCGCGCTCGGCCATCCGGTGCGGGGTCATGCCCTTGATGCCGAGGTCGACGGCGGCGACGGTGAACTTCTTCGCGCCGATCGCGGGGACGACGTACGCCTCTTCCGTGGCGACCTCGGCGGAGAGGTCGGCGCCCACCATCTGGGGCGCCTGCTGGACGCGGGCCAGCAGCGTGGCCTCCTCGGCCAGCGCGTCGCCGGAGAAGATGCCGACGCGCATGGCGCCGCGCTCGCGCAGGTGGCGGGTGAGGGCGCGGGTGTCGACGCCGCTGATGCCGACGACGCCCTGGCTCTCCAGTTCGTCGTCGAGCGAGCGCCGGGCGCGCCAGTTGGAGGGCACCCGGGCGGGGTCGCGGACGACGTAGCCGGAGACCCAGATCCGCTTCGACTCGGGGTCCTCGTCGTTGACGCCGGTGTTGCCGACGTGCGGGGCGGTCATCACGACGACCTGGCGGTGGTAGGAGGGGTCGGTCAGCGTCTCCTGGTAACCGGTCATGCCGGTGGAGAACACCGCTTCGCCGAAGGTCTCCCCCACGGCCCCGTAGGCACGGCCGCGGAAGGTGCGGCCGTCCTCCAGGACGAGTACGGCGGGAGCTCTGCCGGCTCCCCGGGCGGAGGTCGTCATCGTGCGGTGCCTTCCGTAGTGCTGGTGAGTTGTTCGATGGCCTCGACCCAGGCCGGGTGCTCGGCCGAGCGGTCGGAGCGGAACCCGGAGTCGATCAGCTTGTCGCCGTGCGCCCAGGTGATGATCAGCAGGCCGCCCTCGGGGAGGACCTTGCCCGCGATGCCCTTGTCGAGCCGGGCCCCGCGCAGCGCGGCGGCCGGGACGAAGAAGTCGGCCGCGCCGGGGCGCACGACGTCCAGGCCCTGGTCGGTCAGGGTGAGCTCGACCCGGCTGCGGGTGCCGAGACCATGGGCGACGATCCGGTCGAGCCACTGTCCGGCGGTCGTCGAGGCGTGGTACCGGCCGGTCAGCGTCAGCTGCCTCCCGCCGTCCGCGAACCCTTCCGGTGCGGTCGGGAGCTCCGGCAGATCGGACTGGAGGCTGCCGCGCCACTTCCATCCCTGGCGCATCAGCCAGTAGACGAACGCGATGAACACGAGCAGTCCGACGACCCAGCTGATGCGGGCGGCCCAGTCGGTCACTTCGGCCGACTTCTGCTCGGCGGCGAGCTGGAGGTACAGGGGGGTGAGTGATGTCACGCGAGCTTCCCGTCGACGACCGTGGCACGGCCCCGCAGGAAGGTGTGAGTGACTCGGCCCGGCAGCTCGCGCCCCTCGTAGGGGGTGTTGCGGCTGCGGGAGGCGAAGCCCGCGGGGTCCACCACACCACGGTATGCCGGATCGACCAGGGTGAGGTTGGCTGGCTCACCGACCGAGACGGGACGGCCGTGTCCGTCGAGCCGGCCGATGGTGGCCGGGCGGAACGACATCCGGTCCGCGACGCCCGCCCAGTCCAGCAGCCCGGTGTCCACCATGGTCTGCTGGACGACCGAGAGCGCGGTCTCCAGGCCCACCATGCCCATGGCGGCGGCGGCCCACTCGCAGTCCTTGTCCTCGTGCGGATGCGGGGCGTGGTCGGTGGCGACGCAGTCGATGGTGCCGTCGGCCAGCGCCTCGCGCAGGGCCATGACGTCGGCCTCGGTGCGCAGCGGCGGGTTCACCTTGTAGACCGGGTCGTAGGTCCGTACGAGCTCGTCGGTCAGGAGCAGGTGGTGCGGGGTGACCTCGGCGGTGACGTCCCAGCCCTTGGACTTGGCCCAGCGGACGATCTCGACGGACCCGGCGGTCGACAGGTGGCAGATGTGCACCCGGGAGCCGACGTGGGCGGCGAGCAGGACGTCACGGGCGATGATCGACTCCTCCGCGACGGCGGGCCAGCCGCCGAGGCCGAGTTCCGCGGAGACGACGCCCTCGTTCATCTGAGCGCCCTCGGTGAGCCGGGGCTCCTGGGCGTGCTGGGCGACGACCCCGTCGAACGCCTTCACGTACTCCAGCGCGCGGCGCATGATCACCGCGTCGTCGACGCACTTGCCGTCGTCGGAGAAGACCTTCACCCCGGCGGCCGAGTCGTGCATGGCACCGAGCTCGGCGAGCTTCTTGCCTTCCAGGCCGACGGTGACGGCGCCGACGGGCTGCACGTCGCAGTAGCCGGACTCCCTGCCGAGCCGCCAGACCTGCTCGACGACGCCGGCGGTGTCGGCGACCGGGAAGGTGTTCGCCATGGCGTGCACGGCGGTGAAGCCGCCGACGGCCGCGGCCTTCGTGCCGGTGAGGACGGTCTCGGAGTCCTCGCGGCCGGGCTCGCGCAGGTGGGTGTGGAGGTCGACCAGGCCGGGCAGCAGGATCCGGCCGGCGGCGTCGACGACGGTCGCGTCCCCGGCGTCGAGGCCGGTGCCGACCGCGGCGATGGTCTCGCCGTCGATCAGGACGTCCTGGGCCTCGCCGCCGAGGACCTTCGCACCGCGGATAAGGGTCTTGCTCATGGTCACTGGTTCTCCTCGGTACGGGCGGGGGCGGCGGGCGACGGGGCGGCGGGCTCGGCGCCGCCCAGCAGCAGGTAGAGGACGGCCATGCGGATCGAGACGCCGTTGGCGACCTGCTCGACGGCCGTGCAGCGGTCGGAGTCGGCGACCTCCGCGGTGATCTCCATGCCCCGGACCATCGGGCCGGGGTGCATGACGACGGCGTGCCCGGGCATCCGCGCCATGCGGTCGGCGTCCAGGCCGTAGCGGCGGGAGTACTCGCGCTCGGTCGGGAAGTACGCGGCGTTCATCCGTTCGCGCTGCACCCTCAGCATCATCACCGCGTCGGACTTCGGCAGCACCTCGTCGAGGCCGTAGCTGACCTCGCACGGCCACTGCTCGACACCGATCGGGACGAGCGTGGGCGGGGCGACGAGCGTGACGTGCGCGCCGAGCGTGTTCAGCAGGTGGACGTTGGAGCGGGCGACCCGGCTGTGCAGGATGTCGCCGACGATCGTGATCCGGCGGCCCTCCAGGTCCCGGCCCAGGCCGCTGTCGGCGCCGACGAGGCGGCGACGCATCGTGAAGGCGTCCAGGAGGGCCTGGGTGGGGTGCTCGTGGGTGCCGTCGCCCGCGTTGACGACGGCACCGTCGATCCAGCCGGAGGTGGCGAGCCGGTACGGGGCGCCGGAGGCGCCGTGCCGGATGACGACGGCGTCGGCGCCCATCGCCTCCAGCGTCAGCGCGGTGTCCTTGAGCGACTCGCCCTTGGAGACGGACGAGCCCTTCGCGGAGAAGTTGATGACATCCGCGGAGAGGCGCTTGGCGGCGGCCTCGAAGGAGATGCGGGTACGCGTCGAGTCCTCGAAGAAGAGGTTGACGACGGTACGACCGCGCAGGGTGGGGAGCTTCTTGATCGGCCGGTCGGCGACCCTGGCCATCTCCTCGGCGGTGTCGAGGATCAGGACGGCGTCGTCGCGGGTGAGGTCGGCGGCCGAGATGAGGTGGCGCTTCATCTGGGTGTTCTCCGAAAGAGGGAGGATTCAGGCATGCGGGCGTGCGGAAGCGGCCGTACGGGCTCGGTGCCCTCCGTACGGGTGAAGTGCGGCTACTGCTCGCCGACCGGGACGGACCGCTGGACACCGAGCAGCACGGCGTCACGGCCGTCCTCCTCGGCGAGCTGGACCTTGACCGTCTCCCGCAGCGACGTGGGGAGATTCTTTCCGACGTAGTCGGCGCGGATCGGGAGCTCGCGGTGTCCCCGGTCGACGAGGACCGCGAGCTGCACGGCGCGGGGACGGCCGATGTCGCCCAGGGCGTCGAGCGCGGCGCGGATCGTGCGTCCCGAGAAGAGGACGTCGTCCACCAGGACCACCAGACGGCCCTCGATGCCCTCGCCAGGGATCTCGGTGCGGGCCAGGGCGCGCGCCGGGCGCAGCCGCAGGTCGTCGCGGTACATGGTGATGTCGAGGGAGCCGACCGGCATCTTCCTGCCGGTGATCTCCTGAAGCTTTTCGGCCAGTCGGCGGGCGATGAAGACGCCACGTGTCGGAATGCCGAGGAGCACCACGTCGTCGGCACCCTTGGCGCGTTCGACGATCTCGTGGGCGATGCGGGTCAGGGCCCGGGAGATGTCGGGGGCCTCCAGAACGGGGCGTGCCGCATTGCCGGGGGGTTCATGCTGTGCGTCCATAAGAAACGGACCTCCTTCTCCGCCTCACGGGACGGACTTTAAAGGACGTCGAATTTGCGTCATCCACGGTAGCAGGGCTTGTGCCGGGCTCCGATCGCACCCCCGCAGGTGTCGGTCCGGACCGTTCGGCTTGACGCAGCCAAGTAACGCTGCGTAACCTCACAGTGAGTTACCAGCAACGCGGCGGAGCCGCGCATTGTTCCAGCGTCCGGGGAGCCTTATGTCCAGCGAATACGCAAAACAGCTCGGGGCCAAACTCCGCGCCATCCGCACCCAGCAGGGCCTCTCCCTCCACGGCGTGGAGGAGAAGTCGCAGGGCCGCTGGAAGGCCGTCGTGGTCGGTTCGTACGAGCGCGGTGACCGCGCCGTGACCGTGCAGCGACTCGCCGAGCTCGCGGACTTCTACGGGGTCCCGGTGCAGGAGCTCCTGCCCGGTACGACGCCCGGCGGAGCCGCCGAGCCGCCGCCGAAGCTCGTCCTGGACCTGGAGCGCCTCGCCCACGTCCCGCAGGAGAAGGCCGGACCGCTCCAGCGCTACGCCGCGACGATCCAGAGCCAGCGCGGTGACTACAACGGCAAGGTGCTCTCGATCCGCCAGGACGACCTGCGCACGCTGGCCGTGATCTACGACCAGTCGCCGTCCGTGCTCACGGAGCAGCTGATCAGCTGGGGTGTGCTCGACGCGGACGCGCGCCGTGCCGTCGCCCACGAGGAGGGCTGAGCCCCTCCCCCGAAGAAATGTGTCGCCGTGCCGACGCGGGCATCCCCTTCCCGGGTGTCCGGTCGGCACGGCTTTTTCGTCCCAGCGCGGCTCGTACGGCGGGCTCCCCCGGCTCGCGCCGACGGCTCCCCGACGGTCCGTCGGCCCGCCGGACGTCGTGGAGCCCGCGGCCGGTCCGACCGCGGGCTCCACGACCGCCGAAGAACGTCTCGCAGGGCTACTGCGCCCGGCGGAGGTTCGGCTTGAGGTCCTTGAAGCGGGCCAGCAGGCCGTTCACGAAGGACGGGGACTCGTCGGTGGAGAACTCCTTGGCGAGCTGGACCGCCTCGTCGATCACCACCGCGTCCGGGGTCTCGTCGACCCATATCAGCTCGTACGCGCCGAGCCGCAGGATGTTCCGGTCGACGACCGGCATGCGGTCGATCTCCCAGTCCACCGCGTAGGTCACGATGAGTTCGTCGATGCGGGCCGCGTGCCGCGCGTACCCCTCGACGAGCTCCATCGTGTACTCGGTGACCGGCGGCTGGCGGTGGTCGGTCCGCGCGTGCCGCACCCAGTCCGCGAGGACGGTCTGCACGGATGTGCCGCGCTGGTCGGCCTCGAAGAGGATCTGGAAGGCGCGCTTGCGGGCCTTGGTCCGGGCAGCCACGGTCAGCTGTTCACCCGGCCGAGGTAGTCGCCCGTGCGGGTGTCGACCTTGATCTTCTCACCCGTGGTGATGAAGAGCGGGACACCGATCTCGTAGCCGGTCTCCAGGGTGGCGGGCTTGGTGCCGCCGGTGGAGCGGTCGCCCTGGACGCCCGGCTCGGTGTGCTGGACGGTCAGTTCGACGGCTGCGGGCAGCTCGACGTAGAGCACCTCGCCCTCGTGCTGGGCGACGGTGGCGGTGAAGCCTTCGATCAGGTAGTTGGCGGCGTCGCCGACAGCCTTGCGGTCGACCATGAGCTGGTCGTACGTGTCCATGTCCATGAAGACGAAGTAGTCGCCGTCCATGTACGAGAACTGCATGTCGCTGCGGTCGATGGTGGCCGTCTCGACCTTCACGCCGGCGTTGAACGTCTTGTCGACGGTCTTGCCGGAGAGCACGTTCTTGAGCTTGGTGCGCACGAAGGCCGGGCCCTTGCCGGGCTTGACGTGCTGGAACTCGACGACGGACCAGAGCTGGCCTCCGTCGAGCTTGAGCACCAGGCCGTTCTTGAGGTCGTTCGTGGAAGCCACGGTTGCGGAATCTCCTGGACTGAAGCTGGTGGAACGACCGAGGAAACGCGTCAGAGCGCGAGCAGCTCCTTGGTCGTAATGGTGAGTAGCTCGGGTCCGCCGTCCGCCTCGGGGCGCACGACGAGCGTGTCATCGATCCGGACCCCGCCCCGGCCCGGGAGGTGGACCCCCGGTTCGACGGTGACCGGCACGCAAGCGTCCAGTTTACCCATGGCCGCGGGTGCCAGCTGCGGGTCCTCGTCGATTTCCAGTCCCACACCGTGCCCGGTGCAGGGCGCGAGGCTGCCGCCGTGGCCCGCCGAGTCCAGGAGACAGCGGGCCGCACGGTCCACGTCGCGGTAGGCGGTGCCGGGGACCAGGGCCTCCCGCCCGGCCCGCTGGGCGGCGAAGACCAGGTCGTACAGCTCGATCTGCCAGTCGGCCGGCGCCGTGCCGATCACGAACGTGCGGCCGATCTCGCAGCGGTAGCCGCGGTAGTTGGCACCGAGGCAGACGGAGAGGAAGTCCCCCTCCTCCACCCGCCGGTCCGTGGGGCGGTGGCGGCCCCGGCCGGAGTTGGGCCCGGTGGCCACGGAGGTGGGGAAGGCCGGGCCGTCGGCCCCGTGGTCCACCAGCCGGCGTTCGAGCTCCAGGGCGAGGTGCCGCTCGGTGCGGCCGACCAGGATGGATTCGAGGAGCTCGCCCAGGGCCTGGTCGGTGATCTCGGCGGCGATCCGCAGACACGCGATCTCCTCCTCGTCCTTGACCACCCGGAGCTGTTCGACGGTGGGGCCGAGATCGGCCAGCCGGACCCGCGGGACCACCGATCCCATGGCGCGGTGGCGCGCGACCGTCAGATGGTGCTCCTCGACGGCCAGGGACTCCGCGCCCGACGAGGCGGCCAGTTCGGCGGCGGCGACCACCGGATCCCCGTCGGCGGCCGACAGGGACGCCACCCGCAGCCGGTCGTCGGTCCGCCCGTCCCCGGGTTCACCGACCGCGTCGCGGGGGCGCAGCAGCACGTCCTCGCCGGGACCGAGCAGCAGCACGGCGCCGGGGGGCGCCCCGCCCGCGAGGTAGCGGACGTTGGCGGGACGGGAGACCAGCGCGGCCGCGGATCCGACGGCTGCGCACCGGTCGCGGAGCAGCCCGCGACGGACGGCGTACACGTCTGACATGTCACGAGCCTACGAGGACCGGCCCGGGCGTGCGCGGTCAGCGCGTCCGACCGGGGCCGCGGACGCCCCGTCCCCGGCCCGGGGACGGCGCCCGCGAGCGCCCTGCCCGGAGCGCCGTCCGGAGGCGGCTCACCGGCGGCTCACCAGGAGGGCGGGCTCGTTATGGAACGGGCGAGCACGTCGTCCAGGACCCGCGCGGTGGTCTCCACGTCGTACGTCGAGTTGTCGATGATCGGCAGGCCGGAGCCGTACCAGCCCGCCATCCGGCCGTGGATGCGGGCGACCTCCTCGTCGGAGAGGCGGCGGTTGCCGCTGCGGGCGGCGTTGCGCTCCAGCACGACCTCCAGGCCGGGCAGCAGGACGACGGGCAGCAGCCCCGGGCCGACATGGCGCTTCCAGCCACCGAGGCCGACGACGGGCCGGTCGGGGAAGACGGCGTCGTCCAGGATGCAGGAGATGCCGTTGGCGAGGAAGTTGCGGGCGGCGAAGCCGCAGGTGCGGCGGGCGAGGCGGTACTGCGCCTCGGAGTGCTCGTTCCACCCCGACTGCGGGTCGGCGAAGCCGGAGCAGACCCATTCACGGACGTCGTCGAGGCTGACGTGGGCCGTGGCGACGCGGCGGCGGCCGGCCCAGAGCCGGGCCACGGTGGTCTTGCCCGCCCCCGCCGGGCCGATCAGCAGGACGGCGAGCGTCGCGGTGCCGGTACCGGCACCGGCCGGCGGCGCGGGCAGCGGGACGGGCCCGCCGGGTGGCAGCGGGACGTGTCCGGTGACCTCCCGGGCGGGAGGTCCGGGGGCGTGCTGCCGGGCCGGGCCGCCCCAGCCCCCTCCGGTGGGGGCGGCGGGGGGCGGCGGGCCCGGGGGGCCGGGGTGGCCTGGGTGCCGTGCCTGGAGCGGACCGTTCGCCGGGCCCTGGAGCGGACCGTTCGCCGGGCCCTGGGGCGGTGGCAGCGGTGCCCCCACTGCGTGCTGCATCCGGTGCCACTCCGTCTCGTACAGGCGACTGGGACTGGGACGGCAACCGTACCGTCCCCGGCCGCCACAGGAGGAACGGACGGGGACGGCCGACAGTGCCCGGCCGGCCGCCGGATGTGCCGGTCCGTCAGCCGGTCGCCTCGTCCGCGAGGGCACGCAGGGCGAGGCGGTAGGAACCGATGCCGAATCCGGCCACGGTCCCGGTGGCGACCGCCGCGACCACGGAGGTGTGGCGGAATTCCTCCCGCGCGTACGGGTTCGAGATGTGCACCTCGATCAGCGGGGCGGTGCGCTGGGCCGCCGCGTCCCGCATCCCGTACGAGTAGTGGGTGAAGGCGCCCGGGTTGAGTACGACCGGGATCGAACCGTCGGCGGCCTCGTGGAGCCAGCGGATCAGCTCCCCCTCGTCGTTGGTCTCGCGGACCTCGACGTCCATGCCGAGCTCCTCGCCGACGGCCCGGCAGGTCTCGACGAGTCCTGCGTACGAGGTGGCCCCGTACACGTCGGGTTCGCGGGACCCGAGTCGGCCGAGGTTCGGCCCGTTGAGGACGAGGACCCGGCGGCTCACGCCGACACCTCCCCGTACGCGGCGAGCAGGACGGCCGGGTCGGGGCCCTCCAGCACGGTCGGCTTGCCGAGTCCGTCGAGAACGATGAAGCGCAGCAGGTCGCCGCGGGACTTCTTGTCGACCTTCATGGTCTCCAGCAGCCTGGGCCACTGGTCGCCGCGGTAGGTCAGGGGCAGTCCGACGGACTCCAGGACGGCGCGGTGCCGGTCGGCGGTGGCGTCGTCGAGACGTCCGGCCAGTCGACCCAGCTCGGCGGCGAAGACCATGCCGACCGAGACGGCCGCGCCGTGCCGCCACTTGTAGCGCTCGTTCTTCTCGATGGCGTGGGCCAGGGTGTGGCCGTAGTTGAGGATCTCGCGCCGTCCGGACTCCTTGAGATCGCCGGAGACGACCTCGGCCTTGACCCGGATGGAACGTTCGATCAGCTCGGCGGTGTGCGGTCCGGTGGGCGTACGGGCGCCCTCGGGGTCCGCCTCGATCAGGTCGAGGATCGCGGGGTCGGCGATGAAACCGGCCTTGATGATCTCGGCCAGGCCGCTGACGTAGTCGTGGACGGGCAGCGAGTCCAGGGCGGCGAGGTCGCACAGGACCCCGGCGGGCGGGTGGAAGGCGCCGACGAGGTTCTTGCCCTCGGCGGTGTTGATGCCCGTCTTGCCGCCGACCGCCGCGTCGACCATGGCGAGCACGGTCGTCGGGATCGCGATCCAGCGCACCCCGCGCAGCCAGGTCGCGGCGACGAATCCGGCCAGGTCCGTGGTGGCTCCGCCGCCGATGCCGACGATGACGTCGGAACGCGTGAAGTGGGACTGGCCCAGGGCCTTCCAGCAGTACGCGGCGACCTCGGCGGTCTTGGCCTCCTCCGCGTTGGGCACCTGGACGGCGATGGCCTCGTAGCCCTGCTCGGCGAGGTCCTGGCGGACCGCGTCACCGGTCTCGGCGAGCGCCTCGGGGTGCAGGACCGCGACGCGCCTGGCCCGGTCGCCGATGAGCGTGGGCAGGTCGCCGAGGAGCTGCCGGCCGATCAGCACGTCGTACGGGTCGGTGCCCGCGCTGCCCGCGACGTGGATGCGGGTCACTGCGTCCGTCATGTCTCCTTCTTCAACTCCATTGCGTCGAGGACCGCCTGGGCGACCTCGTCGGGGGTGCGGCCGTCGGTGGCGACGACCACCCGGGCGACCTCGGTGTACAGCGGGCGCCGGGCCTCCATCAGCTCCCGCCACTGCTTGCGCGGGTTGACGGCCAGCAGCGGGCGGGCGACGTTGAGGCCGGTGCGCCTTACCGCCTCCTCGACGTCCATCGAGAGGTAGACGACGGGCAGCGAGGACAGCAGTTCCCGCGTGCCCGCGTCGAGGACCGCGCCGCCGCCGAGGGCGAGGACGCCCTCGTGCTCGGCGACCGCGGTCCGTACGGCGGCCCGCTCCAGCTCACGGAAGCGGGGCTCGCCGTCGTCGACGAAGATGTCCGAGATCTCCCGGCCCTCGGCCGCCACGATGTCCGCGTCGGTGTCCCGGTAGGTGGTGCCGAGCCGTTCGGCGAGCAGCTCCCCGACGGTGGACTTGCCGACGCCCATCGGTCCGACGAGGACGATCAGCGGGCCGCTCATCGGATCCTCAGGTGGTCGAGGTACGAGCGCACGTTGCGGCGGGTCTCGGTGACGCTGTCGCCGCCGAACTTCTCCGCGACGGCGTCGGCCAGGACCAGGGCGACCATCGCCTCGGCGACGATGCCTGCGGCCGGGACGGCGCAGACGTCGGAGCGCTGGTGATGGGCCTTGGCGGCCTCGCCGGTGGCGACGTCGACGGTCGCGAGGGCGCGCGGCACCGTCGCGATGGGCTTCATCGCGGCGCGGACCCGCAGCGGCTCGCCGGTGCTCAGACCGCCCTCGGTGCCGCCCGAGCGGCCGGAGGCGCGCCTGATGCCGTCCTCGGTGACCAGGATCTCGTCGTGCGCCCGGGAGCCGGGGACGCGGGCCAGGTCGAAGCCGTCACCGACCTCGACGCCCTTGATGGCCTGAATGCCCATCAGTGCGGCGGCGAGCCGGGCGTCGAGGCGGCGGTCCCAGTGGACGTGCGAGCCGAGGCCGACGGGCACCCCGTACGCGAGCACCTCGACCACGCCGCCGAGGGTGTCGCCGTCCTTGTGGGCCTGGTCGATCTCCGCGACCATCGCCTCGCTCGCGTCGGGGTCCAGGCAGCGCACGGGGTCGGCGTCGAGCCGTTCGACGTCGGCCGGGGTCGGGAGGACGCCGCGGGGCGCCTTGGCGGCGGCCAGCTCGACCACGTGGCTGACGATCTCGATGCCGGCCGTCTCCTTGAGGTACGACCGGGCGACGGTGCCGAGCGCGACCCTGGCCGCGGTCTCCCGGGCGCTGGCGCGCTCCAGGATCGGCCGGGCCTCGTCGAAGTCGTACTTCTGCATGCCCGCGAGGTCGGCGTGGCCGGGGCGCGGGCGGGTGAGCGGGGCATTGCGGGCCAATTCGGCCAGCGCCTCGGCGTCGACCGGGTCGGCCGACATGACCTGCTCCCACTTGGGCCACTCGGTGTTGCCCACCATCACGGCGACCGGGGAGCCCAGAGTGAGGCCGTGGCGGACCCCGCCGAGGAACGTGACCTCGTCCTTCTCGAACTTCATCCGCGCCCCGCGGCCGTATCCGAGCCGCCGCCGCGCGAGCGCGTCCGCCACCATCCCAGTGGTGATCGGGACACCGGCGGGAAGACCCTCCAGCGTCGCCACGAGTGCGGGGCCGTGCGACTCCCCCGCGGTCAGCCAGCGCAACCTGCTCAACGGTGCTCCTCATGCTCGCGCCTCGAACTGCGACGGCGCGACCGGGTGCGCGGCCCTGGCCCGCCGCCCTCGATCCTCCCACGTCCGGGGGCGTGAACCGGCCGCCGGTCCAGCAGGCGGACGCCTCCCGGCGGCCGGAACACGAGGTCAGCGGGGAGCGAGCGCCGCTTCCCCGGCCTGTCGCATGGCGGCGAGGGGCGCGGGCGCACGGCCGGTCATCCGCTCGACCTGGAGCACCGCCTGGTGCACCAGGAGGTCGAGACCTCCGACGACTGGGCCGTTCCGGGCCGCCCACGAGGCGGCGAGTCCGGTCGGCCAAGGCTCGTACAGCACGTCGAAGAGCGTGCCCGGCCGCTCGGGCACGTCGCCGGTCAGCGCGTCGGTGGCACCGGCCGGGGTGGTGGCGACGACCAGGGGGGCGCACAGCGCCTCGGCGGCCCGTGACCAGTCGCGGGTCCGGACGTCGACACCGAGTCGTTCGCCCCAGCCGCGCATCTCCCGGCCGCGCTCCGCGCTGCGCACGTACGCCGTGACCGGTCCCGCGCAGATCTCGGACAGTGCGGCGAGCGCCGAGGACGCGGTCGCCCCGGCGCCGAGCACGGCGGCCGACTCGACCTTCTCGACGCCGCGTTCCCGCAGGGCGGCGATCATGCCGGGGATGTCGGTGTTGTCACCGGTCCGCCTCCCGTCCTCGGTGAACACGACCGTGTTGACGGCCTCCACCGACGAGGCGGTCTCGCTGACGGCGTCCAGCAGTGGGATGACCGCGCGCTTGAGCGGCATGGTCAGGGACAGCCCGGCCCATGAGGCGTCGAGGCCCGCCATGAAGGCGGGCAGGCGTACCTCGTCGACCTCGAAGCGGTCGTACGTCCAGTCGATGAGGCCGAGTTCGGCGTACGCGGCCCGGTGCAGGACCGGGGAGAGCGAGTGGGCGATGGGCGAGCCGAGAACGGCCGCGCGGTGGCGCCGGTCATCCGAGGCCATGAATTTCCTTGAATTTCTTGTTGAGCTTCTCGTGCTCGGCGGACGTCTTGGTGAACTGGGTCTTCTTGCCGTCGAGCGAGATGAAGAACATCCACCCGTCACCGGTGGGATTGAGCGTGGCGCGCAGGGCGTCAACGCCCGGATTGCTGATCGGCCCCGGTGGGAGACCCGCATGGTAATAGGTGTTGTAGGGGTCCGGATTGCTATGGATCTCGCTCGAACCGATCTTGATCTTGCTCTGGTTCGTGAGGTAGTTGAAAGCCGAGTCGAATTGGAGCTTACGATTCGTGGTCACGTTGTCCGGCTTCAAGCGGTTGTAGACGACCTCGCTCATCTTGCGGAAGTCGTCGTGCGTGAGGCCCTCCGCCTGGACCAGGCTCGCGACGGTGAGAACCTGCCAAGGGCCGTCGAGGTCGTGCTCCTTGGCCGTCTTCTCGAGGTCGAGCTTGTTGTATTCCTCGTTGGCCCGGGAGACCATCGTCCTGAGAACGGCTTCCGGTTTGGCCCCCTTGGCGACCGGATACGCGGACGGATAGAGGAATCCTTCCAGCGGATCCTTGATGTCCTTGTCGCTGGCGGCCCACTCGGGCAGACCGAGAGCGGACGCCTTGGACACGGCGACTCCCTTGGTCGTCCCCTTTTCCAGACCCAGCCGTTTGTCGATCATCTCGTAGACGCGGATATTGCGAGTGCCCTCGGGGATGACCAGCAGATTCTGGTTCTTCGGGTCGACCAGCATCTTGACGGCCTCGGCCGCGGACATCTTCTCGTGGAGCAGATAGACCCCGGCCTGGATCTGTCCGCCCTTGGGGTTCTCCTTCTGAGCGGCGACGAACGCGTCGACGCTCTTGACGACACCCTTCTCCTTCAGGATGTTGCCGATGTCGTAGCCGTAGAGGCCCTTCGTGATCTCGATCTCGACCTGGCCGGTGCCCTGTCCGGAGTAGTCCGGCGGCGCGCCGAACTTGTCCTGCCAGAACGAATAGCCGAGATACCCGACCCCGCCGAGGCCGCCGACCAGGACCACCGCGACACCCAGACAGGCGTAGCCGTTGCGGCTCTTCTTCTTGCCCTTGCCCTTGCCCCGGCGCTCCCCGCCGCCGCGTGCGGCCCGGCGCGAGGCGGGCGGGTCGTCGTGCTCGTCGTCCTCGTCGCCGTGGTCGTCCTTGCCGCCCGGGGCGTCGGCGCCGGTGAAGAAGGGGTGGGTCTCCTCCGGTTCGGTCTCCGGGTCCCAGTCGGGGTTCTTCGCGGGAGCCGGTCCGGAAGCGGTGTCACGGCCGGACGGCGGCTGCGGCGGCGGGTAGGCGTCCTGCGTGCCGTACTGGTCGGGCATCTCGCCCTGGCCCGCCGGCCGACCGCCGTACGGGTCGGCCGCGTGGGCGTCGTACGGCGCGGCCGGCTGCTGCCCCGGGTCCCAGCCGCCGTTGTGGTAGGCGGGCTGCTGGGGCTGCTGCGGCTGCTGCTGCGCGTACGGATCGTGCGGGGTTCCGTACGCGGGCTGCTGGTGGTACTGCTGCCCGTACGGATCGGACGCCTGCGGGTGCTGCGCGTACGGGTCCTGCGACTGCTGCGCGTAGCCGCCCTGGCCGTACGGGTCCTGGTGGTACGCGTCCTGGTGGTACGGATCCTGCGCATAGGGGTCCTGGGGATGGGGCTGCTGCCCGCCGCCGTACTGGCCCTGGCCGTGGGAGGACTGCTGTCCCCCCCATCCCTGGTCCCCGTACAAGGGGTCCTCGGGATGCCACGGTTCGGAGCCGGGGCCCCGGCCATACTCAGTCATCGATCCCCTAGAGCCGCGAGGCGACGTTCCGCCTCTTCGCTGTGCGGTGCTTGTTCGAACACCGCCGCATCGCGCGGAACGTTACCGTATCGCGATCAGCCCTCCGCCTCGACGCCTTCACCGGGTGCTCTGCCCGACGCCCGTTCGGACTCGAGGGCGTTCTGGAGGATCACCACGGCCGCAGCCTGGTCGATGACGGAGCGGCCCTTCTTCGACTTCACGCCCGAGGCACGCAGTCCCTGACTGGCCGTCACCGTCGTCATCCGCTCGTCGACCAGCCGCACCGGAAGGGGTGACACCGAGCGGGCCATCTCCCGTGCGAAGGCCCGGATCTTGGCGGCCGCGGGCCCTTCGCCACCGCCGAGGGAGCGCGGCAGACCGATGATGATCTCGATCGGCTCGTACTCCTCGACGATCTGCCTCAGCCGCCGGTGGGCCGCCGGGACGTCACGCCCCGGCACGGTCTCCACCGGTGTGGCGAGGATCCCGTCGGGGTCGCACGAGGCGACCCCGATCCGGGCGTCCCCGACATCGATCGCGAGACGGCGGCCCCGGCGCATCCCCGTCGCTCCCGTCACGTCCGCGATCATGCCGTCTCGGTGACGAGGCGTTCGACCGCGGCCACGGCCTCGCCGATGGCCTCGGGGTTCTGGCCGCCGCCCTGCGCGACGTCCGGCTTGCCGCCGCCACCGCCGCCCAGGGTCTTGGCGGCCGTGCGGACCAGGTCGCCGGCCTTGAGACCGCGCTCGCGGGCGGCCTCGTTGGTGGCGATCACGGTCAGCGGGCGCCCGTTCGCCGTGGTGAACAGGGCCACGACGGCCGGGCGTCCGCCCCGGATGCGCCCGCGCACGTCGAGGACCAGCTTGCGCAGATCGTCGGCGGAGGCGCCGTCCGGGACCTGCCCGGTGACGAGGGCGACGCCCCGTACGTCCCTGGCGGACTCGACGAGCCCGGCGGCGGCCTGGAGGACCTTCTCCGCGCGGAACTTCTCGATCTCCTTCTCGGCGTCCTTCAGCTTGCCGAGCATTCCGGCGATCTTCTCCGGAAGCTCCTCGGGACGGCCCTTGACCAGCTCCTGGAGCTGGGCGACGACCGTGTGCTCCCGGGCCAGGAAGTTGTACGCGTCGACACCGACGAGGGCCTCGATGCGGCGCACGCCGGAACCGATGGACGATTCGCCGAGCAGCTTCACCAGGCCGAGCTGGGCGGTGTTGTGGACGTGCGTGCCGCCGCACAGCTCCTTGGAGAAGTCGCCGATGGTGACGACCCGGACCTGCTCGCCGTACTTCTCGCCGAACTCGGCGATGGCACCCTGCTTCTTGGCCTCGTCGATCGGCATGACCTCGGCGTGGACGTCGAGTTCGCGGGCGAGGACCTCGTTGATCTTCTGCTCGACGTCGGTGAGGACCGTTCCCGGCACGGCGGACGGCGAACCGAAGTCGAAGCGGAAGCGGCCCGGCGAGTTCTCCGAACCGGCCTGGGCGGCCGTCGGGCCCAGCGCGTCGCGCAGCGCCTGGTGCGTGAGGTGGGTGGCGCTGTGGGCGCGGGCGATGGCACGGCGGCGGGTGGTGTCGATGACGGCGTACGCGGAGGCGCCCACCGTGACCTCGCCGACCTGGACCGACCCCTTGTGCACGGAGACGCCGGGGACGGGCTGCTGGACGTCGCGAACCTGGATGACGGCCCCGCTGTCCAGCCGGATCCGGCCCTGGTCGGCGAGCTGGCCGCCGCCCTCGGCGTAGAACGGGGTGCGGTCGAGGACGACCTCGACCTCGTCGCCCTCGGAGGCGGCGGGCGAGGGCACGCCGTCGACGAGCAGGCCGACGACGGTCGACTCGCCCTCGGTGGCGGTGTAGCCGGTGAACTCGGTGGTGCCGGAGTCGTCCGCGACCGCGCGGTAGGCGGACAGGTCGGCGTGACCGGTCTTCTTGGCCTTGGCGTCGGCCTTGGCCCGCTCCCGCTGCTCCTTCATCAGGCGGCGGAAGCCGTCCTCGTCCACGGACAGGCCCTGTTCGGCGGCCATCTCCAGGGTGAGGTCGATCGGGAAGCCCCAGGTGTCGTGGAGCAGGAACGCCTTCTCGCCGGGCAGGACCCTGCCGCCCGCGGCCTTGGTCTCGGTGACGGCGGTGTCGAGGATGTTGGTGCCGCCCTTGAGGGCCTTGAGGAAGGCGGCCTCCTCGGCGAGGGCGACGCTCTCGATGCGCTTGCGGTCGGTGGCCAGCTCCGGGTACTGCTGCCCCATCGTGTCGACCACGACGTCGACCAGGTCCTTGACGACCGGCCCGGTGGCGCCCAGCAGCCGCATGTTGCGGATGGCGCGGCGCATGATGCGGCGCAGCACGTAGCCACGGCCCTCGTTGCCGGGGGTGACGCCGTCGCCGATGAGCATCACGGAGGTGCGGACGTGGTCGGCGACCACGCGCAGCGAGACGTCGCTGCCGTGGGCCCGGCCGTAGGCGACGCCGGTGAGCTCGGTGGCCTTGTCGATGACGACCTTGAGCGTGTCCGTCTCGTACATGTTCTGCACGCCCTGCAGGATCATGGCGAGGCGTTCCAGGCCGAGGCCCGTGTCGATGTTCTTCGACGGCAGGTCGCCGAGGATCGGGAAGTCCTCCTTGCCGTCACCGGCCCCGCGCTCGTACTGCATGAAGACCAGGTTCCAGATCTCCACGTAGCGCTCGTCGTTGACGGCCGGACCGCCCTCGGCGCCGAACTCGGGGCCGCGGTCGTAGTTGATCTCGGAGCAGGGACCGCAGGGTCCGGGAACGCCCATGGACCAGAAGTTGTCCTTCTTGCCCAGGCGCTGGATGCGCTCGGCCGGCACGCCGATCTTGTCGCGCCAGATCTGCTCGGCCTCGTCGTCGTCGAGGTAGACCGTGATCCACAGCCGCTCGGGGTCGAGGCCGTAGCCGCCGTCCGCCACGGAGCCGGTGAGCAGCTCCCAGGCGAGCGTGATGGCGCCTTCCTTGAAGTAGTCCCCGAAGGAGAAGTTGCCGCACATCTGGAAGAACGTGCCGTGCCGGGTGGTCTTGCCGACCTCCTCGATGTCCGGCGTGCGGACGCACTTCTGCACGCTGGTGACGCGCGGGGCGGGCGGCTTGACCTCGCCGAGGAAGTACGGCTTGAAGGGCACCATGCCCGCGGGGACCAGCAGCAGAGTCGGGTCGTCCGCGATGAGCGACGCCGAAGGGACGACGGTGTGACCGCGCTCCTCGAAGAAGCTCAGCCAGCGGCGACGAATTTCAGCCGACTCCATCAGTGGTCCTCATTCCGGTTGTACGGGTTGTAGGTGTACGAGTTGCGGGGAGGCGTACGGCGGTCGCCGGCCGCGAGGGCCCTGTCCGGCCCGACGGGCTCGGCCGCCTCGACGACGGCGAAGCGGGGCCGCGCGGGCAGCTCGGGGTCGACCGGCGCCTCCAGCCCCAGGGCCTCGCCCAGTTCGGCCTCGCGCCGCACCATCGACTCACGGACGTCCAGGGCGAAGTCCTTGATCCGGTGGCCGGTCTCGATGGCCCGGTCCGCGGCCTGCGCCGCGAGGCTCTCCGGGGTCAGCTGCCTGAGCTTGCGGTTGACCTTGGTGGTGGCCCAGACACCGGCGGCTGCGCCGGCGGTGAACCAGAACGTGCGGCGGAACATCGCTGCGTCAGTCCTTCGGTCCGCGGGGGTTTCTGCCGGTGCGCCTCCCACCGCGCACGGGGGGCACGGTACGGCCGACGATCACCGTGCGCCGGGCCGCCCGGCGGGGGGGTTCCTGTTCGGCACCGGTCCGGCGGCCGATGGCCTGCCGGACCCCGTACCCGAACGCGGCGACCTTGACGAGCGGGCCGCCGAAGGTCGAGGCGACGGTGGTGGAGAGCGCCGAGGCGTTCGAGGTGACTTCCTGGACGTCCGTCGCGATCGCGTCGACCCGGTCGAGCTGGGTCTGCGCGGAGCGCACGGTCGCGGAGGCGTCCGCGAGCAGCGGGACGGCCTGGTCGGTCACGTCCGCCACGAGTTTGGTGGTCGCCCTGAGCGTCTGGGCCAGCCTCACCAGTACGACGGCGAGGAACGAAACCAGGATCGCCCAGAAGACGGCCACCAGGATCCCGGCCACCTCTCCACCGGACACTGTGTGCACCGCTCTCTGGATAGTCGCTGTCTCTGTGCTGTCTCTGCTCGGTACCGACGCCCTCCGCCGCGGACAGCGGGACGTCGTCTACCGAGCCTATCGCGCCGGTGGTCGCGTCCCGTACCGCATTCTCTGCGGACAGGTATGCGATCCCATCAGGTGATTGTACGGAGAGCACTCGGACAAGTACTGTGCGTGTTTCATGCGACGCCCTCAACTCCCCCACGACTCGAGCGCCCCCACCGCCGCCGGCAATCTCCCGGCGGAACTCAGTGGATTCGTGGGGCGGGAGGACGAACTGGCCTCCCTCGGCCGCGTGATGGACCGGGCGCGGCTGGTCACCGTCGTCGGCGTCGGCGGAGTGGGCAAGACCCGCTGCGCGCTCAAGATCGCGAGGCAGCTGGAGAAACGGTACTGCGGTCATGTCCGGATGGTGGAGCTGTCCGCCGTCCACGATCCCGAACTGCTGGACCACACCGTGGTCGACGCCCTCGGCCTCACCGACCACACCGGCAGGCCGCCCCGCACGATCCTCCACGAACACCTCGCCGAGCACCGGCTCCTCCTGGTGGTCGACGGCTTCGAGCATCTCGTGGACGCCTGCGCCGACCTGGTGGGCGAGCTGCTGCGCCGGCATCCGCGGCTGCGGGTGCTGGCCGCCGGGCGGCTTCCGCTGGACGTGGACGGCGAGCACGTCTTCCCGCTCGCGCCGATGACGGACGAGGACGCGATACGGCTGTTCGCCGAGCGCGCCGCCGCGGTCCGGCCGGAGTTCCGGCTGACCGAGGAGAACCGGGCGGCCGTACGGGAGCTGTGCCGCCGTCTGGACGGGATCCCGCTCGCCCTGGAACTCGCCGCGGGACGGCTGCCCGTCCTGTCCACCGAGCAGGTGCTGCAACGCCTGGCCGACCGGTTCCGGCTGCTGACCGGCTCCAGTCGCAGCGCGCTGCCCCGGCACCAGACGCTCCGCACGGCCATCGGCTGGAGCCACGAGCTCTGCACTCCGGAGCAGCGTCTGCTGTGGGCTCGCCTCTCGGTCTTCGCCGGGCAGTTCGACCTGGAGGCGGTCGAGTACATCTGCGGAGGCACCGGTCTGCCGGGCGACGCGGTGCTCGACGCGCTCTCCGGGCTGCTCGCGCGGTCGGTCGTGGTGCGCGAGGAGGCGGCGGTCGGCAGCCGGTACCGGATGCTGGACACGATGCGCGAGTACGGCGCCGAGTGGCTGGTGGCCACCGGCGAAACGGACCGGTTGCGCCGCCGCCACCGCGACTGGTTCCTGGGGCTCGCCACCTGGTGCGAGCTGGACTGGTTCGGCCCCCGGCAGAGCCAGGTGGCCGCTCGGGCGGAGAGCGAACTGCCGAATCTGCGGCAGGCGATGGAGTGTTCGCTGGAGATCCCGGGCGAGGAGCACCTCGCGCAGTACCTGGCGGGCACGCTCTGGTTCCTCTGGGTGGGCTGCGGGCGCCTCTCGGAGGGCAGACGCTGGCTGGACCACGTGCTGGAGGAGGAGACGCCGTACGACCCCTCGCGGCTGAAGGCGCTGTGGGTGCTCGGGCACGTGGCCGTGGTGCAGGGCGACCCGATCGGCGCGATCGCCGCGCTCCAGGAGTGCCAGGAGGAGGCGGACCGGGCCGACGACGCCACGGCGCTGGCGTACGCGGTGCACCGACTGGGGTGCCTGGCACTGGTCACGGACGACATGGCCAGGGCGCGGGAACTGCTGACCGAGGCCATCGGCCGCTACCGGGAGCTCGGCGAACTGAACAGCAACGTGCTGATGGCGCGGATCGAGCTCGCGATGGCGGTCGGGTTCCACGGGGACGTCGACGCCGCGGTGGAGATCTGCGAGGAGGTCAGGGAGATCTGCGAGGACCACGGGGAGCGGTGGGCCCTCTCGTACGCCCTGTACGTCCTGGCCTACGCCGCCCTGCAGGAGGGTCGGCCGGCACGGGCCCGGGAGCTGCTCAGGGAGTCCCTGACCATCGGGCACACCTTCCACGACCTGCTGGTCTCGGTGCTCGTCCTGGAACTGCTGGCCCTGGTCACGGCGGTCGAGGGCGACGCGGCGGAGGCCGCGCTGCTCCAGGGGGCCGCCGACCGGATCTGGGCATCGGTGGGGCCGCCCCTGTTCGGCTCGGCGTACTTCGGCCATCCGCGGGTCCGGTGCGAGAAGCTGGCGCGGCGGGAGCTGGGCGACGGCCCGTACGAGGCCGGGCTGCGCGCGGGTGGCGCGCTGGATCCGGACGCGGTGGTGGCGCGGGTGCTGACGGACGGGGCCGACGAGGAGCCGCAGGGTCCCGGCCGTCCCCGCGGACCGGTGCTCGGCCCCGGGAAAGCACTCGGGCCCGCACCGTCCCCCAGGACGGGGGCGGTCGGGCCCGAGCACGAACCGTGAGCGGCTACGCCTGGATCAGCGGGCGTAGTACTCGACGACGAGCTGCTCGTCGCAGATGACGGGGATTTCCTTGCGGTTCGGGTCCCGGTCGAGGCGGAAGGCCAGGGCCTTCAGGTTCACCTGCAGGTAGCGCGGGGTCTCGCCGTCCGTGGCGTAGCCACCCTCGCGGGCCACCTGGAAGGGGTACTTGTCGCGGCTGCGCTCGCGGACCGTCACGACCTGGTCGGGGCGGACGCGGTAGGACGGCTTGTCGACCTTGCGGCCGTCGACCTCGATGTGGCCGTGCACGACCATCTGACGGGCCTGGTAGATGGTGCGGGCGAGGCCCGAACGCAGCACCAGGGCGTCGAGACGGCGCTCCAGCTCGACGACGAGCGCCTCGCCCGTCTTGCCCTCGGCCTTCTTGGCGCGGTCGTAGGCACGCACCATCTGGCGCTCGCTGATGTCGTACTGCGCGCGCAGACGCTGCTTCTCCAGCAGACGGACCTTGTAGTCCGAGTTCTGCTTGCGGCCACGGCCGTGCTCGCCCGGCGGGTAGGGGCGGGCCTCGAAGTACTTGACAGCCTTCGGCGTCAGCGCGATGCCGAGGGCGCGGCTCTTCTTGACCTTGGGACGCGACTGGTTAGGCACGTTCTCCAGACCTCCGTTGTAGGTTAGGTTAGGCTCACCTTAGTTGAGGAGATCGCATGTCTCGCCCGGGGAACACCAGTCACATCACGGACAGCACTGACAATCTCGACACCTCACCGGGTGCCGACATGACGGAGGACCGATCAGATCGTGGTCAGCCGCGTCCCAGCGGGCCAGAAATCACTCGGATGCCGTCAGCAGCCGAGCGCACACGAACTCTCGTACAGAATACCTGCTCGGCGGTACTGCTCGTGCCCGGGCTGCGCAGTGCCGACTGGGACGGGCTGGTGACGTCCACCAGGAGCGTGGGGCCCGAAGGCGACCTGTTCCTCGAACTGCCCACGGCCTCCCCCGTCGTGCGGGCCGCGATGCACGCCGAGGACGACGGGCTGGTCGCGGTGCTGGAGATCACGGACGTCGCCCCGGTCTCCGTGCCGCACCGCGTCCGGGCCCACGCCCGGGTCTCGGGATGGCTCACCACCGTGCCCGGACTGTCGGGCCCCGGCCGGACGACGCTGCGGCTGGAGACGGGCGAGGCGTACGTCGACGACTTGTGGAGCGCCGAGGCGGTGGAGCCCGACGCCTTCCGGGACGCGGTGCCCGATCCGCTCGCCGGTCACGAGACGGAGCTGCTCCAGCATCTGCACGCGGCCCACGGGGAGCAGCTGGGCACGCTGTGCTCGTTGCTGGGCGGGCGGACGTCCCGTCGCCGCGCGGCACACCGGCCCTCCGTCGTGCCGCTGGCACTGGACCGGTTCGGGCTGCGGGTACGCGTGCGCGAGGACCGCGACCGGTGCTTCGACGCGCGCTTCGAGTTCCCCGAGCCGGTGCGTGACGTCGTCGAGCTGCGGCACGCCATGCGCACGCTCTTCGAGGCGGCGGCGCGTTGAGACGGGTCGCGCCCCTCCCGGGGACGGGCCCCGGAAGGCTCGCGCCCCACTGATACGGGCGGAGACCCGACCCGGCCCGCAGCGCTCAGTCGCCGGACCGCGCCGCCTCGTCGTCGGGACCGGGCCGGCCGAGCCGCTCGCGCACCCGTTCCACCACGTCCGCGTAACGCGCCTCCGCGCCGTAGCGCGTGGGGCGGTAGTACCGCCGGTCACGGACGGCGTCCGGCGCGTACTGCTGGGCGGCGATGCCGCCAGGGACGTCGTGCGGGTACACATAGCCCTGGGCATGGCCCAGCTTGGCGGCTCCCTTGTAGTGGCCGTCGCGCAGATGGGCCGGTACGGAGCCCGCGAGGCCCTTGCGCACGTCCTCCTGCGCGGCGAAGATCGCGAGCGTCGCCGCGTTGGACTTGGGCGCCAGGGCCAGGGCGATCGTGGCGTGGCTCAGGGTGAGCGCGGCCTCCGGGAATCCGATCATGGCGACCGCCTGCGCCGCCGCGACGGCGGTGGGCAGCGCCGTGGGATCGGCGAGGCCGATGTCCTCGCTTGCGGAGATCATCAGCCGCCGGGCGATGAACCGGGGGTCCTCCCCCGCCTCGATCATCCGGGCCAGATAGTGCAGGGCGGCGTCGACGTCGGAGCCGCGGATGGACTTGATGAGCGCGCTCGCCACGTCGTAGTGCTGGTCGCCGTCCCGGTCGTAGGTGACGGCGGCGCGATCGACGGTCTCCTCCAGGGTGCGGAGGGTGATCTCCTTCTCCTGCTTGTCCAGGGCCGCGCCGGCCGCCGCCTCCAGCGCGGTGAGCGCCCGGCGGGCGTCGCCGCCCGCGATGCGGAGCAGATGCTCCTCGGCGTCGCCCGGCAGACTCACCGCGCCCCTCAGTCCGCGCTCGTCGCTGAGGGCTCGGCGGAGCAGACCGCGCAGGTCGTCGTCCGTGAGCGGTTCCAGGGTGAGGAGCAGCGAGCGCGACAGGAGCGGCGAGATGACGGAGAAGTAGGGGTTCTCCGTGGTCGCGGCGATCAGCGTCACCCAGCGGTTCTCCACGGCGGGGAGCAGCGAGTCCTGTTGGGCCTTGGAGAAGCGGTGGATCTCGTCGAGGAAGAGGACGGTCTCCTTGCCGTAGCCACCGGTGGCGCGGCGGGCGCCGTCGATGACGGCCCGCACCTCCTTGACGCCCGCGGTGATCGCGGAGAGTTCGACGAAGCGCTTGTTGGTGGCCTTGCTGACCACGTAGGCCAGCGTCGTCTTCCCGATGCCGGGCGGGCCCCACAGGAGCACGGAGGACGGGCCCGCCGGGCCGCCGTTCCGCTCGCCTACGAGACGGCGCAGTGGCGAGCCCGGCTTGAGCAGATGCTGCTGTCCGACGACCTCGTCGAGAGTACGGGGGCGCATCCGGACAGCGAGGGGGCTGCTGGACGGGTCGTTCTCCTGGCGTTCCTCGGCGGCTGCGGTAAAGAGGTCGGGCTCCACGTACTGAAGCCTATGTCACGGCACCGACACCCCTGCCGGGCCGGCCGCCCGGCGGGGCCCGCCGCACGGGCCGACGGGTCAGCTCGTCCAGAAGTCCCACCAGCGGGTCAGGACCATCATGCCGATGATGCCGATCCACAGGACCGGCGGCACCCAGTGGAACTCCGTCAGTCCCTTGCGCAGCCAGTTCGGCGCGGGGATGATCCGGTGCTCGATGTTGTGCTTGGTGACGTAGCAGAACATGACGATGGTGGCGACCCAGGCCAGGCAGCACCACAGGCAGAGCGAGTTGATGCGGTACAGCGACTGGTACTGGAGCCAGGTGCAGAAGCCGACGCCGAACAGCGTTCCGGCGTTCATCCCCAGCCAGTACCAGCTGCGGAAGCGGGCGCCCGAGAGGAGCGCCAGGCCGATGCCCATGATCACCGGGTAGGCGGCCAGGCCGAGCATCGGGTTCGGGAACCCGAAAGCGGACGCCTGCTCGCTCTGCATGATGTTGCCGCAGGCGACGACCGGGTTGAGGCTGCACCCCGGCGTGAAGTTCGGGTCCTCCAGCAGCTTGAACTTGTCGATCGTGATGATCCAGGCCGCGAGGAGCCCGGCGGCGCCCGTGATCACCAGCAGCAGCGCGAACGCCCGGCCGGCGCCGAAGGACCTCTCCGCCTCCTTCCCGTCCTGGTCGGAGGAGGGGCGGTCAACCGCTGCAGTCGTCATATCGCCGTTTCCATCAGTGAGTGGCCTGCTGGGCACGGTCATTGTGCCGCACCCCTCCAGCGCTCATCCGTTCGATGGACATAAACATGTCTGGCGGATGCACGCGGAGCGAGTGCGTGACATGGGGTCGCGGGCCGTCCGGGACCGGCGCGGGGGCGAGGAGAGGAGGGACCACCCACAGGGACATCGCCCCGGCCCGACCGTCCCGACCTGCGGATCCGGCGGGACGGGACCGCCCGGACGGATCGGGCCGGACGGTTTCCGGAGCGGGCCGGGGACGCGCGCCCCGCCGGTACGCCGCCGCGGCGGGCGACGCCCACCGACATTGACCGGAACGGATGCGACCCCGTGCCCACCCGCCAGGAATCGCTCGACCGGGTGAATTTTCCACCCAATGAATTAACGGCATATCCGGGAATCGACGGCATATCCGACCGGGTCCGCAGGATGCCGGTGCGGTGACCGGCAGTGTCCGCGGCGCGGCGAACACTGCCGGGAGAGGCTCCGGGGACCGTCCGCGGTCAAGCCAGGCGCTCGCGCACCGCCCCGGCCACGTCCGCCAGCGCGACCGCCGTCTGCTCGCCGGACTCCATGTCCTTGAGCTGGACGACGCCCTCGGCCAGATCGCGTTCGCCCGCGACGATCGTGAGCCGTGCCCCCGACCGGTTCGCGCTCTTCATGGCGCCCTTGAGGCCGCGGTTGCCGTAGGCGAAGTCCGTCGCGACGCCCTCGCGGCGCAGCTGCGTGACGATCCCGAAGAGCACCCGCCGGGCCTCCTCGCCCAGCGGCACCGCGAAGACGCTGGTGGTCGCCGGGAGTTCGAGCTCGATGCCCTCGGCCTCCAGGGCGAGCACCGTGCGGTCCACGCCGAGGGCCCAGCCGACCGACGGGAGCGCCGGGCCGCCGATCATCTCGGACAGGCCGTCGTAGCGGCCGCCGCCCCCCACCGCGGACTGCGAACCGAGTCCGTCGTGGACGAACTCGAACGTGGTGCGGGTGTAGTAGTCGAGCCCGCGGACGAGCTTCTCGTCGTCCTCGAACGCCACCCCCGCCGCGGAGAGCAGGTCGCGGACCTCCTCGTGGTACGCCTTGCAGGCGTCGCAGAGGTAGTCGCGCAGCACCGGCACGCCGGCCAGCTGCTTCTGGACCTCGGGCCGCTTGTCGTCGAGGACCCGGAGCGGGTTGATCTCGATGCGGCGGCGGGTGTCCTCGTCCAGGTCGAGCCCGCGCAGGAAGCTCTGGAGCGCGTCCCGGTAGACGGGGCGGCACTCCCGGTCGCCCAGCGAGTTGAGCAGGATACGGAAGTTCCGCAGGCCCAGCGTGCGGTACGCCTGGTCGGCCAGGATGATCAGCTCGGCGTCCAGCGCCGGGTCCTCGGCACCGATCGCCTCGGCACCCACCTGGGAGAAGTGCCTGTAGCGGCCCTTCTGCGGGCGCTCGTAGCGGTAGTACGAGCCGGAGTACCACAGCTTCACGGGGAGGTTGCCCGCCTTGTGGAGGTTAACCTCCAGCGCGGCGCGCAGCACGGAGGCGGTGCCCTCGGGGCGCAGCGCCAGCTGGGAGCCGCCCTTGGTGGTGAGGGTGTACATCTCCTTGGTCACGATGTCGGTGGACTCACCGACTCCGCGCGAGAAGAGGGCGACGTCCTCGAAGCCGGGCGTCTCGATGTATCCGTAGCCGGAGTTCTTCAGGGGTGCGGCGATCGCCTCGCGCACGGCGAGGTACTTCGCGGAATCGGGCGGGATCAGGTCGTACGTGCCCTTGGGGGCCTTGAAGGTGCTCACGGTCTTTACTCTCGTCACATTCCTCGTCGGGGCGCGTCCATCCCGTGCAGATACGGGTTCGTGGCGCGCTCGCGGCCGATGGTCGTCTGGGGGCCGTGACCCGACAGCACCACGGTCGAGTCGTCGAGCGGCAGGCACACACGGGCCAGCGACTCGAGCAGCTCGGCGTGGTCGCCACCGGGCAGGTCGGTGCGTCCGACGGAGCCGGCGAAGATCAGGTCGCCCGAGAAGAGGATCTGCGGAACGTCCGCGGCCTCGGGCATCCGATACGTCACCGACCCCTTGGTATGGCCGGGCGCGTGCGCGACGTGGAACTCCAGACCGGCCAGCTTCAGCGGCACACCGTCGCTCAGCTCCTTGACGTCGTCCGGCTCCCCCACCGTCAGCTCACCCATGAGCGGCATGCCGATGGAGCGGCCGAGGGCCTTCTCCGGGTCGCTCATCATGTACCGGTCCTCGGGGTGGATCCAGGCGGGGATGTCGTGCGCGCCGCACACCGGGACGACCGAGGCGACGTGATCGATGTGTCCGTGGGTCAGGACGACGGCGACGGGCTTCAGCCGATGCTTCTTCAGCGCCTCCTCGACCCCGGCCGCGGCCCGATGGCCCGGATCGATGATCACGCACTCCTCGCCTGCGGCCGGGGCGACCAGATAACAGTTGGTCCCCCAGGCCCCTGCGGGGAACCCGGCAATGAGCACGATCGTCCTTACTGGTCGTCCGACGGCGGATTCGCGACTGACGAAGGTCGCGGCAGTTCAGAGCCTACCGGCGCTCCTCATCACACAGCCAACCCAGATACGGTACGGGCAATCCAGGCCCCACAAACGACCTACAAGGAGATCACCCGGTGGTCAGCAACGATCAGCGGCGGCGGCAGCTCGCCAGGGAGAAGTTCGAGCGGCAGCAGCGGCGCCGGGAGGAGGCCCGCCGCCGGTCGAAGCGGCTGACCATCGCCGTCTCGGCCGCGGTGGCCGTGGTGGCGGTCGGCGGGGTGGGCACGTACCTCGCCCTCGACGGCGACGACAAGAAGGACAAGAGCGACGCGGCCGCCAGCGCCTCCCCCTCGCCGTCGACGAGCGAGAGCGCCGAGCCCGAGCCCGCGATGGCGATCGACAAGAAGGCGAAGTACACGATGTCGCTCAAGACCGGAGCGGGCGACATCGCGTTCACCATGGAGGCGGCGAAGACCCCGCACACCACGAACTCGTTCAAGGCGCTCGCCGACAAGGGCTTCTTCGACGGCACGAAGTGTCACCGGCTGACCACGCAGGGCATCTTCGTGCTGCAGTGCGGCGACCCCAAGGGCGACGGCACGGGCGGCCCCGGCTACACGATCCCGGACGAGAACCTGACGGCGCTGGGCAAGGCGGGCGCCGACGGCACGGTGACCTATCCGGCGGGCACGGTGGCGATGGCCAACACCGGGCAGCCGCACACCGGAGGCAGCCAGTTCTTCCTGGTGTACAAGGACAGCAAGCTGCCGCCGAGCTACACCCCGTTCGGCACCATGGACGCCGCCTCGCTGAAGACCGTGGAGAAGGTGGGGGCGGCGGGAGTGGCCGGTGGTGCGGGCGGCGACGGTGCGCCGAAGACGGCCGTGGACATCTCGAAGGCCGCCGTCGACAAGTCGTGAGGCGACCGGGCGACCGGCCCGGGCCGTCCGGTGGCGACGACCTCGGTGGGAGCGGATTATTTTCGGCCCCGCCGAGTGCGGACAGCCGGGCGGCCGGTCGCCTAGATTGGCGTTGTGCAGGGCGGGCGCTGCCCGCCCGAGGAAACTGTGGACGATGCCAGGGGGGCGAACCCTCTCGCGGGCATCAGGTGGAGGAGGCGCTGTGAGCAGCGACCCGTGGGGCCGCGTCGATGAGACGGGCACCGTGTACGTGCGTACGGCCGACGGCGAGAAGGTCGTCGGATCGTGGCAGGCGGGTTCCCCCGAGGAGGCTCTGGCCTACTTCGAGCGCAAGTACGAGGGCATGGTGGTCGAGATCGGCCTCCTCGAACGTCGGGTGAGGACCACCGACCTGTCGGCGAAGGACGCGACGGCCGCCATCGAGCATCTGCGTCTGCAGGTGGACGAGCATCACGCCGTCGGCGACCTCGACGCCCTGCGCGTACGGCTCGACGCCCTGGTGGCGACGGTCGAGGCGCGGCGCGAGGAGCGCAAGGCCCGGAAGGCGCGTCAGTCCGACGAGGCGAGGCAGGCCAAGGAGGCTCTGGTCGTCGAGGCGGAGGAGCTGGCGCGGAGCGAGCAGTGGCGCTCCGCGGGCGAGCGGCTGCGCGCGCTCGTCGACACGTGGAAGGGCCTGCCGCGGCTCGACCGCAAGTCCGACGACGAGCTGTGGCACCGCTTCTCGCACGCCCGCTCGGCGTTCTCCAAGCGCCGCAAGGCCCACTTCGCCTCGCTGGACGCCCAGCGCGAGGAGGCCCGCAAGGCGAAGGAGAAGCTGGTCGCGGAGGCCGAGTCGCTCTCCGGCTCCACGGACTGGGGGGCCACGGCCGCCCGTTATCGCGAGCTGATGACGGAGTGGAAGGCGGCGGGCCGCGCCCAGCGCGAGGCCGAGGACGACCTGTGGAACCGCTTCCGCGGCGCCCAGGACGTCTTCTTCGCCGCCCGCGGCGAGGTCTTCGCCGAGCGGGACGCGGAGCAGGGCGAGAACCTCAAGCTCAAGGAGGAGCTCGCGGTCGAGGCCGAGAAGCTGGTGCCGGTGAAGGACCTGAAGGCGGCCCGCGCCGCGTTCCGGGGCATCAACGAGCGCTGGGAGGCCATCGGCCATGTGCCGCGTGACGCCCGCCCGAAGGTCGAGGGGCGGATGCACGCGGTGGAGCGGGCGCTCCAGGAGGCCGAGGAGGCGGAGTGGCGCCGGACGAACCCGGAGGCACGTGCGCGTGCCGAGGGTCTGACCGGTCAGCTGCAGGCCGCCGTCGACAAGCTGCGCGCCCAGATCGACACCGCCCGCGCGTCGGGGAACAACGCCCGCGCCGACAAGCTGGCCAAGGAGCTCGAAGGCCGTCAGGCGCTGCTGGACCAGGCGCTGAAGGGGCTGGAGGAGTTCGGCGGCTGATCCCCGCCGCCGTCGAGGCCCCCGTACGCGTCCCGAAGGACGTTGTACGGGGGCCTTGTCCGTCGTGCGCAGGGGCCGGGTCGGCGCGCGGATCCCGGCGGCCTGGTCAGGGCCTGCGGGCCGAGGTCACCCGGTAGACGTCGTAGACGCCCTCCACTCCGCGCACCGCCTTGAGCACGTGCCCGAGGTGCTTGGGGTCGCCCATCTCGAAGGTGAAGCGCGAGGTGGCCACCCGGTCCCGGGAGGTCTGCACGGCCGCCGACAGGATGTTGACGTGCTGGTCGGACAGGACGCGGGTGACGTCCGACAGCAGCCGGGAGCGGTCCAGGGCCTCGACCTGGATGGCGACCAGGAAGACCGAGGACTGGGTGGGCGCCCATTCGACGTCCAGGATGCGTTCCGGCTGCTGCGACAACGAGTCGACGTTGACGCAGTCGGCACGGTGCACGGAGACGCCGCTGCCGCGGGTGACGAACCCGATGATCGGGTCGCCGGGGACGGGTGTGCAGCAGCGGGCCAGTTTGACCCAGACGTCCTCGACACCCTTGACGACGACTCCGGGGTCGGCGTTGGAGCGGCGCTTGCCGCGGCCGCGCGAGGGCGGCGAGCTCTCGGCGATGTCCTCGTTGGCCGCGTCCTCCCCGCCGAGTGCCTGGACCAGCTTCTGCACGACCCCGGCCGCGGCCACATGGCCCTCGCCGATCGCGGCGTACAGGGACGAGATGTCGGGGTAGCGCATCTCGTGCGCGAGGGTGACCAGCGAGTCGCCGGTCAGGATGCGCTGGATCGGCAGGTTCTGCTTGCGCATCGCGCGCGCGATGGCGTCCTTGCCCTGCTCGATCGCCTCGTCGCGGCGCTCCTTGGAGAACCAGGCGCGGATCTTGTTGCGCGCGCGGGGCGACTTGACGAAGCCCAGCCAGTCCCGGGAGGGCCCGGCGCCGGCCGCCTTGGAGGTGAAGACCTCCACCAGGTCGCCGTTGTCGAGGGTCGATTCGAGCGGTACGAGCCGCCCGTTGACCCGCGCCCCTATGGTCCGGTGGCCGACCTCCGTGTGCACCGCGTACGCGAAGTCGACGGGGGTCGCGCCCGCGGGGAGCGCTATGACGTCGCCCTTGGGCGTGAAGACGAAGACCTCGTTGCGGGAGAGGTCGAAGCGCAGGGACTCCAGGAACTCGCCGGGGTCCTCGGTCTCCTTCTGCCAGTCCAGGAGCTGCCGCAGCCACGCCATGTCGTTGACGGTGTCCTGCCGCGCGCCCTTTCCGGTGCTCTTCGGGACGTCGGTGCGCACCTTGGAGGCGCCCGCGACGGCCTCCTGCTTGTACTTCCAGTGCGCCGCGATGCCGTACTCGGCGCGGCGGTGCATGTCGAACGTACGGATCTGGAGTTCGACGGGCTTTCCGCTGGGACCGATCACCGTGGTGTGCAGCGACTGGTACATGTTGAACTTGGGCATCGCGATGTAGTCCTTGAACCGGCCGGGGACCGGATTCCATCGCGCGTGGACGGTGCCGAGCGCCGCGTAGCAGTCGCGGACGGTGTCGACGAGGACCCGGATGCCCACCAGGTCGTAGATCTCGGCGAAGTCGCGGCCCCGCACGATCATCTTCTGGTAGACGCTGTAGTAGTGCTTCGGCCGTCCGGTGACCGTGGCCTTGATCCGGGCGGCGCGCAGGTCGGCCTGGACCTCGTCGGTCACGACGGCGAGGTATTCGTCGCGCTTGGGGGCCCGCTCGGCGACGAGGCGGACGATCTCGTCGTACATCTTGGGATAGAGGATCGCGAAGGCGAGGTCCTCCAGCTCCCACTTGATGGTGTTCATGCCCAGGCGGTGCGCCAGGGGGGCGTAGATCTCCAGCGTCTCGCGGGCCTTCTTCTCCTGCTTCTCCCGCTTGAGATAGCGCATGGTGCGCATGTTGTGGAGCCGGTCGGCGAGCTTGATGACGAGGACCCGGGGGTCCTTGGCCATGGCGACGACCATCTTGCGCACGGTCTCGGCCTGCGCGGCCTCTCCGAACTTGACCTTGTCCAGCTTGGTGACGCCGTCGACGAGCAGGGCGACCTGGTCGCCGAAGTCCTGGCGCAGGGTGTCCAGGCCGTACTCGGTGTCCTCGACCGTGTCGTGCAGCAGCCCGGCCATCAGCGTCGCCGGATCCATGCCGAGTTCGGCGAGGATCGTGGTGACGGCGAGCGGATGGGTGATGTAGGGGTCGCCGCTCTTGCGCTTCTGTCCCCTGTGCCAGCGCTCGGCGACCTGGTAGGCGCGCTCGATCTGGCGGAGCGTGGCGGTCTCGATCTTGGGGTCGTTGCCGCGGACGATGCGCAGCAGCGGTTCGAGCACCGGGTTGTACGGGCTGGAACGCTGCACGCCGAGGCGGGCGAGCCTGGCCCGTACCCGGTTGGATGAGCCTCCGGAACGCGATGCGGAGGCGGCGGAGGCGGCCGGGGCGACCGGCCTGGCGGCGGGCTTCGCCGGGGGCTTCGGCGTGGAGGCGGCCGAGGCGGCCGGCTGCGCGGGCGAGGCGGGCCGCAGTGCCGGGGCGGCGGACCGCTCCGGGCCCGAGCCGGCCTCGGGTGCCGGGGGCTTCGGCTTCTGCGCGGGCTGCCTCGTTCCGGGCGCGGCTGAGGCCGCCGCGGGCTTGTCGGGCTGCGGGGCGGCGACTGGCTGGGCCTCGTCTGGCAAGAGCGCTCCTCGTGCGGGTCCGGACTCCCGGAAAGGCCATCGTATCGAGCCGGTGGCCGGTCCTCCCCCGGGGACGGTGAGACCCCTCACAACGACGGAGCGGCAGCCGGTTGTTCCCGGCCTCGCCGCACGCGTGTTCCCGGCCTCGGTGCGGGCCCCGCCGCCTCGCGCCGGGTACCGGGCCCCGGGCCGGGCGGCCGTCCGCGCCGCGGTGCGCACACGAAGAGAACCGGGTGACCAGAACAGCGTCTGGTCACCCGGTTCATGCCTTCTGGGGCACTCACACGTGGATGAGGGCCTCCAGCGGCGCGCCCGCCAGACCCCGCTCCACGCGGGCCCGGCCGCCGAGGAAGCCGAGCTCCATGAGGACCGCGACGCCCGCGATGCCGGCACCGGCCCGCCGGATCAGTTCCAGCGACGCCTCCGCGGTGCCGCCGGTCGCGAGGATGTCGTCGATGACCATGATCCGGTCGTCGGCGGACAGGTCCTCCGCGTGGATCTCGATCTCGGCGGTGCCGTACTCCAGCTCGTAGCCCTGGCTGAGGGTGGCTCCGGGAAGCTTGCCCGCCTTGCGGACGGGCACGAAGCCGAGACCGGCCCGCACCGCGACCGGGGCGGCCAGGATGAAGCCGCGCGCCTCGAGTCCGACGATCTTCGTGGCGCCGTGCCGCAGGCACAGCTCCGCGAGGGTGTCGGTGAGGGCCGCGAACGCCGTCGGATCCGCCAGCAGCGGGGTGATGTCCTTGAAGACCACGCCCGGCTTCGGGTGGTCGGGGATGTCACGGATCCGGCTGAGCAGGAGCTCCCGGACGTTTTCGGTGGTGCTGCTGGTCATCAGTGCTTCCCGGGGGTCCGGCCGCGGCCCCTGGGGGACTGCTGGCGCTGGCCGACGACCGCGGCGGCGGGCGCGGTGTCCTGCGGGAGGTCGTCGCCGGGATCCTCGTCCCCGGCGGACTCGTCCTTGGCGGCGGCGGCCGCTCGCTTGGCGAGGACCCGCTTCTTCAGCGCCTTGATCTGCGGGTCGCGCCCCTTGAGGTCCGCGACGAGCGGGGTGGCGATGAAGATCGAGGAGTACGCACCGGCGGCGAGGCCGACGAACAGCGACAGCGAGATGTCGTTCAGCATGCCGGCGCCGAGGACGCCGCCGCCGATGAACAGCAGGCCGGCGACCGGGAGCAGGGCCACGACGGTGGTATTGATCGAGCGGACCAGGGTGCCGTTGATCGAGCGGTTGGCGATCTCGCCGTACGTCCACCGGGTCTGCTTGGTGACGTCGACGGTGCTCTCCTTGAGGCTGTCGAAGACGACGACCGTGTCGTACAGGGAGTACCCGAGGATGGTCAGCAGACCGATCACGGTGCCCGGGGTGACCTCGAAGCCGACCAGCGCGTAGACGCCGACCGTGATGGTGAGGTCGTGGATCAGCGCGACCAGGGCCGCGATCGCCATGCGCCACTCGAACGCGATGGCCAGGTAGATCACCACGAGGACCATGAAGACGCCGAGACCGGTCCACGCCTTGTTGGCGATCTGCTCGCCCCAGCTGGGACCGACCAGGTCGGCGGCGATCTTCTCCTCCGGGACGGAGAGGTCCCTGGCGAGCAGGTCCTTGATCTCGTCGGACTTCGCCGTGTCGACCTCGGTGATCTGGATGCGCAGACCGCCGTTGCCGAGCTTCTGGACGATCGCCTGGTGGCCGGATGCCTCGGTCGCGATGTCCTCGGCCTCGCTGACGGTCACGCTCGTCTTCGGGGTGGTGAAGACGGCACCGCCCTTGAACTCGATGCCCATGTTGAGGCCGCTGACCGCCAGGCCGACGATGGCCGTGATGGTGATCAGGATGGAGACGCCGTACCAGATCCTGCGCTTGCCGATGAAGTCGTAGCCGACTTCGCCGCGGTAGAGACGGGCGCCGAGAGTGCCGAGTCGCGACATCTCACGCCTCCTTCGGGTGGTCGGTACGGGCGTTGACACGCCGCGAGCGGCGCAGGGGCGGCTTGGCACCGAGGCGCTTCGGGTCCAGGCCGGACCAGGGGTGACCGCTGGAGAAGAACTTCGTACGGGCCAGCAGCGTCATGACCGGCTTGGTGAAGAGGAAGACCACGACCACGTCGAGGAGGGTGGTGAGCCCCAGCGTGAAGGCGAAGCCCTGGACCTTGCCGACCGTGACGACGAAGAGCACCGCCGCGGCGAGGAAGGACACGAAGTCGGAGACCAGGATGGTGCGCCGGGCTCGCGGCCAGGCCCGCTCGACGGCGGGGCGCAGGGTGCGGCCCTCGCGGATCTCGTCGCGGATCCTCTCGAAGTACACGATGAAGGAGTCCGCGGTGATACCGATGGCCACGATGGCCCCGCAGACCGCGGGGAGGTTGAGCGCGAACCCGATGGCCGGGCCGAGCAGCGACATGAGCGTGTAGGTCAGGATGCCCGAGGCCAGGAGGCTCAGAAGCGCGATGAACGCAAGGCCGCGGTAGTAGGTGACCAGGTAGATGACGACCAGGGCCAGGCCGATGGCGCCGGCGATCAGGCCCGCCTGGAGCTGCTCGCCGCCGAGGGCGGCCGTGACGGTGGTGACCGTCTGCTCCTTGAAGCTGAGCGGCAGGGCGCCGTAGGAGAGCACGTTGGCCAGGTCCTCGGCGGACTGCTGGTCGAAGCTGCCGGAGATCTCGGCGTTGGCGCTCAGCGCCTCGCGCACGTAGGGGGCGGAGACGACCTCGCCGTCGAGCACGATGGCGAACTGGTTCTGCGGGGTCTGCTGCTGCGCGAGCCGGCCCGTGATCTTCTGGAACTTCTTGGCGCCGCCCTTGGTGAACTCCATCTGGACGATCCACTGGCCGGTCTGCTGGTTGATCGCGCCCTTGGCGCTGTCCACGTCCGTGCCGGAGACCTCGGACGGGCCGAGGATGTACTTGGCCTCACCCGTGGAGTCACAGGCGACGGTGGGCTCGGTGGGCTTCACGTTGGCACCGGCCGCTGCGCGGCCGGCCTTCGTGGAGCAGTCCAGGGCGGCGAACTTCTTCTCCAGCGCCGTCCCGGCCTGGTCGGCGGGGGCCGGGGGGGTCGTGGACGCCTTGGGATCGTCGGACGCCCCGGGGCTGGGCGTGTCCTTCGTCAGGGCGCCGGTGACCGCGCGTCCCTGGGTGGTCGCGGTGGCCGAGGGAGTGGCCGAGGAACCGGACGCCTTCTCACCGGTGGCGGTGGACGCGCTCGGCTTCGGCGACCCGGAGGGCGAGGGGCTGGCGGTGCCCTTGGGCGTGGGGCCGCCGGCCGCCATGCTGAGCACCGGCCGGAAGTAGAGCTGGGCGGTCGTGCCGACCTGCTCCCGGGCCTGCTGCGAGTTCGTCCCCTTGGGGATGTTGACGACGATGTTGTCCCGGCCCTGGGTCTGGACCTCGGCCTCGGAGACACCCAGACCGTTGACCCGGCGCTCGATGATGCCGACCGCCGTGTCCATGTTCGTCTGGTTGATCGCGTTCGGCTTGCCGGGCTGGCTCTGCGCCTTGAGCGTGATGGACGTGCCACCCGCCAGGTCGATGCCCAGTCGTGGCGTCGGCTGATCAGCCAGGAACATCCCTCCGGTGAGGGCGACCATGGCGATCAGGATCAGAGCCAGGGATCGCCCCGGCCTGCCTTGACCGCCGGCCGGTCCCCGGCTCTTCTTCGGTGCTGCCACCTTCTCGTTTCTCCCTGTCCAACCGCCCCGAGCCGGGTGGGCGCCCGAGCGGCCACGAAGTGTAGTGGGGACCCACCCCGCAGAAGATCGCACGGGCCGGGGAGTGCCGGACGCCCACGGGCCCGCGGCATCCCCGGCTCGCGCGACTACTTCGCGTCGGCCTCGCCGTCGCTCTTGCCCTCGGACTTCTTGCCGGACTCGGCGTCCTTCGGCTCGGCGTCGTCGGCCTTCTTGCCCAGGTCGATCCTGGCGTCGTCCGAGGTGTCCGACGCGGCGTCCGCCTCGGTCAGCGAGGAGGCGTCGTCCGGGACGACCGTGCCGTCGAGATCCAGGGCGCTGTCGTCGCCGTGGACGATGCGGTTGTACTCGGCGTCGTCGAGAACGGCACCAATGGCGTTCTTGGCGTAGACGGCGTGGACGCCGGGGGCGACCTCCAGGAGAACCGTGTCGTCGTGGACCTCCTTGACGGTGGCGTACATGCCCCCGATCGTCCGGACACCGGCGCCGGGCTGCATCTCGTCACGCATCTGGACGGCGGCCGCCTGCTTCTTCTTGGCGGACCGCGTCATCAGGAACATGGCCCCGATGAGCACGATGAAGGGGAGGAGAGACACGAGATTCACGGGACGAGTTTCCTTCGCACGACCGCGCTGAAGGGCGGCCTGGTCTTCGGGGGTGGGCACACCGACCCATTGGGGCGGCATCGGCGGAGTCTAGGCGAGTCCGCATCGATGGAACAACGCCCGACGCCGCTCGTTGGTTCCTGTCCGGGTGAACCTGTGACGCGTCACGCCCCGAACAGGCCCTGTTGTCCCTTTCCGCCGTGCTGAGGAGGGACGAGACCGAGATGAGCCCATGCCGCGGGGGTCGCGACGCGCCCGCGCGGCGTCCTGGCCAGCAGCCCTTCCCGGACGAGGAACGGCTCGGCGACCTCCTCGACCGTCTCGCGTTCCTCGCCCACGGCGACCGCCAGGGTCGACAGGCCCACGGGGCCGCCGCCGAACAGCGTGAGCAACGCGCGGAGCACCGCCCGGTCCAGCCGGTCGAGACCACGCGCGTCGACCTCGTACACACCGAGGGCGGCGGAGGCGACCGGTCGGTCGATCCGCCCGTCGGCCTTGACCTGGGCATAGTCACGGACACGGCGCAGCAGCCGGTTGGCGATGCGCGGGGTGCCGCGGGACCGCCCGGCGATCTCGGCGGCGCCGTCCTCGTCTATCGCCACGTCGAGGAGGCGGGCCGAACGCCGGATGACGCGTTCGAGTTCGGTGGGGGCGTAGAACTCCATGTGGCCGGTGAAGCCGAAGCGGTCGCGCAGCGGGGGCGGCAGCAGCCCTGCCCTGGTGGTGGCGCCGACCAGGGTGAAGGGCGGGAGTTCCAGGGGGATCGCGGTGGCTCCCGGGCCCTTCCCGACGATCACGTCGACCCGGAAGTCCTCCATCGCCATGTACAGCATCTCCTCGGCGGGCCGCGACATGCGGTGGATCTCGTCGAGGAAGAGGACCTCGCCCTCCTGGAGCGAGGAGAGGATCGCGGCGAGGTCGCCCGCGTGCTGGATGGCGGGGCCCGAGGTGATCCGGATGGGGGCGCCCATCTCGGCCGCGATGATCATGGAGAGGGTGGTCTTGCCGAGGCCGGGGGCGCCGGAGAGCAGGACGTGGTCGGCGGTGGCGCCGCGGGCCCTGGCCGCCTTGAGAACCAGGTCCAGTTGTTCGCGCACCCTCTCCTGGCCGACGAACTCGTCCAGGTCCTTCGGCCGCAGCGCGGCTTCGACCGCGGTGTCCTCGCCGTCCGCGCCGGCGTCGACGAGGCGCTCGTCGAATCGCCCGTCGAGTCGTTCGCCGGTGTCAGGTCCGGTCTCGTCCCAGTTCATTCAGTCTGTCCCGCCTCGGGTGTTTCGGTGCCGTGCGGTGCCCGGCGCGGCCTCGGGGTGTGCCCGGGTGCGCACTCCGGTCAGCGCGCGCGGTTGAGGGTCTGGAGCGCGGCCCGCAGCAGCTGTGGCACGGGGGCCTGCCCGTTCTCGGCGAGTGCCGCCTCGGCCTGCGGGGTCACGGCGGCGACCGCGTCGTCGGCCTCCCGGGTGGCGTAGCCGAGGCCGATCAGCGCGGCGTGCAGTTGGTCGCGCCAGGACGAGGTGACGGCGGTGCCGACGCCCTGCCGGCCGATCCGGGTGCCGACGGGCTCGCCGAGCCTGTCCTTCAGCTCGAGGAGGAGTTTCTGCGCCCCCTTCTTGCCGATGCCGGAGACGGCCGTGAGCGCCTTCTCGTCGCCGGTCGCGACGGCGGTCCGCAGGGCGTCGGGGCTGTGCGTGGCGAGCATGGCCTGGGCCAGCCGCGGGCCGACTCCGCTGGCGGTCTGGAGCAGCTCGAAGACCTGCCGCTCGTCGTCGTCGGCGAAGCCGTAGAGGGTGAGCGAGTCCTCCCGTACGACGAGGGAGGTGGCGAGTCTGGCCTCCTCGCCGATCCGGAGGCCGGCGAGGGTGTTCGGGGTGCACTGGACGGCCATGCCGACGCCGCCGACCTCGATCACGGCCGTGGTCGGGGCGAGCGCGGCGACGGGGCCGCTGACGAAGGCGATCATCGGGGGACCTTCCGGACGGGGGGCGCGGGTGTACGGACCGCGGGGGTACGGGGCGCGCGCGGGGTTCGGGACGCGCCGGCCGCCGCCGCGTGCGCCTGCTGGAGGCGGTTGACGGCGGGGGCGCGCCAGATGTGGCAGATGGCGAGGGCGAGGGCGTCGGCGGCGTCGGCCGGTTTCGGCGGGGCGTCGAGCCTCAGGAGCCGGGTGACCATGGCACCGACCTGTGCCTTGTCGGCACGGCCGCTGCCGGTGACGGCCGCCTTGACCTCGCTGGGGGTGTGCAGCGCGACGGGTATGCCGCGGCGGGACGCGCAGAGCATGGCCACCGCGCTGGCCTGGGCGGTGCCCATCACCGTACGGACATTGTGCTGGCTGAAGACCCGTTCCACGGCGACGAATTCGGGGCGGTGCTCGTCGAGCCACTCCTCGATGCCGCGTTCGATGGCGACCAGGCGGTGGCCGAGCTCCGCGTCGGCCCGGGTGCGGACGACGCCGACGCCGAGCATCGTCAGGGTCCGGCCGGCCCCGCCGTCCACGACGCCGACACCGCACCGGGTCAGCCCCGGGTCGACGCCGAGTACCCGCATGGGTGATCCCCCTCCGTACCGATCGGTCAACTGTTCCCGCAGGCTATCGGCTCGCACTGACAACGCGACGGGCAACGCGACGGGCAATGCGACGGGCCGACGGGGCGTGTCCCCGTCGGCCCGTGCGTGAAGGCTGTGCCGTACCGTGCCGAGCCCGGCTCAGGCGTCGACCTTCTCCATGACCTCGTCCGAGACGTCGAAGTTGGCGAAGACGTTCTGGACGTCGTCGCTGTCCTCCAGGGCGTCGATCAGCTTGAAGATCTTGCGCGCGCCCTCCTCGTCCAGCTCGACCTGCATGGTGGGCAGGAAGCTGGCCTCGGCGGAGTCGTAGTCGATGCCGGCCTCCTGGAGCGCGGTACGGACCGCGACCATGTCGGTGGCCTCGCTGACGACCTCGTAGGTCTCGCCGAGGTCGTTGACCTCCTCGGCGCCCGCGTCGAGCACGGCACCGAGGACGTCGTCCTCGGTCAGCCCGCCCTTGGGGACGATGACGACGCCCTTGCGGTTGAAGAGGTACGAGACCGAACCGGGGTCGGCCATCGAACCGCCGTTGCGGGTCATCGCGACGCGCACGTCGGATGCGGCACGGTTCCGGTTGTCGGTGAGGCACTCGATGAGCACCGCGACACCGTTCGGGCCGTAACCCTCGTACATGATCGTCTGGTAATCGACCCCGCCCGCTTCGAGACCACCGCCGCGCTTGACCGCGGAATCGATGTTCTTGTTCGGTACGGAGCTCTTCTTCGCCTTCTGGATCGCGTCCACAAGGGTCGGGTTTCCGTCGGGGTCCACACCGCCGGTGCGGGCCGCGACCTCGATGTTCTTGATCAGCTTCGCGAAGAGCTTGCCGCGCTTGGCATCGATCACGGCCTTCTTGTGCTTCGTCGTAGCCCATTTAGAGTGGCCGGACATCTGCCTTCTCCTTCGCGTCACCAAAAATCGATCGGAACCCGGGAGATCCTACCGGGATCGAATCAGCCGACTGCGCGCACCATGTCCACGAACAAGGCGTGAACACGGTGGTCCCCGGTCAATTCCGGGTGGAAGGACGTCGCCAGTGCGTTTCCCTGGCGCACGCCGACGATGTGCCCGCCGTACTCGGCCACCACCTCGGCCCGCGCGCCGACCGACTCCACCCAGGGGGCCCGGATGAAGACGCCCTGGACGGGGCCGCCCTCGATCCCGGCGACCTCCACGGCGGCCTCGAACGACTCGTTCTGGCGCCCGAAGGCGTTGCGGCGCACGATCATGTCGATGCCGCCGAGCGTCTCCTGTCCGGAGCGCGGGTCGAGGATCTTGTCGGCGAGGAGGATCATCCCGGCGCAGGTGCCGTAGACCGGCATCCCGTCCCGTATCCGCTCGCGCAGCGGTTCCAGCATGCCGAACAGGGACGCGAGCTTGGACATCGTGGTGGACTCGCCACCGGGCACGACCAGGCCGTCGACCTCGGCGAGTTCCTCGGGGCGCCGGACCGGCCTGGCCTGGGCGTCCGCCGAGGCCAGGGCGATCAGGTGCTCCCGTACGTCGCCCTGGAGGGCCAGGACTCCGATCACAGGGGTCTCGCTCATCGGTGCTTACCAGCCGCGGTTGGCGTAGCGCTCGGCCTCGGGCAGGGTGTCGCAGTTGATGCCGACCATGGCCTCGCCCAGGTTCCGGGAGGCGTCCGCGATGACCTTCGGGTCGTCGTAGAAGGTGGTGGCCTTCACGATGGCGGCGGCGCGCCTGGCCGGGTCTCCGGACTTGAAGATGCCGGAGCCCACGAAGACGCCCTCGGCGCCGAGCTGGCGCATCAGGGCCGCGTCGGCGGGGGTGGCGACGCCACCCGCGGAGAAGAGCACGACAGGCAGCTTGCCGAGCTCCGCGACCTCCTTGACCAGCTCGTACGGGGCGCGCAGCTCCTTGGCGGCGGCGTACAGCTCGTTGTTGTCGTAGCCGCGCAGGCGAGCGATCTCGTTCTTGATCTGGCGCAGGTGACGGACGGCCTCGACGACGTTCCCGGTGCCGGCCTCGCCCTTCGAACGGATCATGGCCGCGCCCTCGGCGATGCGGCGCAGGGCCTCGCCGAGGTTGGTGGCGCCGCACACGAAGGGGGTGGTGAACGCGAACTTGTCGCTGTGGTTGATCTCGTCGGCCGGGGTGAGGACCTCGGACTCGTCGATGTAGTCGACGCCGAGTGCCTGGAGGACCTGGGCCTCGACGAAGTGGCCGATGCGGGACTTGGCCATCACCGGGATGGAGACGGCCTCCATGATCTCCTCGATCATGTTCGGGTCGGACATGCGGGCCACGCCGCCGTCCTTGCGGATGTCGGCCGGCACCCGCTCCAGGGCCATGACGGCCACGGCACCCGCGTCCTCGGCGATCTTCGCCTGCTCCGCGTTGACGACGTCCATGATCACGCCGCCCTTGAGCTGCTCGGCCATGCCTCGCTTGACGCGGGCTGTGCCGGTGGCCGGGGAGTCGGCGGACTGCGGGGTGATGGGGAGGGTGGACACGGATCGACCTCACTCGGAGAAAGTCGCTGAAAAGCGCTGATGGGTGCAGGGCTGAGCAAACTCTCCGGGAGCGGTCCACTTCAAGGGCCAATGCGAGGCCGGTGGATCGTTTTGGACGCGTACGGGGCGGCTTGTGACCCCGGTCACGCGCGGGAACGGCCGCCGGGATCAGCCGGCGGGACGGTCCGCCAGGGCCACCGGCGGTTCGTCGTCCATCTCGAAGGCGAGCGGGAACGGGGCGTGCCCGGCCAGCCGGAACCACCGCACGGTGCGGTGGCGACGCAGGGCGCGTGCCGCGCGCACCGCGTCGTTGTGGAAGCGCCGGGCCATCGGCACCCGGCGCACGGCCGCGGCGAGTTCGAGTGCCGCCTCCTGGCCGCCGGGGATCTCGTTCACGGCCTCCACCTGCGCCGTCTCGCCGAACACCGCCCGCAGCGCGGCGCTCAGCTCGCTCTCCGCGACCTCGCGCTGCTCCTCCTCCGCCTGACGGGCGGCGTGCGCGGCCTCGTACAGCACGATGGACGCGGCCGGATCGAGCACACCCGACGTCGCCAGTTCCTGGGTCACCGAGGCACGGCGCAGCAACTGCGCGTCGAGGGCGGCGCGGGCGGCGTCGATGCGGGTGTGCAGCCGGTCCAGCCGTCCCGCGGTCCAGCTGAGGTACATGCCGATCGCGACGAGCGCGACGGCGATCCAGATAAGGGTTTCGATCACGGGCGGCAAGGCTACCGTCGGCGCGTGCGCGGCCCGGAGCACGGGCCGGGCCCGGCCCCGGGGCCCGTGCCCTTCCGGGTCCCGCGTCCGGTCAGTCCCGCGCCAGTCCGAAGCGTGCGCGCAGCCCCGTGCGCTCGTCGGTCGCGACCGACGCCGCGCCGTCCGTCACGGTCTCGTACACCGCGAGGATGTCGGCGCCGACCGTCGACCAGTCGAAGCGCCGCACGTGCGCGCTGCCCCGCTCGCGCAGTTCCGCGCGCCGGTCCGGGGCGCCGAGCAGCCCGATGGCGGCCGTCGCCAGCGCGTCGGCGTTCTCGTTGGCGAAGAGTTCCCCCGCCGCGCCCTGGTCCAGGACCTGTGCGAACGCGTCCAGATCGCTGGCCAGGACCGGTGCGCCGGCCGACATCGCCTCGACCAGGATGATCCCGAAGCTCTCGCCGCCCGTGTTGGGGGCGACGTACACATCGACACTGCGCAGCAGTCGGGCCTTGTCCTCGTCGCTCACCATGCCGAGGAATTCGACGCGCCCGCGCATCTCCGGCGGCAGCTGGGCGACGGCTTCCTCCTCGTCGCCCCGGCCCGCCACCAGGAGTCGGGTGTCCGGGCGTGCGGCGAGGATCGCGGGCAGCGCCCGCATCAGTACGGGCAGGCCCTTGCGGGGCTCGTCGATGCGTCCGATGAAGCCGATCGTGCCGCCCTGCCACTCGGGCCGGGGTTCGGCGGAGGCGAAGAAGCCGACGTCGACGCCGTTCGGGATGACGACGGCGTCGCCACCGAGGTGTTCGACCAGGGTCCGGCGCGCGTACTCGCTCACCGCGATGCGCGCGCTGATCTTCTCCAGCGCGGGCTGCAGGATCGGGTACGCGGCGATCATGGCCCGGGAGCGCGGGTTGGAGGTGTGGAACGTGGCGACGATCGGCCCCTGCGCGGCCCAGCAGGCGAGCAGCCCCAGCGACGGCGAGGTCGGCTCGTGGATGTGGATGACGTCGAAGGTGCCGTCGTGCAGCCAGCGGCGCACCCGCGCGGCGGACAGGAAGCCGAAGTTCAGCCGGGCCACGGAGCCGTTGTACGGCACGGGCACGGCCCGCCCCGCCGAGACCACGTACGGCGGCAGCGGCGTCTCGTCGTCGGCGGGGGCCAGCACCGAGACCTGGTGCCCGAGCCGGATCAGGTGCTCGGCCAGGTCCCGGATGTGGAACTGCACTCCGCCGGGCACGTCCCAGGAGTACGGGCACACGATGCCGATCTTCACGGGCGGACCTCCCCGTTCTCCCGGTCCTGTGCGTCCGCCCGGTCCTTCTTCCCGTTTTGGGGTTCCAGATCCGCGAGCCAGAGCCGTTGCAGCATGTGCCAGTCCTCCGGGTGGTCGGCGATCCCGACGGCGAAGGCATCGGCCAGCGCCTGCGTCATCGAGGACGTCTTCTCCGCGCGGCTGCCCGACTCGGGGACCGGGACCGGCGGGTGGACCCGCACCTTCATCACGGGCGTGTCGTCGTAGCCGAGCGTCACCGGCAGCAGCAGCGCGCCGGTCTGCTGAGCGAGCAGCGCGGGTCCGGCGGGCATGCGCGCGCTCTCGCCGAAGAAGCTCACCTCGACGCCGGAGGAGGACAGGTCGCGGTCGGCGACCAGGCAGACCAGGCCGCCCGCGCGCAGCCGCCGTGCCAGGGTGCCGAAGGCGGCACCGCCGCTGTGCGGGAGCACCTCCATGCCGAGTCCCTCGCGGTAGGCCACGAATCTGTCGTACAGCGTCTCGGGCTTCAGCCGCTCGGCGACCGTGGTGAAGGGGACCTTGAGCTCGGTGGTCACCCAGGCGCCCGCCAGGTCCCAGTTCGCCAGGTGCGGCAGGGCGAGGACGACACCGCGGCCGGCGTCGAGACCTTCGGTCAGCCGGTGCGCGTCGGCGACCTCTATGGACGCCTTGATCCGTGCCGGACTCCAGGTGGGCAGCCGGAACGACTCCATCCAGTAGCGCATGTACGAACGCATACCGGCCTTGGAGAGCTCGGCGAGCCGGGCCGGTGACGCTCCGGGCACGACGCGTGCCAGATTGGCCTCCAGCCGCAGCACCCCTTTGCCCCGTCGCTTCCAGACCTGATCGGCGAGCGTACGGAAGAGGCCGCGGGCGGCCGGTTCGGGAAGCTTCTTGACCGCGGTCCAGCCGAGCCCGTACAGGCCGTCGGTCAGCCGGTCCCGCAGCCCGGTGCGTGCGTCGCCCGTCGCGTCGCTCACCGCGCCGCCCCGCTCCCCCGCCCGGCGGCGGCATCGGCCGCGTCGGCCGCGTCGGCCTCGGCGGACTCGCGGCGCACGGTCACCACCCGCTGCACGAGCGTGACCAGGCTGCCCGCGGCGACGATCCACAGCGCGATCGGCAGCAGGACCTGGACGCCGGGGACGCCGAAGGTGTGCAGGCCCGCGACCCCGGCGGCGACCAGCGAGATCACCAGCCGCTCGGCGCGCTCCACGAGCCCGTTGACCGCGACCGGCAGCCCGATCGACTCGCCGCGCGCCTTCGTGTACGACACCACCTGGCCGCTCGCCAGGCAGAAGATCGCGACCGCGCACAGCACGTCGTCGTCGCCCCGGCCCGCGTACCAGAGCGCGAAGCCGCCGAAGATCGCGCCGTCGGCGACCCGGTCGAGGGTCGAGTCGAGGAACGCGCCCCAGCGGCTGGAGATCCCGGCCTGCCGGGCCATGTTGCCGTCGACGAGGTCGGAGAAGACGAAGATCGTGATGACGACCGTGCCCCAGAAGAACTCCCCCACGGGGAAGAAGACCAGCGCACCTGCCACCACCCCTGCCGTACCGATCAGGGTGACCGCGTCGGGGCTCACGCCGAGACGGAGCAGCAGTGCGGCGAACGGTGTGAGGACACGCGTGAAAAAGGCACGCGCGTACTTGTTCAGCATGGCCTTCCCGAGGGTCTGTGGGCCGGGCGGCCCCTTCGGCCTCCGGCTGGCCCATCGTAGTCACGCCCGCCGGACTCCACCCCCCGGGCACCGGCCGCGCGCCGGGCCGCACGACGGACGGCCGCTGCGCGGCGGAGTACGGGATCGGCCCGGCGCAGCGCGGACGCGGCCCGAGAACCCGCCCGGCGGCCCGGGACCGCGCGTGCCCGGGCGACCGGATGCGACAGCGGGCGGACACCGCAGGTCATGGCGCCGGATACGGGCCGGGGTCGGCGACGGATGGACGCGGCCCGGCGCGAGTGGAAAGCTCGAAATTACCGCGGGCGTCGGCGGTGGCCGCCGCATGGACTCCCCGTGCCGGTACGGCCTTCTTCCCACATCACGCAGGTTCTCCTTCCCGATCCGGGCCACTACCTGGGAGGCACGCATCATGGGCGACAGGACACACGCACACACCGGGGCCGCCGGCGGGGCGGCGACGGTCGACCCGCCCCCGTCCCTCCGGAACGTGGTGCTGGTCGGCCCCAGCGGCTCCGGCAAGACCACCCTCGTCGAGGCGCTGGCGCAGACGGCCGGGGCGGTCAACCGGGCGGGCCGGGTCGAGGACGGCGCGACCATCTCCGACTACGACGAGATCGAACGGCGGCGGCAGCGTTCCGTGCAGCTCTCGGTGGTGCCCGTCGTCTGGGGCGGCTGCCGGATCAATCTGCTGGACACCCCGGGGTACGCCGACTTCGTCGGGGAACTCAGGGCCGGTCTGCGGGCGGCGGACGCGGCCCTGTTCGTGGTGTCGGCCGCCCAGGAGGCCGACGCGGTGGCCGGTGCGGCCCGGGCCGTGTGGGACGAGTGCGCCGCCGTCGGCATGCCGCGCGCCATCGTCGTCACCCACCTGGACACCGCGCGCACCTCGTTCGACGAGATGACCCGGATCTGCGGCGAGGCCCTGGGCGGCGACGACCCCGACGCCGTGCTCCCGCTCTACCTGCCGGTGCACGGCCCCGCGGGCGCCGACGGGCACGCCCCGCTCACCGGGCTCACCGGGCTCCTCACCCGGCGTGTCCTCGACTACTCCTCGGGCGAGCGCCGGGAGACGCCCCCCGACGAGAGCGGACGGGCCCAGCTCCGTGAGGCGCGGGACCGGCTCATCGAGGGCGTCATCGCTCAGAGCGAGGACGAGACCCTGATGGACCGCTACCTGGGCGGCGCCGACATCGACGTCGAGACGCTCCTGGGCGACCTGGAACGCGCCGTCGCGCGCGGCGCCTTCCACCCCGTCCTCGCCGCTGCCCCCGCCGCGGAGGGGGCCTGCCAGGGCGTCGGCACCGTCGAACTCCTGGACCTGGTAACCGGCGGTCTCCCGGCCCCGCAGGAACGCCCCCTGCCCAGGGTCACCCCGCTGCACGGCGCCCGGCCCCCGGCCCTGACCTGCGACCCCGAGGGCCCGCTCCTCGCCGAGGTGGTCAAGACGGCCTCCGACCCGTACGTCGGCCGGATGTCGCTCGTACGGGTCTTCTCCGGCACGCTGCGCCCCGACGACACCGTCCACGTCTTCGGTCACGGCCTCGCCGAACCCGGCCGGGAGACCCCCTTCCACGAATCCGAGGTGCGTGTCGGGGCGCTCTCCTCACCCTTCGGCGCCCAGCAGCGCCCGCTCACCGCGTGCGTCGCCGGTGATCTGGCCTGCGTCGCCAAGCTGGGCGACGCAGGGACCGGGGACACCCTGTCCGGCAGCGACCTGCCGCTGCTGATGGAGCCCTGGACCGCGCCGGACCCGCTGCTTCCGCTGGCCGTCAGGGCCCACGGCAAGGCGGACGAGGACAAGCTCTCCCAGGGGCTCGCGCGGCTCGTCGCGGAGGACCCGACCCTGCGTCTCGAACAGAACCAGGACACCCATCAGGTGGTGCTGTGGTGTCTCGGCGAGGCCCATCAGGACGTCGCCCTGGACCGGCTGCGCAGCCACTACGGGGTCCGGGTCGACGCCGTTCCGCACAAGGTGGCACTGCGCGAGACCTTCGCCGCGCCCGCCAGTGGACGGGGCCGGCACGTGAAGCAGTCCGGCGGGCACGGCCAGTACGCCATCTGCGAGATCGACGTGGAGCCGCTGCCGCAGGGGTCGGGCCTCGAGTTCGTCGACGAGGTGGTCGGCGGGGCGGTGCCCCGTCAGTTCGTCCCGTCCGTCGAGAAGGGGGTGCGCGCCCAGGCGGCCCGCGGAGTGGCGGCCGGATATCCGCTCGTCGACGTACGCGTCACGCTGCGGGACGGGAAGTCGCACTCGGTGGATTCCTCCGACGCCGCGTTCCAGACCGCGGGCGCGCTGGCCCTGCGCGAGGCCGCGGCGGACACCCGCATCCAGCTCCTGGAACCGGTCGCCGAGATCCGGGTCCTGGTGCCCGACGAGTACGTGGGGCCGGTGATGAGCGATCTGTCCGGGCGGCGCGGCCGGGTCGTCGGCACCGAACAGTCCGGCCCCGGACGCACGCTCGTGCGGGCCGAGGTCCCGGAGCTGGAGATCGGACGGTACGCCGTCGACCTGCGCTCCCTCTCCCACGGCACCGGGCGGTTCGACCGGGCGTACGCCCGGCACGAACCGATGCCCCCGCGGCTGGCGGAACGCATCCGCGAGCAGCAGGAAATCAGCCCCGTTGGCGTGTAATCACCCACACCGCCCTCCCCCGTCCGCCGTTTGTCCACAGGGGCGGACGGCGCGGGGGTCCGGACGTTACCCTGTGGTCCCAGCTCAGAAGGTGTGCGGGGCACGGCAGTTGGGAAACAGCCGCAGGAGTGGTTCCTCGGCGGTGAGTGGGGGCGACGGTGGCCAACGAAGGATTCGATTTCTCTCCCGGAGCGCAGATCCCGATCCAGGGTTCGGGCGGAGCGGCGGTGGCGACGAACGCCCTCGCCTCCGCCGCGTACCGCGACAGCCCCGTGGAGAAGATCCTCGACGCCAACAGCGAGTGGCACAAGTCGGAGGTGAAAGCGGGGCGTTCGAAGTTCTTCAAGTCCGACTACTTCAAGCCCAACCTCGGTGAGGCGTTCTCCCGTGCCGTGCAGGAACGCACACTGGGCGGTGCCCGCAAGGCGCTCATCCAGTCCTTCGGGAGCGACCCGCGGACGGTCGTCGAGCACTGCCTGTCGGCGACGCGTCTGCGCCGGGCCCGCGACATCAAACTGACCGCCGTCACCGTCCTGTTCGGCGTTCTCTTCCTGCCCGGGATGCTCCTGTGGATCATCGCGTTCCGGTTGCGCGACGGGCTCGGCCGGACGAAGGACAAGGCGCTCTCCTCGCTGGGCAACCTCCTGCTGCCGGTCGTCGGCATCGTGGCCCTGCTCCTCCTGCTCCAGCTCCCGCTCACCGGTTTCCTGGCGATCTACGCACGGGCGATGATCGTCGCGCCCGTCATCGGCTGGTACGTCGCCAAACGGATCGCCGAGTCCTCCGCCAAGGACCTGCGCGCCCGTTGGGAGGGACTGCTCTCCGGTGGCGGCATCGTCGCCAAGGTCCCCGAGGCCTCGCCGAAGAACCCCAGCGAGACCTCTCGCGAGGCGCTGCGCCAGAGCCTGGAGAAGCTCTCCGCGGAGCAGCAGTCCAACTCGGTCTTCTACGCGGGCCCCAAGGGGATCCTCGGCATGGGGACCCGGTGGGGAAGCTGGCAGCTCGCCGAGGAACTCGTCTCCAAGGACCCCGACAAGGAGTTCAACCGCTTCCGGAGCTGGGATCTGATACGAGCCGTCCACGACCAGCTCAAGGTGCTGGAGCGCGGCCCGCTGAACACGGGCGGATTCCCCACGCCGTCGGTCACCCACTGGATCGTGTCGCCCGTCGGTGAGAACGCCGACTCGGTGTCCCGTCCGGACGGCGAGGACGTGGCCACGTTCCAGGTCAAGCCGCACGAGATACAGCGGATCTGCAACCATCAGCAGTTCGGCGGCGGCGACCGGCACTATCTGGGCGTCCAGTTCACCCTCTGGGACGGCCAGTTGGTCATCACCATGATGATCACGGTCACGGTGCTCTACGAGACCCTGCGCATCGAGGTCACCGGTCATGCGCTCGGCCCGGTCCATTCGCTCTTCACCAGCAAGCCCGCGGCGAAGACGAAGACGGTCAACAAGACCGTCCGGTTCTGGGAGACGCGCGACATCACCCTCCCGCTGGTCGACGCCTCGGAGGTCGTGCGCCTCGCTCTGCGCGCCCCGCTGACCTGGTATCCGCCGCTGCTCGACTATCTGGGGGGCAAGATCGCCCTGCCCGAGCCGTTCGGTCTGCGCCACGCCTGGGCCGAGAAGCCGTGGCGGCACCGCTTCATGGCGGACGACGCGATGCGCGCGGCCACTCCCGTGCTGCGCGCCGTGCACAGCGCCGCGCTGCGCGTCCTGGAGGAGAACGGCGTCGACACGGAACGCTTCGACAACCGCTCGATGGTGCTGAGCGGGCTGGTGCAGGACCCGACCCCGCGCAAGGCCGACCTGTACGACGCATGACACCGCCTGCGGATCGCGTCGGGCTCCCGCGGCCCGGCGCGGACGACGGGCACGGCCACCCCGGCCCAGTCCGCACCACGGATGCGGACGCACGAAGGCCGCCCCGCGTGCCGGACGACACATGATCGTCCGGCACGCGGGGCGGCCTTCCCGTATGGTCACGGCCGGACTCGAACCGCCGAGCGCGCGGACCCATGACGGGACCCGCAGGCCGGCACCCGGCCGGACCCGGTTTGTCGGCCAGGACCGAGTCCGGCCGGTCGGCCGCCCGGAGCCGGTCCCGCCGCCGGGGACCGGTCCGTCCACCGGAATCAGTCCGTCGGCCAGGCCGCGGCCAGCATCGCGCGCGTGTCGGCGAGCAGCTGCGGCAGCACCTTCGTGTGCCCGATCACCGGCATGAAGTTGGTGTCGCCGCCCCAGCGCGGCACCAGGTGCTGGTGGAGGTGAGCGGCGATGCCGGCCCCCGCGGAAGCCCCCTGGTTGAGCCCGATGTTGAACCCGTGCGCCCCGGACGCCGCCCGCAGGGCGACCATCGCCCGCTTGGTGAAGTCCGCCAGCTCCATGGTCTCGGGGCCGTCCAGCTCCGTGTAGTCGGCCACGTGCCGGTACGGCACCACCATGAGGTGCCCGCCGTTGTACGGATACAGGTTCAGGACGGCGTAGACGCTGCTGCCGCGCGCGACGACGAGCCCGTCCTCGTCCGATTTCGACGGGATCGCACAGAACGGACAGCCGTCACCGGCCTCCGAACCGGTCGGCTTGTTCTCGCCCTGGATGTACGCCATCCGATGGGGCGTCCACAGGCGCTGAAAGGCGTCGGGCGTCCCCACTCCGATCTGCTGCTCCGGCTCACTCGTCATGCCGATCAGCATATTGCTTCGCTCCGGGGCGACGTGTGGCCGGGGCCGCACCCGCGGGCGCACTCCGGGGCCGGGGAGACGAGCACCCGGCCGCCCCGGCAGGGTCTGTGTCGCGGACCGTGCCGTACGGCCCGACTCGGCGGCCCCGCCGCCGCTCCGCCCGGACGCGGCCGCTCGCCGCGGGCGGAACGACGCAGGGCCCCGGGGGCGGTCGGCTCCCGGGGCCCTGCTCCCGCGCTCACCGGCGCGGACCGTGTCCGGAAGGCGGGCTCCCGGACCGGCGGGTCACACCTGCACGCGGCGCTCCACCACGTCGACGAGCTTGGCGATCGCCTCGTCACGGGCGATGCCGTTCTCCTGCGAGCCGTCGCGGTACCGGAACGACACCGTGCCCGCGTTCATGTCCTCGTCACCGACGATGATCATGAACGGCGTCTTCGCCTTCTGCGCGTTGCGGATCTTCTTCTGCATCCGGTCGGACGAGGCGTCCACCTCGACCCGCAGTCCCCGCTTCCGGGCCTCTGCCGCGAACTCCTGGAGGTAGGGGATGTGGGCGTCGCCGATCGGGATGCCGACCGCCTGCACCGGGGCCAGCCACACCGGGAACGCACCCGCGTAGTGCTCCAGGAGCACCGCGAAGAAGCGCTCGATGGAGCCGAACAGGGCGCGGTGGATCATGACCGGGCGCTGCTTGGAGCCGTCCGGGCCGGTGTACTCCAGGTCGAAGCGCTCGGGCAGGTTGAAGTCGAGCTGCACCGTCGACATCTGCCAGGTGCGGCCGATCGCGTCCCGGGCCTGCACCGAGATCTTCGGGCCGTAGAACGCGGCGCCGCCCGGGTCCGGAACGAGCGGGAGGCCCTGCTTCTCGGCGACCTGGCGCAGCGTCTCGGTGGCCTCCTCCCACACCTCGTCGGAGCCGACGAACTTCTCCGGGTCCTTGGTGGACAGCTCCAGGTAGAAGTCGGTCAGACCGTAGTCGCGCAGCAGGTTCAGGACGAAGGTCAGCGTGCGGTCGAGCTCGTCCGCCATCTGCTCCTTGGTGCAGTAGATGTGCGCGTCGTCCTGCGTGAAGCCGCGCGAGCGGGTCAGGCCGTGCACCACGCCGGACTTCTCGTACCGGTACACCGTGCCGAACTCGAAGAGGCGGAGCGGCAGTTCGCGGTACGAACGCCCCCGCGCGTCGAAGATCAGGTTGTGCATCGGGCAGTTCATCGGCTTGAGGTAGTAGTCCACCCCGTCGTCGAGCTGCATGGGCGGGTACATGCCGTCGGCGTACCAGTCCAGGTGACCGGACTTCTCGAAGAGCTTGCCCTTGGTGGCGTGCGGCGAGTAGACGAACTCGTAGCCCTCCTCCTCGTGACGCCGACGCGAGTAGTCCTCCATGGCGCGCCGGACGACACCGCCCTTGGGGTGGAAGACCGCGAGCCCCGGGCCGATCTCGTCCGGGAAGGAGAAGAGGTCCAGCTCGTTGCCGAGCTTGCGGTGGTCGCGCTTGGCGGCCTCCTCCAGGAACTCCAGGTGCGCCTTCAGCTCGTCCTTGGTGGGCCAGGCGGTGCCGTAGATGCGCTGGAGCATGGGGTTCTTCTCGCTGCCGCGCCAGTACGCCGCGGCGTTCCGCATCAGCTTGAACGCCGGGATGAACCGGGTGGTCGGCAGGTGCGGGCCGCGGCAGAGGTCCTTCCAGCACAGCTCGCCGGTCTTCGGATCGAGGTTGTCGTAGATGGTCAGCTCGCCGCCGCCCACCTCGACGTCCGCGCCGTCGCCCGCGGTCTCGACGGAGCCGGAGCCCTTGATGCCGATGAGTTCCAGCTTGTACGGCTCGTCGGCGAGCTCCTCGCGGGCCGCTTCGTCGGTCACGACCCGGCGGGAGAACTGCTGCCCCCGCTTCTGGATCTCCTGCATCTTCTTCTCGATGGCCTTGAGATCCTCGGGCGTGAACGGCTTCTCGACGTCGAAGTCGTAGTAGAAGCCGTCCTTGACCGGCGGGCCGATGCCCAGCTTGGCCTCGGGGAAGAGCTGCTGCACGGCCTGCGCCATGACGTGCGCGGTCGAGTGCCGCAGGATGTTCAGGCCGTCCTCGGACGAGATCTCGACGGGTTCGACGACCTCGCCGTCGGCGACGACGTACGCGAGGTCCTTCAGCTCATCGGCGACCCGGGCAGCGACGACGGTGCGCTCGCCGGAGAAGAGCTCGGCGGCCGTAGTGCCCGTCGTCACCACGCGCTCTTCCCGCTCGGAATCGCGTTGGATGATCACACGGACGTCTGACACCGGTCTCTCCTGACTCAGGGGGAACGCACGCTCTCGTCGATGGGCGTGCGATACGAATCGTACCGAGCCGCGGGCCCCCTCTGCGAAACGGTTTGGCGGCGAAGCCCGCCGCTCCCCCGGCGGGCGCCTTCCCGGCCGGATCCGTGCGGACGCCGTGCGGACGCACGGACGGTGGTGCGCGCACGGCGGAAGAGGCGGACGGCGCCATGCGCCCGCGCTCCCTCCTCGCCCACATGGCCCTCCTCGTCCGCGCGCTCCTCCTCCACGGGATCGGCGCCACCCTGGAGCGTCTTCATGAGCCGGTCGCGCTCCGGCTCGCCGACCCGCACGGGCGCCACCCGCGAGACCCGCGTCGGGCGCCGGAACCCGCCCCTGCTCCCCAGCCGGCCCTCCACCCGGACCGGCAGGCCCCCCCGGATGCGCGTGGCCCGCGATCTCGTACGCCTGCTCGTCCGGCTCCAGCCGCACGTGGTTCGCCTCGGCACCGGTCAGCACCCTCAGCCGCTCGATCCCCGCACCACGCGGCTGCGAACGGCGCAGCCGGACGACGGTGCCGGTGATCCGCACGCTCACGGCGGACTCGTCCTCTGAGGTGGCGGACGCCCGCCCCGTGCAGGGCGGGCGGGTCGCCGGGGGTGGACTCGACCGGCTCGGGGCGGGGCGTGCAGCCCTCGGGGACACCTGCCGCGGCCTCCCGCTCCAAGGCGCCGCGGGCCCCTCCGGTCCCCGGACCAGGGCGACGACGGCCTCGGCGAGCTCCCGGCCCGCACCGGCCGCGACCGCGCCGTCGAACACCCCGAAGCTGCCGGTCGCCCGCCGGTGGTCCACGGCCGCCCTGGTGGCGCGCAGGGTGTGGTGGAGCCGTACGGCGACGGCACGCCCCGCCCCCGTCTCCGCGGGGACGAACGCAGTGGGCCGACGGACGCCGGACGCCGGTCCGACGAGGACGCCCGCGAGGGCCGCCCGTGCCCGGCGGCGGCGAGCCCGGTGATACCCGGCGCGCGCCCGGGCGGACAGCGCCGGGGCGAGCAGGATCCGCCGGGTGGCGGTGCGCAGTTCCCCGGCCCCGTCCGGACGGCGGCCCCGGCCGGGGCGGCGGGGCGCGGACGGGCAAGCGCGAGGGCGCCGTCGCCGCCGGGATCGTCCGTCGGCCGGTGCCTCAATGCCTTCCTCCGGACCCACGCGGGCCATGCTCCCGCAGAGCGCCCGGTCGTCGGAGATCCGCGAGGCGGGGATGCGCACGGTGGTCCGGTTCCGGCCCGTCACCGCGTGGCCCGCCAGGTCGGTCCGGTAGCAGCAGTGCCGCAGGGCTCGCTCGTCGGGACCGGCGCGCAGCCAGTCGTCGCGGACGCGGGGCGCGATCACCACGACCGGGATCCGGTGTCGAGGGTGGAGGCGAACGTCGCTCCCGGCGGGCGCGGAGGGATCCGGCAGGTGCGCTTGAGCTGCACCTCGATGGTCACCGCGTCGGCCACGGCGTGGCCGGAAACACCGTGGCTGAGGTGCCGGTCGATGCCGTTTCCGGGGAAGGGCTGCGAGAGGGAGCATCCCGCCGCGGCGGCGACCTTGTGCAGCTAGTGCCGCGGCAGGCAACGTTTGCCCGTCAAGGAGCGCGTCCGGTACGTGCTCTCGGTGTGCCGACCGGAAGCCCTCGTACTGGTGTACTTGGGATTTCGGCCGGTGCAGCGAGAGGGCGTGCCGGGCGTCGCGACGGGGCGAACGTTGCCTGATGCGGCACTAGTGCCGTGACCGACAAGGTTTGCCCGGAAGGAGCGTCGTCCGGTGCTTCCCCAAGCTCTCAGCCTTGTTCGAGCAGGGGACACCCCATTGATCGCAAGGCGGCCGAAAGCCCTCGGACGGGGTCTCCCCTGCTCGAACGCAGTCGAGAGCTTGGGGAAGGGGCTACGTGGGCTCTCGGCCAACTCCCCACCCATCACACCTGGTCAACGACACACCGATCAAACGGACACGCCACCGGCGAAAGAACCTGACCAAGCACTACTAGTGCCGCATCAGGCAACGTTCGCCCCGTCGCGACGCCCGGCACGCCCTCTCGCCGCACCGGCCGAAATCCCAAGTACATCCAGTACGAGGGCTTCCGGCCGGCACACCGAGAGCACGTACCGGACGCGCTCCTTGACGGGCAAACGTTGCCTGCCGCGGCACTAGTGGCCGGAAGGGTTTGCCGGGAAGCTCGCGGCGTCCGGTGCGGTGCATCGCAAGGCGGAGGATCGCCCTCGTACGGGACGTACTCGGCTGATGCGACAACGCGGCGAAATGCCGTGCCGGGCACCGCGAGCCGGTGAGCCCTTCCGGCCACAGCACCAGCCCACCCGAAGGGTCTCCATGCAGGCGGTGGTGGCGAGTGTGCCGCGCGGCGGTGCGGACCGCCGCGGCACCGGCCCGCTCGGTTCGGACCGCGCGAGCGCCATGGCTGCGGGTGGCCTCCGGGCGGTGCCGCTGGGTTCTTCGATGGAGGGTCCGGACAACTTCCTTGCCCATCGCCGGAGTTGTCACCGCGCGGGGCGGCGCGCAAACGGCGTACGGGACCACGGGCGCGGGTATCAGCGTTGCGGGCGGGGACCGCCATCCGCCTTACGGGCGCGAGGAGTTCGGGGATGACTCACTGGTACGAGGGGCCGCTGGCCGCTTTCGACACGGAGACGACGGGCGTGGACGTCGAGGAGGACCGGATCGTCTCGGCCGCCCTCGTCGTCCAGGAAACGGCGGGCGGCCGGGTGCAGGTCACCCGGTGGCTGGTGAATCCGGGGGTTCCGGTGCCGCCCCCGGCCACCGAGATCCATGGACTGACGGACGATCACCTCCAGCGCAACGGCCGTTGGCCGGCACCGGTGATGGAGGAGCTGGCGCGTGCGCTGGCCGAGCAGTGCGCGGCCGGGCGGCCGCTCGTCGTGATGAACGCTCCGTTCGATCTGACGTTGCTGGACCGTGAGTTGAGAAGGCACCGGGCGTCGTCACTGGCCGGGCGCCTGCAGAACGTGCCGCTGTGCGTGCTGGATCCGCGCGTGCTCGACAAACATCTGGACCGATACCGCAAGGGGCGGCGGACGCTCACCGATCTCTGCGCGCTGTACGGGGTGGCCCTGGACGGCGCGCACGACGCCGCGGCCGACGCGACGGCATCACTGGAGCTGGTGCGGGCGGTGGGGCGGCGCTTCTCGTCCCGCCTGGAGCGGCTCACGCCGGCCGAACTGCACTCCTTGCAGGCGGTGTGGCACGCGGCGCAGGCGCGCGGCCTGCAGGCGTGGTTCGCGAAGAACGGCACGGAGGAGGCGGTGGATCCGGCGTGGCCGCTGCGCCCCGCGCTCCCCAGCGCGGCGTGACCCCGCCGCGACACGTCGCGGGCCGCGGTGAATACGACAACAGAGGCCGGTCCGTCGTTTCCGCTGACGGACCGGCCTCTCCCGGTGGGCGATACTGGGTTCGAACCAGTGACCTCTTCGGTGTGAACGAAGCGCTCTCCCACTGAGCTAATCGCCCGGGAACGGGTTGAACCATACAGGGCTCGGCGGCTCCGGTTCAAACCGCTTCCAGCCGGGCCGCGAGGCCCCGGCGTCCGGCACGCATCATCAAGGCGTGGTTGGCCCGGAACACGGCACGCCCGGGCACCGCGAGCAGCCGCATCAGCCGCCTGCGCACCTCCACCTCCTGTTCGTAGACGACCCGGCTGCCCGTGCCGCGCGCGGTGACCGTCCACCGGGCCCAGCCCTCCAGGTCACCGCCGAGCTCCGCCTCCAGCACCCCGGCGCGGGGGTCGCGGAGCCGTTCGCGCATGGTCACGACGAGGCCGTACGGGAGGACCGATCGGATCCGGGTGGCGCGGGTGGCGGCATCGAGCGGGGTGACCTCGCGGACCTGCCGCCACCAGCGCGGGTAGTCGTCGGCCCGTTCGAGGACCGCGTAGACGGCGGCGGGCGGGGCGGGCAGGTCCCAGACGCTCGTGAAGCGGTAGTGGTTCCAGTCCATGCCCCCAGTCTCCGTGTCCGCCGTGTACTCATGCGGGGAACTGAGTATGCGCACGCATGTCCGATGCCGGGGCCGCGGCCACACTCCCGTTCATGGAACACATGCCGCCGCCCGCGGAGGAATTGGCGCTCCTCGATCACGAACTGGCCCGACTGGACGCCCGCCGGTCCCAATTGCTCGTCCGTCGCGCCTGGCTGGTGAGCGTGTTGTCGCGACCCGCCGTGCCGCCCACGCCGCCGTACGCCGCTCCGCCCGGGCCGGCTCCGGACCGTCCGCCGGTCCCGTTCGCGGCCCCGCCGGGTGTGGACGCCGCGCCGGCCGGGCAGCGCGGCGTCCGCAACGTGCTGCTCACTCTGGGCGGCCTGCTGCTGGCGGTCGCGGCGATCGCGTTCACCCTGGTCAGTTGGGGCGAGATGGGCATCGCCGGCCGTTCGGCGGTGCTCGCGGTGGTGACGTTCGCGGCGCTGGGCGTGCCCGCCGTGCTGCTGCGGCGCGGGCTGCCCGCGACGGCGGAATCGGTCGCCGCGCTGGCGTCGGTGCTGATGGTGCTGGACGCGTACGCGCTGCACCGGGTGGCGGTGCCGGACGCCGACGGCCCCGGGTTCGCCGCGGTGGCCTCGGCGGTGCTGGCGGCGCTCTGGGCCGGGTACGGCCTGCTGCTGGACCGGCTGCGGCTGCCACTGCCCCTGGCGGTGGTGAGCGCGCAGTTCCCGCTGCTGCTGTGGGCGTGGTCGGCGGGGGCCGGGGCCTCGGCGTTCGGCTGGGCACTGCTGGCGACGGCGGCGATGGACGGCGCGATCGCGTTGCGGGGCAAGGGTCTCGAAGTGCGGGTGACGGCCTGCACGGGGTGCTGGACGACGGGCCCGGCGGGGCTGCTGATCGGCCTGACCCTGTCGCTGACGTCCGGTACGGCGGGGGCCGCGCTGGCCCCGGCGGCGCTGCTGCTCGCGGGGGCGACGGTCGCCGTGTCGGGGACGTGGCGCGCGCCGACCGGATTCGCGGTCGCCGGTGGTGTGGTGGCCGGGTGGTGCGCCGTGGCCGCGGTGGGCGGCGTGCTGCGCGCCGGGCAGCCCTGGGGCTGGTCGGTGCTCGCCTATCTGCTGTGCGGGCTGGCGCTGTCGGCAGTGGTGCGGGCCCCGCTGCCGCGCCGGGTCGGGCAGGGGGTGGTGTGGTCCTCCGCGTCGGTGGTCGCGGCGGCTGTGCTGGCCTCGCTGCCTCCGGTCGTCCTGTCGCTGACGGGCGCGGTGTCGCAGCTGGCGCGGGTGTGGGCGGGTGCGCCGGACGGCGGTGCCCGGGGCGCGCTGGGCGCGGCGGACCTGGCGTGGTCCCGGATGGGCTCGGCCCCCGTGGTGCTCGTGCTGGTGGCCGTCCTGGCCGGGGCGGCGCACCGGTGGTGGACGCGTGCGGCGCGGATCGTCGGCGCGGCGTCGGCGCCGGGCCCGGCGTGGCGGGGCATGGCGGGGGTCGTGGCGGTCGTGCTCGGCTGGGCGGGGCTCACCGTGACCCCGGCGGTGCTCGGGCTGTCGTACGCGGCGGCCGCGACGGTGTGGCTGCTGCTGGTCGTCGCACTGTTCGCGGGGGCGGTGCGGGCGCTGCGTCGCGGGAACGGCGCGGTGGGAACGGCCGCGCTGGTGTGCGGTCTGGTCGGCGCCGGGAGTACGGGGTTGCTGTCGCTCGCGGCGGAAGCGACGACGTACGCGGTGTTCGGGGTGCTGCTGCTGGTGTCGGGGGCGGTCGCGGTGATGATCGGCGACGTGGCGGCGTCGGCGGCCGGGGGACGGCCCGCGGCACCGACCGTCCGGGCGGCGCGGCGGGAGGACGTGCTGCACATCGCGCAGGCGGTGGCGGCGTTCGGGGCGGTGGCGTGCGCGACGGTGCTGGCCCTCGCGGCCGGGGCGTCGCTGGGGCTCGACACGCACCGGGCGGCCCCGGTGGTCCTCGTCGTCCCCGCGCTGACGGTGCTGGTCGGGGCGTGGCTGCGGGGCCGGCCCCCGGCGCTCGCGGTGGAGGCGGCCGGGGCCGTGGCCGCGGTGGTGGCGGTCGGCATGGCGGTCCCGGACCGGGCGTTCCTGGCCCTGGTGCTGGCGCTGTGCGGGGTGCTGGCGGCGGGCACGGCCCTGCGGCCCGAGCGGCGGCCGGTGGCCGGATACGCGGCGACGACGCTGTTCGTCCTGGCGGCCTGGCTGAGGCTCTCGGCCTCCGGCGTCCTCGCCCCCGAGGCGTACACCCTGCCGGTGACGGTGCCCGCGCTGGTGGTCGGCGTGCTGCGCCGCCGCCGTGATCCCGAGGCGTCGTCGTGGACGGCGTACGGGGCGGGGCTCGCGGCCACGCTGGTGCCGAGCCTCTTCGCGGCGTGGTCCGATCCGGACTGGCCGCGACCGCTGCTGCTGGGCTCTGCGGCGCTGGTGATCACGCTGCTGGGTGCGCGGCTGCGGCTTCAGGCCCTGCTGCTGATCGGTGGCGCGGTGCTGGCCCTGGACGCCGTGCACGAACTCGCGCCGTACGTCGTCCAGGTCGTCGGCGTCCTGCCGCGCTGGGTGCCGCCCGCGCTGGCCGGGGTGCTGCTGCTGGTGGTCGGTGCCACGTACGAGCAGCGGCTGCGTGACGCACGGCGTCTCAAGGAGGCTCTGGGCCGCATGCGCTGACGGTCCGCCGTACGGGCCGGTCCGGTCGCCCCCCGCGGGCCACGGGCCGGCCCGCTCCGCCGCCCGTACGCCACGGACGCCCCGCCCGGCACCACCCGGAGAAGCGCAGGCGCTCGGCCGAACTGCCCCCGCCCGAACGGAATTCAGCGAATTCCGTCGCACCGGCCGGGAATTGCGACGGAGTTCGGCAAGTCGTCGGGGAACTGTGTTCAAGCGGTCCCGCGCACGGAACTCGCCGGGAATTCCGCTTGCCCGGAGGGCCGCTCCCCTAGCAGTGCGCAAGGGAAATGCGAATGAGGCGCGCCGGGAACCGCACCGACCCGAGATTCGAACGACAGTTCCCGAACAAAGGACTCCGTCTTCGCCCACGCGAAGACGACGCGGGAATTCTCGGCCGCATCCGACATCCGGCCATTCCATACGACGCGGAGGGGCCCATGAGACTCTTCGGTCTCATGGGCCCCTCCGTCCCGGTGGGCGATACTGGGTTCGAACCAGTGACCTCTTCGGTGTGAACGAAGCGCTCTCCCACTGAGCTAATCGCCCGGGCGCAGACCAAACATTACCCCATGTCAGCGGCCCCTCATGACCAACCCGGGGTCACTCGTGGATCTTCCACGGCATGGTGATGCCGAACTTCCAGACGTAGACCCCCACCAGCACCGCGGCGATCACCAGGCCGATCACCGTGAGGATGACGTTGCGCCGCCGGACCTTGGGGTCGAGCGCCCGCTGAGCGGCTTCGGTGACCTTCCGCCGGGTCCAGCGCAGGACCAGCTGCGCCCAGACGAACTCGGTCGCCCAGATCGCCATGCCACCGAAGATCACCAGCCAGCCGGGGCCCGGCAGCGGCAGCATCACGATCCCGGCCACGACCACCGCGAGGCCGACCACGAAGACACCGACCTGCCAGCTCAGGTGCAGGGCCCTGGATGCCTTGATGAAGCCGGGCGCCCGGGAGCCGAGCGCGCCGTCCTCCTTCGTCACGCTCCCCGAGGCGTCTCCGGGCATCCCCTCGGCCGCGTCCCCCGTGACGGGTCCGGGCTTCGCCGCCGCGGCGTCACCGTCCCGCTCATCGCTCTCCTCATTCACGACAGCCAACCTACCGGAACGGGCTTCATCACCGGAATGGCCGTATAACCCGAAGTTACACAGCGCCGTACGAGCGAACCGAAGGAACACAAAAAGGTCAGAGGGGTTTACAACGCCACCGTAGGTGGCATGTCGATTTCGCCGACGTGCGAATCCCCGAGCGCACACTGAGCGAAAGGCCCTGGCGCTTATGAACACCACGGTCAGCTGCGAGCTGCACCTGCGCCTCGTTGTGTCGAGCGAGTCATCACTGCCTGTACCTGCGGGCCTGCGGTATGACACGGCCGATCCTTATGCCGTGCACGCCACCTTCCACACCGGAGCGGAGGAAACGGTCGAATGGGTTTTTGCCCGTGACCTCCTCGCCGAAGGGCTGCACCGGCCCACCGGCACCGGAGACGTCCGCGTCTGGCCATCCCGTAGTCACGGCCAGGGGGTCGTCTGCATCGCACTGAGCTCCCCGGAGGGCGAAGCCCTGCTCGAGGCCCCGGCACGGGCCCTGGAGTCGTTCCTGAAGAGGACCGACGCCGCGGTTCCGCCCGGCACCGAGCATCGTCACTTCGACCTCGACACGGAGCTCTCACACATCCTGGCCGAGAGCTGAGCCAGGCCGAGAGCTGCACGGCGCCGTCCGACTCGGGGAGACGGCGCCGCGCGGAAAACCACACAGGGTGACGCCGACGCCGTCATCACGGAATCCACCGTGGTGACGGCGTCGGCGCACGCCCCTCCGGAGCACACTTCCCTCCACCGTCGCCCGGCACCGTCCCGCCCTTCCCGGCCGCAGCGGGCCCGCCCCGGGCCCGGACGAGCACTCACCGCCCGACGGCGCCCGGACGTGGCCGGTATGCGCTCGTCGGGCCGTTCACGGGCCCTCTGGGCCCTCTGGGCGGCGGCACCGAGCCAGTAGAGTCAGCCGGCATCGACTGCGGGCGCCGCCCGCCGGAGGCCAGGGAGCGAAAGCGTGCTGATCCCCCACGACACCCGGATCGCCCTCGACACGGTGGTCGATCTGCTGAACACCGCACCGGCGAGCGGGCGGCCGGAGGGCGGGCAGGCCGACGGCCTCCCCGACGTCGCGGCGCTCTACGACTTCGCGCGCCGCCATCGCATCAGCGGCGTGGGCGAGCTGCACGAGAAGGACCTGCGAGCCGTACGGGACGTGCGGACGCGCTTCGCCACGATCTTCGCGACGGACGACGCGCAGACCGCCGCCACGCTCGTGAACGGCCTCGTGGCCGCCGCCGGCACCACACCGCAGCTCAGCAACCACGACGGCTACGACTGGCACGTGCACTACTTCGCGCCGGACGCCTCGATCGCCGACCACCTCGCGGCCGACTGCGGCATGGCGCTGGCCTTCATCGTGGTGGCGGGCGAGCAGGAGCGGCTGCGCCGCTGCGAGGCTCCGGACTGCCGGCACGCCTTCGTGGACCTCTCCCGCAACCGCTCACGCCGCTACTGCTCGAGCCGCACCTGCGGTAACCGTCTGCACGTGGCCGCATACCGGGCGCGCCGCAAGGAAGCAGCCGGCTGACCCCTCACAGCATGAACAGATCATGCAACGCGGCCATCAGCAGCAGGCTGCCGATCACCCCGAGGAAGATCATCAAAGGGGGCTGGGACAGCGCGAAGAGGCAACCACGCGGCTCTTCGGCAGGGCTTGCGGGGACATCGCCCCGGGAAGTGTCGACCATCTCGGAACGATCATGACGCACCTCGGAGCCTGCTCAGGCCAACCTGCCTTCCTCGAAGGGGAGTTCACCCGCTTCAGGGACACGTGCGTTCGCTTCTCCGTCCGATCATCCGCCAGCCATTCGGCCCGATGACCTTGCATGGACCAGTGTTGACGTCGGCATCTCCCAACTTCGCCCACTTCGAACCGAATTGGCGTACGTGGAATGGGCGTCCGACCGCGGCGGAGCGTCCGGGGCCGGCCCGGTCAGCTCGCCGGCGGCGTACTGGAGGCGCGCACCACGAGTTCCGGCCGGAGCACCACGCTGCGGTGCTCGTGCGTACCGCCGGCGTCGTCGGCCTCCTCCAGCAGCAGTTCCGCGGCCATCCGGCCCATCACGGCCGCGGGCCTGCGGACCGAGGTGAGCGGTACGGCAGCGGCGGCGGCGAACTCGATGTCGTCGTAGCCGACGAGGGCGACGTCGCGCGGCACCCGCACCCCCGCCGCGTACAGCGCCTGCAGCACACCGAGGGCGAGCAGGTCGTTGGCACAGAACACCGCGGTGGGCCGAGGCGCCAGGCCGAGGAGCCGGGCCCCGGCGTCCCGGCCCGCCGCCACGTCAAGCCGGTCGCAGGGAATCTCGACGAGGGCCTCGGGCGGCAGTCCCGCGTCGGCGAGCGCCGACAGCGCGCCCTCACGCCGGTCCCTGATCTGCTGCAGGTCGTCGGGACCGCTGACGTAGGCCACCGAGCGGTGCCCGGAGGAGAGCAGGTGGCCGACGGCCAGGGCCCCGCCGCGCACGTCGTCGACGGAGACCGCGCACACGTCCGCACCGGACGCCACCCGGTCCACCAGGACGTACGGGATCCCGTGGCGGCGGAACGCCTCCAGGTTGCGACCGGTCGCGTCGGCCGGGGTGACCAGCACCCCGCACACCCGCTGCTCGGCGAAGAGGCCCAGGTACTCGGCCTCCTCCGACGGGCTCTGATCGCTGTTGCAGACCATCACGCCGAGCCCGGCGTCCCGGGCGGCGCGTTCGGCACCCCGAGCCACGTCGACGAAGAACGGGTTGCCCATGTCGAGAACGAGCAGCGCCACGATCCGGCTGCGGCCGGCCCTCAGCTGACGGGCCGACTCGCTGCGCACGTAGCCGAGCTCCTCGATGGCGGCCAGTACCCTGGCCCGGGTCTCCGGCGACACCGCCTCGGGCCGGTTGATCACATTGGACACGGTGCCCACGGAGACCCCGGCCTGACGGGCCACATCCTTGATCCCTGCCACGCGCGCCACTCGCCCTGCCCCACTGATGCCCTCCGCCGCGCCGGTGCGCGGCGTCGCCCCATCGTACGGAGCCATCGCGCGGGCTCCGCCTCGCTGCGGCGAGCCCGTCGGCCGGACCCGCGCCGCCCCACCGGGTGGAGGGCGGGGCGGCGCACCGATCAGATGCCGTGCTTCTTCAGAATGGCCTCGATGTCGCTGAAGTCGTCGTCGGGGGACGCGGACGACTGCCTGGTCCTCGTACCCGGAACCGGCTGCGTGCGGGCCCCCGGGGCGCCGAGCGAGGGCGCCGACGCGGCGGGGGCGACGGCACCGCCGCGCGCCGCCCGTTCGGCCGCCCTGCGTTCCTTGCGGGTGCCGGACCCCCGGCGTTCGACGGCGCGGGTCGTCATGAACAGCACCCAGGCCACGGCGAGCAGCCCGAAGCCGAGCCACACGCTCGGCTTGAAGGCGATCCCGGCGACCCACTCCACGACGCCGGTCAGGACCAGGCCGATCGGCACCAGTGAGTAGGCGGCGATCCGGGTCGCGGCGAGGAAACGCTTCCGGTACGCGGTGACGGCGGCGATGCCCAGGCCCGCCGCGGACGCCGCGGAGCAGATGGTCTCGGCAAGCATCGGAGCCTCCAGGTACGAGCGGAACGTCTGACGCCCCACGGGAGAAACGTCCCTTCCATCCTGCACCGGCCGACGGCCGGGCGGCCACGGTCCCGGATCACTTCAGGGAGATCTCAGGGCCGGGATCCTCCCCAGGTGCCGATCCCGGCACGCCCCGGGGAGCACGCCGCCGGATCCGCCGCCTCGGTGCCACCGGTCCGCCGTACCGGCGGTTCCCGGTACGGCTCCGGCGACCCCGGAGCCGATTGGGCCGTCGCGGCGTGCCCTGCGAGACTGGCCGCATGAGCGATTCGACCCCCGCGGCCCCTCTCGTCCTCGACGTCTGGTGCGAACTCCAGTGCCCCGACTGCCACCGCGCCCTCTCCGACGTGCAGGCCCTGCGGGCCCGGTACGGAGACCGGCTGGAGGTGCGGCTGCGGCACTTCCCCCTGGACAAGCACAAGCACGCCTACGCCGCCGCGCAGGCCGCCGAGGAGGCCGCGGCCCAGGGCCGGGGCCGGTCGTACGTCGAGGCGGTCCTCGCCCGTTGCGGCGACCTGGACCGCTCCGGTGAGCCGCTGCTGATCGAGGTGGCGCGCGAACTCGGCCTGGACGCCGAGGAGATGGACACCGCGCTGATCGACGGGCGTCACATGCTGATCGTCGACGCCGATCAGGCCGAGGGCAAGGCGATCGGGGTCACCGGGACCCCGACGTACGTGATCGGCGGCGAGCGGCTGGACGGCGGCAAGAGCCAGGACGGGCTGCGCGAGCGGATCGAGGAGATCGCCGACCGGCTGCTCGCCGAAGGCACCGAGCGGGGCTGACCCGCCGCACCGCGCGGCCTCCGCCCGAGAACGGACCGGTGCCGAGAGGGGCGCCCGGGGCCCAGGCCGTGTCGTCGGAGTGCTGCCTGCCGTGCGACGCCCGGCCCACACGCTCGCGGCGCTGTCGGACCCGTCCTGGTACGTCCGGTACCAGGACGATCCTCCGTCTTGCGATCCATGGGGGTCTCCCCTGTTCGAGCGGAGCCGAGAACTCGGGGAGGCACCGGACACCGCACGGCACGGCCTCCGGCCGAACGACGCCACCTCGACGACACTCCTAGAGGGGCTTGGTCAGGTGGCGGCGCGTGGTGCGGTAGCCGAGCGACTCGTACAGCCGCAGGGCCGGTGTGTTGGCGGCGAAGACGTGCAGCCCGAGGCTGCGGGCGCCCGCGTCCAGGGTGATGTGCTCCGCCCGCAGCATCAGGGCGCGCCCGAAGCCGTGGCCCCGATGCTCCTCCCCCACCCCGACGTCGAAGACGTACCCGGCCGGTCCGTCCCGGCCGGTCCCCTGCACCGTCACCCAGACGTACCCGACGACCACGCCGTCGTGGACGAGGACGTGGAAGTGCGCGCCCGCGGTGCGCAGGCCGTCCGGCAGATCGCGGGCGTGGTCGGACCGGGACTTGCGCATCGCCTGCTCGGCCGGGACGCCCCGCTCGGTCCAGGACCGCGCGTACACCTCGACGGCCGTCTCCTGCCAGTGCGCGAACTCCTCGGCCGTCATCGGCCGGGCGGCGACGTCCTCGGGGAGCGGCGGCGCCGTCGGGCCGAGGTGCTTGGTCATGTTGCGGCCGCGCTCGGTGTAGCCGAGGGCGGCCGCCAGTCGTGCCGCCGCCTCGTTGCCCGCAGGCACCTCGGCGGACACCCGGGTGCAGCCCCAGGCGCGCAGCACCTCCTCGGCGGCGAGCGCGGCGATGGTGCCGCGCCCGCGCCGCCGCGTCGGCTCGGCGATGCTCAGGGAGCGCAGCACACCGGCTGTCGTGCCGAACGCCGGATCCGTACCGATCTCGACGGTCCCCACGGGCCGTCCGTTGTCGCACACGTCGTACGCGCGGTTCCTCGCACCGTCGGTGCCTTCCCGAATCGGCCCGGTCGGCCGGATGGTGGTGGTCATCGGTGTTGTTCTATCCGCCGGCGCCCGGCTCGTCACCCCGTTTCACGGATTCGGTTCCGCGGACCCGGCACCACGGTCCGCGGAACCGCGGGTGAACACGTCTACGGGTCGAGGTCGTTCCCGGCCCGCTCGTCGAAGATCCGCATGGCCTTCGCGGTCGCCGGTCCGGGAGCGCCGGGCAGCTCCCGGCCGTCCACCCGGTGAACGGCCTGCACGTCGCGCAGGGTGGAGGTCAGGAAGATCTCCTCCGCCCGCTCCAGGACGTCGAACGGCAGGTCGGTCTCCTGGGCCCCCGTCCACTCGACGGCCAGCGCGCGGGTGATTCCGGCGAGACAGCCGGAGGCGACCGGCGGGGTGTGCAGCTGCCCGTCGAGCACGACGAAGACGTTGGACCCGGTCCCCTCGCAGAGCCGTCCGGCGGTGTTGGCGAAGAGAGCCTCCGAGGCGCCGTGCTCGTGGGCACGGGCGAGCGCCACGACGTTCTCGGCGTACGACGTGGTCTTGAGCCCGACCAGCGCGCCGCGCTCGTTGCGCGTCCAGGGAACGGTGATCACGGCGGTGCTGTCGGGGCGGCGGGTCGCCTCGCCCAGGGCGACGAAGAGGCCCGGACCGGCGTCGCCGCGGTCGGAGCCGAGCGGCGAGACCCCACCGGTGTACGTGATGCGCAGCCGGCCCAGCGGCATCGGGTTGGCGTCGAGGACGGCGGCGCAGGCTCGACGCACCTCGTCGAGGTCGGGCTCGGCCAGGCCGAGCCCCCGGGCCGAGCGGGCCAGCCGGTCGAGGTGACGGGTGAGGGCGAAGGGCCTGCCGTCGACGGCCCTGACCGTCTCGAAGACGCCGTCGCCCACGGTCAGTCCATGGTCGAACACGGACACCCGGGCCTCGTCGGCGTCCCTCAGTGCGCCGTCGACCCACATCCTCATCACGCGATTCCTCCAGTCGGTTCGTGTTCGTCAGTCGCTTCGTACGCGCCCGACGCCACGGCGAGCAGCCGCGACGCCTTGAGTTCGGTCTCGTCCCACTCGCGCCCGGGGTCCGAGCCCCAGGTGATGCCGGCCCCGGTGCCGAACCGGAGGACCGGCGCGCTCCGCGTCCGGTCGATCCAGAAGGTCCGTATGCCAACGGCCAGGGAGGCCGTGCGGCGGTCGGCGTCGACCCAGCCGATGCCGCCGCAGTAGGGGCCGCGCGGCGCGGTCTCCAGCTCCTCGATGATGCGCAGTGCGCTGGATTTGGGCGCCCCGGTGACGGAACCGGGCGGGAAGGCGGCTGCGAGGAGTCCGGGCCACCCGGCTCCCTCGGCCAGCTCTCCCTGCACGGTGGAGACCAGGTGGACGAGGCCCGGATGCTTCTCCACCACGCACAGGTCGGGGACCGTGACCGATCCGGTGGCGCAGATCCGGCCGAGGTCGTTGCGGACCAGGTCAACGATCATCACGTTCTCGGCGTGGTCCTTGTCCAGGAGGTCGTCCTCGGTCCGCCCGGTCCCCTTGATGGGTCCCGACTCCACGGTGCGCCCGTCCCGGCTGAGGAAGAGCTCGGGGGACGCGGTGGCGATCTCCACGCCGTGCGCGGGCAACCGGATCGTTCCGGCGTGGGGGGCGGGGTTGCCGCGCGCCAGGAGCGCGGTGAGCGCGTCCACGTCCGCCGCCGGGTCGGGCAGTGCCGCGGTCAGCACCCGGCAGAGGTTGGCCTGGTAGACCTCGCCCGCCGCTATGTACGCACGGATCCGGCGTACGCCCTCCATGTACGCGGCACGGTCCAGGGACGAGGTCCAGGCGTCGGCGGCGGGTCCGTGCCAGGCCCCGCGCACCGGCGCGGGCACCTCTTCCCTGCGCACGGTGTCGAAGCGCGCGCAGACGAGGCGGCCCTCGAAGTCGGCGGAAACGGCCCAGAAGCCGGACGATTCGAGGGCCGCGGGATCACTGGTCACGTCCCGCAGGCCGGACGCGACGAGACCGCCGAAGCGGGCCATGGGAGCGAGGTCGTGCACGTCGTCGAGTCTAGAACGGCGCACCCGGAGGGCTTCCGTGGCGGACGCGCGCCAGCACGCTGCACAAACGCGTTTTTGTACTGGCCCGGGAATCCGCTAGAGTTCAACACGTCGCCGGGACGCGGAAGCGGACCGGGAAAGACAAGCGGACGTAGCTCAGTTGGTAGAGCGCAACCTTGCCAAGGTTGAGGTCGCCAGTTCGAACCTGGTCGTCCGCTCGCATGAAGGTGGGGGATCTGCCCGAACCCTCACTCGTGGTGGAGTGGCCGAGAGGCGAGGCAACGGCCTGCAAAGCCGTCTACACGGGTTCAAATCCCGTCTCCACCTCCAAGGACGATTAGCTCAGCGGGAGAGCGCTTCCCTGACACGGAAGAGGTCACTGGTTCAATCCCAGTATCGTCCACTGGTCCGCAAGGATCTCCGCGCGATTAGCTCAGCGGGAGAGCGCTTCCCTGACACGGAAGAGGTCACTGGTTCAATCCCAGTATCGCGCACGCAGTACACGCGGGTTCACCCTGCGCGATTAGCTCAGCGGGAGAGCGCTTCCCTGACACGGAAGAGGTCACTGGTTCAATCCCAGTATCGCGCACCACGAAACCCCCGGTCGTCTCGGCGACCGGGGGTTTTCCCGTTTCCGCGGCGCGCCGCGGTCTCCGCGTCACGCCCGTGGACGGCGGGCGGGCCTCGCCGCGGGCCCGGACGGGTGTGTCCGGGCCCGCGGTGATCCGTCGGCCGGTGTCCGTCCCCGCAGGGCGGGGATCAGGACGAGAAGAGCATGCGGCCGAAGCTCTTGTGACGGTAGTGACCGCCGTGGTGCTGCGGCGCGCCCCAGGCGGGGGCCTGCGCGGCCGGGTACGCCTGGGGGGCGGGCGGCGCGGGCGGGGCCTGCTGCGTCCACTGCGCCTCGATGCGGGTCAGGGTCTCCAGCTCGCCGTAGTCGAGGAAGATCCCCCGGCAGCCGCTGCACTGTTCGATCTGTATGCCGTTGCGGTTGTAGGTGTGCATGGGTGCGTGGCACTTGGGACACTGCATGATTCGACTCTCAACTCCTCGCCGTCGGGTGGCCGCCGCCGGACGGCGTACCGCCGACGGTCGGTTCAGCCTACGACGTGCGTCCGGCCGTCAACTCGGGCGGGAGGGAGGCTATTCGGACACAGGCGTCGATCATCGCCCGCTCCACCTCGTCCGGAGCCCGGCCCTCCGCCGCGGACTTGGCGTACGCCAGCGCGGCGGTCTGCACGGTCAGGGCCCGGGCCGGGACGTCCAGTTCGGGCCAGGGGTCGCCCCCGGCGGGTACGGCGAGTCCACCCGCCGCCCGGTAGGCGTCGAGGAACCGCAGCCAGACGTCGGGCGGCAGCAGCCCGGCCGCGTACCAGGCGGCGGGGCGGGCGAGGTCCCAGGCGGGATCGCCGAGTCCGGCGTCGTCGATGTCGATGAGCGTCCAGGGGCCGTGCGGCGCGGGGTGGCGGACGAGTTGTCCGAGGTGCAGATCGCCGTGGCAGAGGAAGCGCGCACGGTGCGCGGGCGGCGGGGCCTCGCCGCGGGCCCAGGCGGGCAGGCGCTGCCAGGCCGCGAGTACGGGGGCGGTCGCCGGGTCGTCGGGCCGGGCGGCACGCATCCGGGCGACGGCGAGCGCAGCCTTGGCAGGTCCCCGCATGGGCGGGAGGGCGAGGGAAGGAGGGGGCGGAGTGCGGTGCAGCGCGGCCAGCAGCGCGGCCGCCTCCCCCCAGGGGGCCGCACCGGGATCGTCCGGGGCGACGGGCTCGCCGTACGGCCACAGGGTGACGGGGCGGCCGTGGAGAACCGCGGACGCTTCGTCGGGCCGGGGCCGCAGCGGGGCGAGCAGGATGCCGGTCAGCCGGGGGTGGTCCGCGAGGGCGATACGGGTCAGCAGGTCGGGGACGGGCGTGCCGGGGGCGTGGGCCTTGGCCACGACGGGTCCGCTGCGGACCACCGTTCCGTCCGCCCGGTCCGCGAGCGTCTCCGGCGGCGGGCAGGCGCAGGCGGTCCCGGTCGGCGGATGGGCGGCCCGGTGGGCGAGGGCGCCCAGCGCCCGTACGACTGCGGTGGTCACGGTCTCCCCCGGGGGTCGGACGGACGCGGGCCGGTCCGCGCGCGGCCCGGAGGTGGACGGATGCGGGCCGGTCCGTCGCACCGTGCCCGGCGACGAGCGTACGCGGCCGGAGAAGGACCAGGGCAGCGCGATGCCCGGTCAGCTCCCCAGCTGACCGGACAAACGCTGCCGTCCGCCGCACCCCCGTCCCCACGGGGTTGTTGGCCCGATGTCCCGGTCCGGACCGCTCTTCCGGACCCGGGGCGCCGCTCAGCGCCCCAGCATCACGGCCACGGACGACGCCTGTGTGACCACCGCTTCCCAGCCGCCGAAGACGACCACGAGCAGGGCCGCCAGGGGAAGAACCATCGCCGTCGCCACCAGCGGGTGGCGGTGGCCGGACGACGAGCGACGGCGGAAGGAGGCATGGAGCCTGCTTCCCCGCGCACGGATCATGGTCCGCGTTGCCGTGTCCGCCATGTTTCCTCTCCTGACCGATGTGGGGCGGCGGGCGAGTGACCTCGGGGGACGAGTACCGCCCACCGCTTGATCTCCACACTAGGGACGCGGGAGCGGGACGGCGTCATGCCCGCGTACCGAATGCCGGGCATCCCGGAGGAGGAGCCGCGGCCGGTCGTCGTACTCCCCTGGGTGGAGATCGGCCGCCCGGTCCCCGGGGGATCGTCCGCGGGACGAACCGGCGGGTCCCGGTGACCGGCCCCGCGGGCGTGACGTCACTCACGCGTCGCGCCCCGGGAGCGGCGGGCCGCAGGTGCGGCGCACGGTCCCCGTTGCCCCTCGCACAACGGGCTCGGGATGCGGGGCCGGCCCGTCCGGGCCGCGGCCCCGGCGTCAACACCGCGTCCGGGCATATCTCTTGATGCTCCGTTCCGCACCTCGCGGGAACCGGAGCGCGCCCACACGCCGTCATGGACCGTGCCATGCGCCGGTAAACGATCGGCGGGCGAGGGCGCGGCCTCTGAGCGCCCTGGGCGCCGGGTACGTAAGCTGTGCTCGTCAGGCGTACCAGGCAGCGGGGATGGGCAGAAAATGGCGATGATGCGGCTCCGGCGCGAGGACCCGCGTGTCGTCGGCTCGTTCAGGTTGCACCGGCGGCTCGGCGCGGGCGGGATGGGTGTCGTCTACCTCGGTTCGGACCGGCGGGGACAGCGGGTGGCGCTCAAGGTGATCCGGCCGGATCTGGCGGAGGACCAGGAGTTCCGTTCGCGGTTCGCCCGCGAGGTGTCCGCCGCGCGGCGGATCCGCGGGGGCTGCACGGCACGGCTGGTGGCCGCCGATCTGGACGCGGACCGCCCGTGGTTCGCCACGCAGTACGTGCCCGGGCCCTCGCTCCACGACAAGGTGGCCGAGGAGGGCCCGCTGTCGGCGGCCGAGGTGGCCTCGATCGGGGCGGCGCTCTCCGAGGGGCTGGTGGCGGTGCACGAGGCGGGGGTCGTCCACCGCGACCTGAAGCCGTCGAACATCCTCCTCTCCCCCAAGGGCCCCCGGATCATCGACTTCGGGATCGCCTGGGCGACCGGGGCCTCCACGCTCACGCACGTCGGCACGGCCGTCGGGTCGCCCGGATTCCTCGCTCCCGAGCAGGTGCGCGGCGCTGCCGTGACACCCGCGACGGACGTGTTCTCGCTCGGTGCCACGCTGGCGTACGCGGCGACGGCGGACTCGCCCTTCGGACACGGCAGTTCCGAGGTGATGCTGTACCGCGTGGTGCACGAGGAACCGCAGTTGTACGACGTGCACGACGCGCTGGCGCCACTGGTGAGCGCCTGCCTGGCGAAGGACCCTCAGGAACGCCCGAGCACGCTCCAACTCTCCATGCGGCTCAAGGAGATCGCGGCGCGGGAGGCACAGGGGCTGCACGAGAGCCGCCCTCCGGTGCAGCGTTCGGCACGGGAGCTGGACCGGCCGACGGGCCGCACCGGGGGCCCGTACACCGAGCAGCGGACCCGGCGGACGGCTCCCCCGGCGCCCCGCCGGCAACAACAGCAGCAGCGGCAGCCGCAGAGCGGTCGGCAGGTGGCGCCGTCGCGTCCCGGGGCGCCGCGCACGGGCGGTTCGCGGCCTCGGCGGCCGCAGCAGGTGCGTGACACCACCCGGTCCGGCAGGCGCCCGCAGAGCACGCACGGGACGAACGGTCGCCCGGGCACCCGGCCCGGGACCCGCACGACCTCGACGGGCCGTCGCCCCGCCAACCCGCGGCTGCTGCGCCAGCGCCTCGTCGTCTTCGTCGTGGTGACGCTGCTGGTGGCACTGGGCATCGCGGTGGCGCAGGGCTGCCAGGGTCCGGCCCGGGGGCTGGGCACGGAACGCACCCGGGTCGAACCGCAGCGGCACGACGGGAGCGGGACCGGGAAGACCGACGCGGACGCGAGCGGAATCCGGGGCCCGGAGCTCCGTTAGGGCCGGCCGCGGAGACTCCGACGGCCGCTCAGGACTGCGGGCGGCCCGAGGCCACGGCGTAGAACGCGACGGCGGCGGCCGCTCCCACGTTCAGCGAGTCGATGCCGTGCGCCATGGGAATGCGGACCCATCGGTCGGCGGCGACGAGGGCCCGGGTGGACAGTCCCTCGCCCTCGGCGCCGAGCATCAACGCCACCTTGTCCATCCGGTGCGGGGCCGCCCGGTCGATGCTGTCGGCCTTCTCGTCCGGGGTCAGCGCGAGGAGTTCGAAGCCGGCCTCCCGTACCGTCTCCAGGCCCTTGGGCCAGGTGTCGAGACGGGCGTACGGCACGGAGAAGACCGCGCCCATCGACACCTTGACGGAGCGCCGGTAGAGCGGGTCGGCGCAGTCCGGGGAGAGCAGGACGGCGTCCATGCCGAGGGCGGCGGCGCTGCGGAAGATCGCCCCGATGTTGGTGTGGTCGTTGACGGCTTCCATGACGGCCACCCGGCGGGCCTTCGTCAGCAGTTCCGCGGCGTCCGGCAGCGGCTTGCGCTGCATCGAGGCGAGGGCGCCGCGGTGGACGTGGTAGCCGGTGACCCGTTCGGCGAGTTCGGGGCTGACCGCGTACACCGGGGCGGGGACCTCGTCGATGACGTCGCGCATCAGGTCGATCCACTTCGCGGAGAGCAGCATGGACCGCATCTCGTACCCGGCGTGCCGGGCGCGTCGGATCACCTTCTCGCCCTCGGCGATGAAGAGGCCCTCGGCGGGCTCCCGTCTGCGCCGGAGCTCGACGTCGGTGAGTCCGGTGTAGTCGCGCAGGCGGGGGTCGTCGGGGTCGTCGACGGTGATGAGGTCAGCCACGGGTTCGATACTGCCTTGTCCGGTGTGTGGTGCCAACGGCTTGACGGAAGTTCCGTTACCGCCGGTTACTCTGTGCGGGGCGGGAGGTGCGGGTGCCGGTCATTCGGCGCGGGGCGGCGCGGTGTCCGTGCCGACCGTCACGACATCACCGACGACGATGACGGCCGGGGGGCGTACGTCCTCGGCGGCGGCGCGTTCGGCGACGGTCGCGAGCGTCGCGTCGACCCGGCGCTGGGCTGCGGTGGTGCCCTCCTGGATCAGGGCGACAGGGGTCCCGGGGGCCTTGCCGTGGGCGATGAGGGTACGGGCGATGGCGCCGATCTTGTCGACGGCCATCAGCAGCATGAGCGTGCCGCGCAGCCTGGCGAGGGCCTGCCAGTCGACCAGTGAGCGCGCGTCGTCGGGGGCGACGTGGCCGCTCACGACGGTGAACTCGTGGGCGACGCCCCGGTGGGTGACGGGGATTCCCGCCGCGCCGGGCACGGAGATGGAGCTGGAGATGCCGGGGACGACCGTGCAGGCGATGCCCTCGGCGGCCAGCGCCAGTGCCTCCTCCATGCCGCGGCCGAAGACGAAGGGGTCGCCGCCCTTGAGCCGTACGACGGCCTTGCCGGCCTTGGCGTGCTCGATGAGCGCCTGGTTGATCGCGTCCTGGGCCATGAAGCGGCCGTACGGGATCTTCGCGGCGTCGATCACCTCGACGTGCGGGGGGAGTTCGTCGAGCAGGTCGCGCGGGCCGAGGCGGTCGGCGATGACGACGTCCGCCTCGGCGAGGAGCCGGCGTCCGCGCACCGTGATCAGATCGGGGTCGCCGGGACCGCCGCCGACCAGGGCGACGCCGGGCGTGCGGGTGCGGTGGCGGGGCGCGGCGATGCTGCCGTCGCGCAGTCCCTCGACGATGGCGTCGCGGACGGCGGCGGAGTGGCGCGGGTCGCGGCCGTGGGTGTCGGTGGTGAGCACGGCGACGGTGACGCCCTCGCCTCGGCCGGTGGCGGGGGTCCAGGCGGTGGCGGCATCGGCGTCGTCGCTGCGGACGCACCAGACGCGGTGGCGTTCGGCCTCGGCGGAGGCGGCGTCATTGGCCGCGGTGTCGTCGGAGGCGATCAGGGCGTACCAGGCCTCGGCCAGGTCCCCGTCGGCGTACCGGCGGCGCTCCCAGCGGATCTCCCCGGCGTCCGCCATGGCCTCGACGGACGGGGTCGCGGTCGGCGAGACGAGGACGATGTCGGCGCCCGCCGCGATGAGCGCGGGAAGGCGGCGCTGGGCGACCTGGCCCCCGCCGACCACGACGACGCGGCGCCCGCCGAGCCGCAGTCCGACGGGGTACGCGGGGTGATCGGCGCGGTCTGCGTGCTCGGCCATGGCGGTGCGGGCTCCTCGTGCGGGGTCGGAGTGCGACGGCCGCTGCGGCGGTGGAGCGGCTGTGACGTGGGGTGATGCGAGGTGATGCGGGGTTCGCGGGTGGGTCCACGATACGCGGCGGGCGCGGGCCGAGTGGCACGGCGGGAGCCCCGGCACGAACCGGTGGGCCTCCCCGGCACCCGGGGAGGCCCACCGCACTACTTCTCCGTGACGCCTGCCGCGTCGAACGTCGCCACCTCGTGCATCGCACGGGCCGCGCTCTGCACGATCGGCAGCGCCAGCAGCGCGCCCGTGCCCTCGCCGAGGCGGAGGTCGAGGTCGACGAGCGGACGCAGCCCCAGCTTGTTGAGCGCGGCGACGTGGCCGGGCTCGGCGCTGCGGTGGCCCGCGATGCAGGCGGCGAGGGCCTCGGGGGCGATCGCCCGGGCGACCAGCGCCGCGGCCCCCGCGCTGACGCCGTCGAGGATGACGGGCGTGCGGAGCGAGGCGCCGCCCAGCAGGAAGCCGGCCATCGCCGCGTGTTCGAGTCCGCCGACCGCGGCCAGGACGCCGATCGGGTCGGCCGGGTCGGGCTGGTGGAGCTCCAGCGCGCGGCGGACGACGTCGACCTTGCGGGCGTGCATCTCGTCGTTGATCCCGGTGCCCCGGCCGGTCACCTCGGCCGGGTCCAGGCCCGTGTACACGCAGATCAGCGCGGCCGACGCGGTGGTGTTGGCGATGCCCATCTCACCGATCAGCAGGCCCTTGTTGCCCGCCGCCACCAGATCGCGGGCGGTCTCGATGCCGACCTCGACGGCGGCGAGGACCTCTTCGCGGGTGAGGGCGGGGCCGGTCGTGAAGTCGGCCGTTCCGGCGCGCACCTTGCGCGGGAGGAGACCGGGCGTCGCGGGCAGGTCCATGGCCACGCCGACGTCGACCACGCAGACCTCGGCACCGACCTGCGCCGCGAACGCGTTGCAGACCGCGCCCCCGCCGAGGAAGTTGGCGACCATCTGGCCGGTGACCTCCTGCGGCCACGCGGTGACGCCCTGGGCGTGCACCCCGTGGTCGCCCGCGAAGATCGCGACGGCCGCGGGCTCCGGGACCGGCGGCGGGCACACCCGGGAGAGTCCCGACAACTGCGCGGAGATGATCTCCAGCATGCCGAGCGCGCCGGCGGGCTTGGTCATCCGCTTCTGGCGCTCCCACGCCTCGCCGAGCGCCTTGGCGTCCAGCGGGCGGATGTTGGAGACGGTCTCCTGGAGCAGGTCGTGCGGTTCCTCGCCGGGCAGGGCGCGGCGGCCGTACGTCTCCTCGTGGACCACCCAGGACAGCGGACGGCGCTTGGACCATCCCGCCTGCATCAGCTCGGGCTCCTCGGGGAACTCGTCGACGTATCCGACGCACAGATACGCGACGACTTCCAGGTGCTCGGGCAGGCCCAGCGCACGGACCATCTCGCGCTCGTCGAAGAAGCTGACCCACCCGACGCCGAGGCCCTCGGCCCGGGCGGCGAGCCACAGGTTCTCGACGGCGAGCGCCGACGAGTACGGGGCCATCTGCGGCTGGGTGTGCCGTCCGAGGGTGTGCCGGCCGCCGCGGGTGGGGTCGGCGGTGACGACGATGTTGACCGGGGTGTCGAGGATGGCCTCGATCTTGAGTTCCTTGAACTGCTTGGCCCGGCCCTTGGGCAACGACTTGGCGTAGGCGTCGCGCTGACGCTGTGCCAGTTCGTGCATGGAACGGCGGGTCTCCGCCGAGCGGATGACGACGAAGTCCCAGGGCTGCGAGTGGCCGACGCTGGGCGCGGTGTGCGCGGCTTCGAGGACGCGCAGCAGCACCTCGTTCGGGATCGGGTCGCTGCGGAAGCCGTTGCGGATGTCGCGGCGCTCGCGCATGACGCGGAGCACGGCCTCGCGCTCGGCGTCGTCGTACCCGGGGGCGGGCGGGGTGGCGGGGGCCCCCGTCCCGTCGGGCGCCGGCGCCTCGGGGGCCTCCGCCTCCTGCACGGGGGCCGGTGTCTCCTGCACGGGAGCCTGCGGCGCGGCCGGGGGCCCGGTGCGGCCCTCCGGTGCCGGCTGTGGCCCGGCGGCCGGGTCGGCCTGCGCAGGGGCGGTCTCCGCGGGCGTCGAACCGTCCGGGGCCGCGACGGCCTCCGGGCCCGCCTCGGCGGCCTCCGCGGCTGTCTCGGGGGCCTCCTGGCCCGCTCCGGGCTCGGCGACGTCGGCCGACGGCGCCTCGGCGAGAGGCTCGGCCACCGGGACGGACACCGGTGCGACGGACGGCTCGGGGCCCTGCTCAGGGCTCTGCTCGGCGGCCTGCGCGGGGGCGTCCTCGGCCGGCACGGCGTTCTCGATCGCCTGGGGGGTCTCGGGAGCCTGTGCGGGCCGGGGTGCCTGGGGTGTTTCGGGAACCTGCGTGGCTTCGGGGGCGGCCGCGTCCTCGGGGGTCGCGGCCTCCACGGCCTCGGCCGGGACCGGCTCGACGGCGATCGCCGCGTCCTCGGGCTCCGCCGCGACCGTCTCCTCGGCGACGGCAGCCGGGGCCTGGTCCGCCGGTACCGGGACCTCGACGGGTGCGGCGCCTTCGACGGCCTCGGCGGCGGGCCCGGCCTCCGCGTGCTCCGCTACGGCGACGGACTCGGCCGCATCGGCCACGGGCTCGGGCTCGGGCGACTCGGTCACGGGTTCCGGCGCCGTGTCCGACGGCGCCTCGGCCTCCGTCGGCGCGACGGTTTCCGCATCCGGCGCACCGGCGACCGCGTCGTCGACCGGCGCGGCGTCCACCGGTTCTTCGACGGGGGCGTCGACCGGTGCCCCGGCCGGGTCCGCGGTCGCCTCGGCCACCGGAACGTTCGCGGGTTCCGGGGCGCTCACGGCCTCCGGCGCGACGGCCTGCTCCGGGAGTGCCGCCACGGGCACCGGTTCCACGGCGGGCTCGGCGACCGGTTCCACGGCCGGCTCGGCAGCGGCCGCCGGGGCCACCTCTTCCGGAGCAGCGGCCTCTGCGGCAGCCGCTTCCGCGACCGGCGCTTCAGGGGCCGCTGCAGGAGCCACCGCTTCCGGCACGACGGCCTCCGGGGCCACGGACTCCCCGCCCGGCGCCTCCGGAGCGACGGCCTGCGCCGTCACCGGGGCAGCGGCCTGCTGAGGCGCCTGAGGCGTCGGGGCCGACCACGGGCTGCCGCCCTGCGGCAGGATCTGGCCCAGCTGCGGGCCGGGCAGCACCGACGCGTCGCCCGGCGTCCGGAGGTATTCGGGCCCACCGGTGGGCAGTCCGGCCTGTGGCGCGACGGTCGCGGGCTGTACCTGGGGCTGAGGCTGGGCCTGGGGCTGGGGTGCGCCTGCCGGGCCGCGGTCGGCGAGCGAACGGACCACGCCGCCGGTCGGCGCCCCGCCGTAGGACGGTCCGTCTGCCGCGACGGGACCGCGGTGCAGCGGCCGACGCGGCGCGGCCTTGGGCTGGGGCGTCGCCCCGGGGGGCGGGGTGGGCGCGGGGATGCGGGCGCCCCCGGAGTCGGCGGCACCGGAGTCCTGGCCACCGGCCCCCTGCGCGTGCGTACCGGGCAACGGCTCGGCCGTCGCCTGCTGCCCGGCGTACACGTCCGGTACCTGGGCGGGTACCGGCACCGGCGCCTGGACGGGCTGCTGCGCCCGGGCGGGTTCCTGAACCGGCGCGGACCCCTGCGGTCGCGCGGACGACTCGTCGGACGCCTGGACGTGCACCGCCTGCGCCGCCTGGCCGCCCTGCGCGGGCACGGAGGCGTGCGCGGCGGCGGCACCGGGGTACTGATCGGGGGCCGGAACCGGCTGCGGGTCGCTCCAGGCGCCCTGGGGGCTGGGCATGAGAAGGAGGTCGTCGTCCTCGGGCACGTAGTCGGAGGGGGCGAGGTAGGCGTAGTCGGCCGGGGCGGCGACACCCGGCTGCTCCACCGTGCCTGCGTTCTCCGGCAGTCCCTCAGCCGGGATCTGGCCGGTGTCACTCATGCGTACCCCTCGCCCATCGTCAGTGCTAGTTCGGCCCTTCGTCCGGGACGCCCGACCACGCCGCGCCGATGCTCGTCGATGAGAACGAGCGGGCGCGCCGCGCGGCACGAGAGAGTCGCGGACATACCGCATTCTCCCGGTCGTTCGCCACCGCGGCAGCTCATTTCGCCACGGCCCGCTGTGGACTGCGCCACGTCGCGCGTCCCCCGGTTCTGCCGTACCACAACAGGGATCAAAACGGTCCCCTTTTCCGGACATTGACGAACGAAGCGACGAACGCCCAGCCGCGGTGCAACGATCGGCCAGCCTACCTCGCGCTCCGTGCCGACCTGGTCAGGGGGCGAGGTCGGAACGGACCGCCGAGAGCAGGAAGACGACCGAGCGTTCGCGCTCCGACCAGGCCGATGTGTCGAGTTCGACGGACTGGAGGAGCGAGCACCGGACGGCGTATCCGTGCCCGGTGAGTGCCGCGCCGAGCGCCTCGGCCTCGTCGCGTGTCGACGCGTGGGTCACGATCCGTTCCGGCCGCCGTTCGGTGACGGCGGTGACGACCGCGGCGCCGCCTCCCCCGATCCGTACGACGTCGGGCTCCGGCAGTCGCTCCAGCACCTGCGGCGCCCGGCCCTCGACCACCTGGACCTGAACCCCGAACGCGCGGGCGGCGGCCACCGTCCGGGCGCAGGCGGCGGGGTCGCTGTCGACGGCGAGCACGGCCGCCCCGAAGCGCGCGGCCTCCACGGCCAGAGCACCGCCGCCGGAACCGATGTCCCACAGCAGGTCCCCGGTGCGGGGGCCCAGCAGGGCCAGTTGGGCGGCGCGCAGGCCCGGCGACTCGCCCTCGCCGCTCGCTCCCCGGAGGTCGGCCGGGTACGCCTCGGGGGGCAGCGCCCAACCGCGTACGCCGCGCGGCCCGCCGGGGTCGTGGCCGGCGATCCAGGCGCCGGCGGCCTGCGGTTCGAAGCCGCCGCCGATGACGATCACCACATTGGGGTCGCGCCAGACGTGGTCGGCGGCGCGCTCCGAGGTGACGACGCTGACCTGTTCGCGCGCGGTGCCGAGTTCCTCGCAGACGACGAAGGTGCGGTGGACTCCTTCGAGGAGCAGGGCGAGTTCGGCGGGGCCCGCGCCGGGCGAGGTGAGGACGGCGACCTTGTGGTGGGCGCGGCAGACGTTGACGGCGCGGCGCAGGGTGCGGGGGTGGGCGACGACGATCCGGGCGTCCTCCCACGGCATTCCGGCGCGGGCGAACGCGGTGGCGACGGACGACACCGCGGGCACCACCTCGACTTCGAGCCCGTGCACGGGCGCGCGGAGGTTGCGTACGACTCCGAAGAAGCCGGGGTCGCCGTCGGCGAGGACGACGGCGCTGCCGCGGTGTCCGGCGATGCGGCGGGCGGCCAGGTCGATGGAGCCCAGACGGATGCGTTCGGCGTGCGCGGGTACTTCGGGCAGGGCGAGGTGGTGGGCGGCCCCGGCGACGAGCGTGGCGGCCGAGAGGGCGGCCGTGGCCGCTCCGGTCAGGGGCGACCCGTCCCAGCCGATCACGGTGACCCGATCGGCCATCTGTCGTCATTCTCCTGGAGTTGTCGCAGGTCAAAAGGGCGTGAATGCGTGAAAGGGGTGCGAGGGGGAGAGTACCCGGTCGGTCCCGGTACGGGCCCGCGCCCCCGGGGAAGGGTCAGTGCCAGTCGCCGCGGGCGCCGTAGCCCCCCGCGTCGGCGAGTTGTTCGGCGACGCCGTCGAGGTCCTCGGGGAGCAGGCCCCACACGATCAGGTCGGTCCTGATGTCGGTCCAGCCGCCGTCCTCCGTCCGGGTGCGGGCTATGCGGGCGTTGCGCAGGACTCCCTCGCTGATGCAGCCGAGTTTCTGGGCGACCTGCTGGGCGGCGGTGTCTCCGGCGGGGGTGCGCAGTTCCATCCGTTCGAAGCCCTGGTCGCGGAAGAGCCACTGGGCGAGCGCGAGTACGGCTTCGGTGGCGTATCCCTCGCCGCGCGCCCACGGGGCGGTGATGTAGGTGGCCTCGGTGGCGAGGGTGCGCCAGTCGGTGCGGTGCAGGCGGACCGAGCCGACGAGCCGTTGGGTGAGGAACTCGGTGACGGCGAGGACGATGCCGTCACCGGTGGTGCGCTGCGCGGGGGCGATCCGGCGTACCCAGCGCTCGGCGTCGACCCGCCCGAAGGGGTGGGGGGCGTCGATCCAGGCGGTGACCAGCTCGTCGTTCATCATCTCGATGTACGCGGGGACGTCCACCATGTCGAACGGGCGCAGCACCAACCGGTCCGTGCTGATGGAGATGTCCGGGAAGGTGGAAGTCATGCGCCGCTCCATGCCGAAGACCGTGTAAAGGCACAGCATGGCGCATCGGACGGGCGTCGCGCATGGGCGGGTCGGTACGACGGAGCCCCGCGCACCCCGTGGGCCGGGGTGCGCGGGGCTCGTCCGGCCGGTGCGGCGGCCGGGTGCGCGAGGGTCAGGAGGAGGTGCCGAAGGCCGGGACGATCGCGCCCTTGTAGGTGTCCTCGATGTACTTCTTGACCTCGTCGGAGTGCAGGAGCTCGACGAGCTTCTGGACGCGCGGGTCCTTCTCGTTGCCCTGCTTCACGACGACGATGTTGGCGTACGGGTTGCCGTCGGCCTTCTCCTGCACCAGGGCGTCCTCGGTGGGGTTGAGCTTGGCCCCGATCGCGAAGTTGCTGTTGATGACGGCGGCGTCGACGTCGTTCAGGGCGCGGGGCACGGTCGCGGCCTCCAGCTCCTTGAACGACAGGCCCTTCTTGTCGGTGATGTCACCGAGATTGGCGTCGGTGCCGACACCCGCCTTCAGCTTGATCAGGCCGTTGTCGGCGAGGAGGTGGAGGGCGCGGCCCTCGTTGGTGGTGTCGTTGGGCACCGCGATGGTCTGACCGGGCTTGATCTCGGCGATCGACTCGACCTTCTTGGAGTAGACGCCGAGGGGCTCCAGGTGGACGGTGGCGACGGAGACCAGGTGGGTGTTGTTCTTCTTGTTGAAGTCGTCGAGGTAGGGCTGGTGCTGGAAGAAGTTGACGTCGACCTGGCCGTTTTCGGTCGCGGTGTTCGGCAGGACGTAGTCGGTGAACTCCTTGACCTCCAGCTTGATGCCCTTCTTGGCCGCCAGGTTCTTCTCGACGAAGTTCAGGATGTCGGCATGCGGGGTCGGGGAGGCGCCGATGACGAGCGCCTTGGAGGTGTCGGCCTTGGCGCCGTCCGTCTTGGACGCGGGGTCGGAGTCCGTGCCGCAGGCGGTGAGGCCGAGGGCCAGGGCGGCGGTGGCGGCGGCAGCCGCGGCGATCTTGATGTTCTTGCGCACGAAAAGTGCCTCTTTCTGGTGATGAGGGTGATGCGCCCGGACAAGGAGTTCGGGCTTGAGGGGAAGGGAGGTCCTGGGTGGCGGCGCGCGCGTCAGGTGGTGGCGCGGCCGCGACGGGCCAGCAGCCGTACCACCAGGTCGCCGATCAGCTGGATCACGCTCACGATGACGACGAGCAGCACGACGGTGGCGAGCATGAACTGGTTGTCGAAGCGCTGGTATCCGTAGGTCACGGCCTTGGAGCCGAGCCCTTCGCCACCGACCGCGCCGGCCATCGCGGAGTAGCCGACGAGCACGATGACGGTGGTGGTGACGCCGGAGACGAGCGAGGGCAGCGCCTGCGGCAGCAGCACCTTGCGCACGATCGTCGGGATGGATCCGCCCATCGACTGGACGGCCTCGACGAGTCCGTGGTCGACCTCCCGCACGGCGGTCTCGACGAGCCGCGCGAAGAACGGGACGGCGCCGACGGTGAGCGGCACGATCATCGCGGTGGGGCCGATGAAGGTGCCGACGACCCAGGTGGTGAAGGGGATCAGGGCGATCAGCAGGATCATGAACGGCAGCGAGCGGCCGATGTTCACGATCACCCCGACGACCTTGTTCACCACGGCGTTCTGGAGCAGTCCGCCCTTGTCCGTCAGGACGAGCAGGACGCCGAGCGGCAGTCCGACGAGGACGGTGACGACGGTGGACCAGAGCACCATGTAGAGGGTGTCGACGGTCCCCTGGGCCAGCAGCGGCTGCATGTCCGACCAGGTCACTTCGCCACCTCCTTGGTGAGCGGTGCGGGGGTGTCCCCGGCGGTTGTCCCAGCGATGGTCCCCACGCCGTCGGTCACGACCTCGGCCTGGAGTCCCTGTTCGCGCAGGAAGCCGATCGGGACGACGTTCTCGTCGAAGCCGCCGGGCAGTTCGATGCGCATCCGGCCGATCTGCTTGCCGCCGACGGTGTCCATCGCGGCGCCCAGGATCGAGATGTCGATGTTGTACGTGCGGGAGAGCTGGGAGATCACCGGCTGGGTGGCGGCCTCGCCGTGGAAGGTGACGTCGACGACCGTGCGGTCGGGGCCGGAGGGTGTACCGCCGACGGGGAAGAGTTCGCGGGCCAGCTCGGAGCCGGGGGTGGCCAGCAGTTCGGAGACGGTGCCGGACTCGACGACGCGCCCCTTGCGCATCAGTGCGGCGGAGTCGCAGACCGTCTTGACGACATCCATCTCGTGCGTGATGAGCAGCACGGTCAGGCCGAGTTGCTGGTTGAGGTCGCGCAGCAGCTGGAGGATGGAGCGGGTGGTCTCGGGGTCGAGCGCCGACGTGGCCTCGTCGGAGAGCAGCACCTTGGGGTCCCCGGCGAGGGCGCGGGCGATGCCGACGCGCTGCTTCTGGCCTCCGGAGAGCTGGCCGGGGTACGCCCTGGCCTTGTCGGCGAGGCCGACCAGGCCGAGGAGTTCGAGGGCCTTGCGGGACCGGTCCCTGGCGCCGACGCCGAGGATCTCCAGCGGCAGTTCGACGTTGGCCTGGACGGTGCGGGAGGCCAGCAGGTTGAAGTGCTGGAAGACCATGCCGATGCGGCTGCGCGCCTCGCGCAACTCCTTCCCGGCCCGCCGTCCCCGGCCGGCGAGGGCGGTGAGGTCCTGTCCGGCCACGGTCACGGTGCCCGACGTGGGACGTTCCAGGAGGTTGACACAGCGGATGAGCGACGACTTGCCGGCACCGCTCTGCCCGATGACGCCGTACACCTCGCCCTCGCGGACGTGCAGGTCGACGCCGTCCAGCGCGGTGACCTCACGGCCGCGCGCCTGATAGACCTTCGTGAGGCCCGTAGTGGTGATCACAGGGTTTCCGTCACTGTCGAGTGCGCGGCGCGATGTCCGCCGGGCACGGGGCATTCGTCTGATGAGACCTGTTCGGACGTTCCGAGCGGGGCCGGGCACGGCCGCGAAGCATGTGATGGCCTGGGCGGCGGTGCACGGAAGGGCTCGTTCCGCTGGGTGCGGACGGCGCGGGCTCGGTCTCGCTTCGGGGCGCGAGGATCGGGCGGGGGCCCTCAGAAGGTGCGCATTCGACACATACAACGAGCACCGGGCGTCATGTTCGCCTCGGTCGCAAGGGTGCGGCTGCTCGTCGTGGTCATGTCCCAAGTAAAACAGATGTCAGATTCCGCCCGGCCGATGCGTCCGGATGGCGGACAGCCGTGGACACGCGGGCCGACCCGCTCCCGCGCCTACCACGATTCCTGCCTCCAGGGCTGTGACCTGCACAAATACGGCCGGGCACATGCTGTCTCCGCCGCGCGCCGCAGGCCCGTCGGCGGCACGCGCTGTGGTCAAGGCCACGGTCCGGGGCGAGGGACGCCGCCGCGGCCCGTACGTCCGGCGGGCGCGGGCGGGGCGCCTCGGTCCGGTTCGCGTCGGACCGGTTCGCGTCGGACGGGGGCGCACGCGGGGCGTCGTCTCCCCCGTAATACCCTCGCTTCATGCTTGACGCCCTGACGGTCGCGGTCGCCGTGTCCGCGCTCGCCCTCGCCGCCTGGTGCGGACTGGCCGCGTACCGGGACCAGCCGACCAAGGACTGGCACTTCATCGGGATGGCCGTGGTCCTGCTGCTGGCGCTGGCCCAGCTGGTGGTGGGCATCGTGCGGCTGGCCCGCGGCGAGCGGCCGGAGCAGGGTACGGCGATCTTCATCGCCTATCTGGCCGGAGCCTTCCTCGCCGTGCCCGCGGCCGGTTTCCTGTCGCTCAGCGAGCGGACCCGGTGGGGTTCGGTGACGGTGTCGGCGGGAGCGGTCGTGCTGGCCGTGCTCGAAGTACGGCTCTACGACATCTGGGGAAACTGACCGTGGACATGTGGGGAATCCGACCGTGACCGACACCGACCGCACCCCCGCGACGGACTCCGGCGCGCAGCGGCCCTTCGACCTCGGCACCGGTCCCGGCCGGGTGCTGCTCTGGTTCTACGGGGTCTTCACCGTCGCGGCGGCGTCCCGTTCGATCGTGCAGATGATCCTGGACTTCGACAAGGCGCCGCTCGCCTATGTGCTGTCGGCCTGTGCCGCCGTCGTGTACGGGTTCATCACGTACTCGCTGGCGCGCGGCGGCGAGCGGGCGCGCAGGTCGGCGCTGGTGTGCTGCGCCGCCGAGCTGCTGGGTGTGCTGGTCGTCGGGACCTGGACGATGGTGGCGCCCTCGGCGTTCCCGGACGCCACCGTCTGGTCCGACTTCGGGATGGGCTATCTGTTCATTCCGGTGATCCTGCCGGTCACCGGAATGATCTGGCTGCGCCGCGCGAAGAGCGCGTGAACGCGGGTGCGCGCCGGGCGGAACCGGTGCGCACCGCGCCGGCCCCGTACCCCGCGGCGCCCTCGCACGTTCGCCCCGTGCCCGCGTCTACGCGCTGGCCACGTACGCGGGAGCGGTCACGTCCTTCTCCAGCAGGACCATCCGGACGCCGTCCCGTCCGGTCTCGTTGCCCACCGCGGCGTATCCCGCGCGCTGGTACAGCCGGAGGTTGTTCTCGCTGCGATGCCCGGTGCACAGCCGGAAGCGGGTGGCCGACCGCTCGTCGACGAGTCCCGATTCGGCCGCCCGCAGCAGCCGGGCGCCGAGCCCGTGTCCCCGGAGCCGGGGGTGGACGCAGAGCCGGCCGATCCGGCCGGTGCCGTCCTCGTCGGCGAAGCCGCGGACCGAACCGACGACCTCGTCCCCCAGGCGCGCCACGAACACCAGCTGCGTGGCGATCTCGGCGCGTACCGAGTCGAGCGGCTGGACGAGCGGATCGATGCGGTAGTTGCCGTACAGCTCGGCCTCGCCCTGGAAACAGAGGTACTGAAGTTTCAGGATCTCTTCGGCGTCCTGTGCCGTCGCCGCCGAGATGATCACGCTCATGCCCATGTGCGCATGCCTCCGCCCACCTGATCCACCGGTTGTCTCACGCTCCCTTCCCCGGGGGCCGGGAGCGACAACCTCCGCCGCGAGCATTCTGCGCAGACATCCAAGGCATCGGGAACGGATAGGGCCCAAACTCCCCTGTGACATACCCAACTTCCCTGCGATTTCCCGGTAGGTCGGGTCCTCGGGGGCGAGCAGCGCCGCCAGCAGCCGGGCGCACCGGCCGGGCAGCCGCCCGATCGCGGCACGCAGGGCCCGGCGTTCCTCGGCGTCGAGGACGGCCCGTTCGGGTCCTTCGGACGGATCCGCGAACGCCGCGTCGCGGTAGGGGTGTTCGCGCCGGGCGGCGCGTCGGGCCCGGCGGGCCTCCGCCCGCACGGTCGCGCGCACCCAGCGGCCGGCGTCGGCCGGTGGCCGGCCCCGCGCGAGCCGTTCCAGCAGCCGCAGCCAGACGGCCTGTTCGAGGTCGGCGGGTTCGATCGCGGCCCCGGTCGCGCAGGTGACGGCCTCCGCCGCGGCCTCGGCGTGCACCAGTGGACGGAGGGCGTGGACGACGGCCGCGGCAGTGGCGGTGTTCGCCGCGGGGGCGGGATCGGGAAGGGTCATGCCCCAACCAACTCCCCCGCCCCGGCAACCGGTCGCCCGGTCCGGCGGTCACCACCCGACCGGGGCATTCCCCGGCCGGGTGGTGACGACGTCCCGCGTACGGGCCGGTGTCACCTCGCGGCGAAGTCCGCCGCGGCGAGAAGGGCGGTGTCCGGGTTGTCGGAGAAGACGCCGTCGATCCCCGTCTCGAAGTACCTCCGGAAGGCGCCGAACGCGTCACCGTACGCGGCGGGGTCCGTGCCGCGCCGGAAGTCGGCCGGCAGGAAGGAGTTCTCGTTGCGCAGGGTGTACGGGTGGAGGACCAGGCCGCGGGCGTGCGCGTCCCGCACCAGGGTGGTCGGCTCGGTGAGCCGCCCGGAGGCGTCCTTGGGGATGACCAGGTCCAGGGTGGGCCCTATGCCCTGGGCGTAGGAGGCGATCCACTTCAGCCCCTCGGGCTTCACCAGGTCGGCGACGGTGCGCGGGTCGCCCGACGCGACGAAGTCCCAGGGCCGCTCGGACGGCCCGGAGAGCAGGACGACGCCCGGCGTGGCGACGAGCCGGGAGAGTCGCTGGATACTGCTGGGCTCGAAGGACTGGAGGATGAGCGGCGCGTTGCGGCGGTGGCGGCCGTAGCGGCGCAGCAGCTTGGCGAGAGGCTCCTCCAGGCCGAGGCCCAGACCACGGAAGTAGGTGGGGTGCTTGGTCTCGACGTACAACCAGACCGGCTTTCCGCGCCGATGGCCCTCGCGGTCGGCCCAGCGCAGGACCTCCTCGAAGGTGGGGACCTCCCAGCGGCCGTCGTAGAGCGTGTTCTTCTGCCGGGTGCCGGGGATACGCTCCTCGGCCCGCAGCGTCTTCAGTTCGGCGAGGGTGAAGTCCTCGGTGAACCAGCCGGTGAGCGAGACCCCGTCGACCTTCTTGGTGGTCCGGCGGCTCGCGAACTCGGGGTGCGCGGCGACATCGGTGGTGGCGGTGATGTCGTTCTCGTGCCGGCAGACGAGATGGCCGTCCTTGGTCGGCACCAGGTCCTGCTCGATGACATGCGCCCCCATGTCGAGCGCGAGCTGGTAGGAGCCCAGGGTGTGCTCGGGCCGGTAGCCGCTGGCGCCGCGGTGCCCGATGACGGTGGGCACCGGCAGGTCGAGGCGGAAGCCGTGTCCGGTGCCCGGCCGGCCCGCCCGTTCGGCGGCGTCGCGGCCGGTCGTGCCGGCGGCCTCGGCCGTTCCGCCGGCGAGTCCGAGGGCGGCCGTGCCCAGGACGGCGGCCCCTGCCCCCAGCATCGTCCTGCGACCGGGACCCGCCTGCGCGCGCTCTGTCATGAATGCTCCTCGCGTGTGATGTCTCGCACCTGTCGGGCGCGCGCCGAGCGTAGGCAGTCGTACCGTCGAGGGAGCGGCAGCCGGACGAACTTGGCGCAAACACGTGTCAACGTCCGGTATCCGTTGGATGAACCCGACGTGCGGTCGGCGGGTACCCGCGAGTATCGTCCTCACCTGCATGGACCGTCACGATCCCGCGCCCCGGCCGGCCCGGCCGCTACACCGGAGGAACCGTTGTCCCGACTCGCGCTCATCAAGGCAGTGCTCGGACCGTTGTTGCGCCTGATGTTCCGCCCTCAGGTGGAGGGCGCGGAGAACATCCCCGGGGACGGTCCGGTGATCCTCGCGGGCAACCACCTGACGTTCATCGACTCCATGATCATGCCGATCTGCTGCGACCGGCCGGTGTTCTACATCGGCAAGGACGAGTACGTGAAGGGCAAGGGGCTCAAGGGTCGCGCGATGGCCTGGTTCTTCACGGGCTGCGGCATGATCCCGGTGGACCGGGACGGCGGCCGGGGCGGTGTCGCGGCGTTGATGACGGGCCGTCGGGTGCTGGAGGAGGGCAAGGCCTTCGCCATCTACCCCGAGGGCACCCGGTCCCCCGACGGCCGGCTCTACCGGGGCCGTACCGGCATCGCGCGGCTGACGCTGATGACGGGCGCGCCCGTGGTGCCGTTCGCGGTGATCGGCACGGACAAACTGCAGCCCACCGGCGCCGGTCTGCCGCGTCCCGGGAAGGTGACGGTTCGTTTCGGCGAACCGATGGAGTTCTCCCGGTACGAGGGCATGGACCGGGACCGCTATGTGCTGCGGGCGGTGACCGACTCCGTGATGACCGAGGTGATGCGGCTGTCCGGTCAGGAGTACGTCGACATGTACGCAACGAAGGCCAAGGCCGCGTGAGCTGACGCACGGCAGGGTGAAGGGGTCCGTACCCGGTGTGGGTACGGACCCCTTTCGTGTGCGCACCGCCCGGATTTCGTGCGCGGGCCGCCGGTACGCCCGACGCTCCTGCTGCGCGGGCGGACGGCGGGCCGCCGCTCGGGGCGGCCGGGGCGGTGGGTGGCTACTCGGGCACGATGCCCTCCGCCAGCTTCTGGCCGCGCAGCAGGAACCAGGCCGCGGCGGCGGTCGCCAGCAGGACCGCCGCGCCCGCGCCCGCCGCGAGCCGCAGCCCCTCGACGAACGCCTCCTGCCCCGCGGCGACCAGTGCGTCGGCCTGTGGCGCCGGTAGGCCGTGGGCCGCTTCGACGGCCCCGCCCAGTGAGTCGTGGGCGGCTGCCGCGGCGGCGGCCGGGATGCCGTCCGGGGTGACGAAGTCCTGGTAGACGCCGGTGACGACGGAGCCGAGCAGGGCGATGCCGAGGGCCGCGCCGAGTTCGTACGCCGTCTCGGAGACCGCGCCCGCGGCGCCCGCCTGCTCCTTCGGGACGCTGGAGAGGATCACGTCCGCGGTGACGGTGAACGCGAACCCCGCGCCGACGCCGACGACCAGCAGCACGGCACCGATCAGCGGATAGCCGGTCTCCTTGTGGATCACGGTGACCGCGGCGAGCGCCAGCCCGATCGCGCCGAGACCGCCGGACACCACCGCGCGCACCGAGTAGTGGCGGGCCGCCCGCCCGGCGACCAGACCCGCGACGACGGCTCCCACGGTCGCGGGCAGTTCGGCGAGTCCCGCCTCCAGCGGTCGGCGGTCCTGCACCAGTTGCAGGAACTGGGACAGGAAGAAGACCAGACCGGACAGGCCGAGGATGGTCAGCAGGTCCGCGAGGACCGCGCCGGAGAAGCCGCGGTGGTGGAAGAGGCGCATGTCCAGCAGCGGCGCGGGAAGCGTGAGCTGCCTGCGTACGAACCAGCCGAGCGCGGCCAGACCGCCGAGACCGGCGACGGACGCACCCCAGCCCAGCCCGTGCGCGGCCATCTCCTTGACGGCGTACACGACACCGATCATGCCGAGGAACGACAGCGCCACACTGCCCAGGTCCCAGGGTCCCGGGGCCGGGTTCTTCGATTCGGGGATCATCCTGGCGCCGACGACGACCAGGACGGCCATGACGGGCAGGTTGATCAGGAAGACCGAGCCCCACCAGAAGTGCTCCAGGAGGAACCCGCCGACGACGGGACCGACGGCCGCGCCCGCCGAGGCCATGGCTCCCCAGATGCCGATGGCGAGACTGCGCTCGCGCGGATCATGGAAGAGGTTGCGGATCAGGGCGAGCGTGGACGGCATCAGAGTGGCGCCCGCGACCCCGAGCAGCGCCCTGGCCGCGATCATCATCTCGGGGCTGCTCGCGTACGCGTTGAGCACGGAGACCGCGCCGAACGCGATCGCCCCGCACAGCAGCAGCTTCTTGCGGCCGATGCGGTCGCCGAGGCTCCCCATGGAGACCAGGAGACCGGCGATGACGAAGGAGTAGACGTCGCCGATCCAGAGCAGCTGGGTGCCGGACGGCTTGAGGTCCTCGGTGAGGAACGGGGTGGCGAGACCGAGGACGGTGGCGTCGACGGCCACGAGCAGCACCGCGAGGACGAGGACGGCCAGGGCGATCCACCGCCCCGGCCGCCGCAGTTCCCGAGGGGCTTGCACGTGCTGGTCGAGTGTGCTCATCGTCCTACGCTCCGACGCGCGCCGCCGAGCAGCAACTCGACGATCATGTACTGGAAGTCCTGCCCGGCGATCCGGCCCGCCTGAACGGCCCAGGCCCCGGTGGAGACGAGTCCGTAGAGGGTCTCGGTCAGCCAGGCGGGGGTGAGGTCGATCCGGAACTCGCCGCGTTCCTGGCCGCGCCGGAAGAAGGCGGCGACCCGGGCGTCCAGCCGGTTCCAGCCCTCGTTCAGCTCGTCGCCCTCGAAGAGCTGGTTCTCCGTGACGAGGAAGGACAGCAGCCCGGCACTCGGCTCGACGGCCGCGACCAGCCGCCGCAGCGCCTCCTCGGACGTGCCCTCGTCGAGCGCGGCGGCGTCGAGCGCGGCCTCGAATTCCCGGATGCCCAGGTCCTCCAACGCCCTGACCAGGGCATCCCGTCCCGCGAAGTGCCGGTGCAGGGTGGCGCGCCCGATGCCCGCGGCCCGGGCGACCTCGTCCATGGTGGCGGTCGATTTTCGGGTCAGCAGGACGGCGGCGCTGCGGAGCACCTGTTCACGGTCGAGACTCATGAGACGACAATAAACCATATGAGACATGAATGTCTCATCAGAATCGTCCTCCGTACCGAGCGCCCTGTCGCCCCACGCCGCACGGGACCGTCGCCACCGCGGCGGACGAAAGAGGACCATGTCGGTATGAAGCCGCTGCTGCTGGTCGACATCGACGGTCCGCTCAATCCGTACGCGGCACTCATGAACCGTCGTGTCCCGGACGGCTACACGCGGCACTGGATGCGCCCGACGGGCTGGGAGTTCGGACCGCCGCTGCCCGTCCTGCTCAACCCGGAGCACGGCCGGGCGCTGCTCGGCCTCGCCGGGCGCTACGAGCTGGTCTGGGCGACGACCTGGATGGACGAGGCCAACGTGTGGATCGGGCCGCGTCTGGGGCTGCCCCCGCTGCCGTACGTCGACTGGCCGTCGCTGCCCGTCGCCGCTCCCGAGGACACGTACTGGAAGACGCCGTACATCGTGGCGTACGCGGCCGGCCGGCCGTTCGCCTGGATCGACGACGAGATCGCCGACCGGGACCGGGAGTGGGTCCACAGGCAGGGGGCGGCGGCGCTGCTGCTGTGGATCGATCCGCGCACCGGGCTGCTGCCGGGCGACTTCGAGACGCTCGCGGGGTGGGCGGACGGGCGCCGGGGCGGCGCGCGCTGAGCCGCCCGCGCGCGGGGCGCCCCGCCCCCGTGCGGTGGCCGCCGCCGTCGCACGGGGTCGGCGCCCGTCAGCCGTCGAGGGACGGTCAGATCGAGGCCGGGCAGGCGCGCCGGGTCCTCCGTGACGGACAGGGCGAGGATCCTTCCTCCGCCGTCATCCGTCACCGTGATGACGCGCCGGGGGCCGTCGATGCGACAGAGGCCCGCTCGGTTCCATCGGCCCCGTCCCGTTGCCTCATCGGCCCCGCTCCGCCCGGCGCACCGGACCGGCCGGGGCGCACCGCTCGCCCGGTCCGCCGGCGCTCACGCGCCCTCGCTCAGGCCCACGGCAGCGCGGCCCGGCACCGCCAGTACGCCTCCGGATCCTCCGCGAGCGCGCCGAGCCGGAAGCGCCGCTCCTCGTCCAGGTCGACGACGGCCGCGTGCAGGTTCCCGGCGAGCTGGTCGACGGTCGCCGCGCCCGAGAGCACCACTCCGGCCCACGGCTGGCACAGGACGAACGCGAGTGCGACCGCGTCCGCCCCCACCCCGGCGTCGGCCGCGATCTCCCGGATCGGCGCCGGGGCCTCCGTCCCGGCGAGCCGCCCGTTCGCCATGCCCTCCTTGACGATGACGGTGAGTCCGGCGTCGTGCGCCTCGGCGAGCGCCGCTCCGGCCGACGTCTCCAGCGCGTTGAAGGTGGCCTGGACGGTACGGAAGAGCGGCTCGCCGTCGACCGTGACGGCGAGCGCGGCCCGGATGGCGTCGGCCTGCCGGGGGCCGCTGGTGGAGAGGCCGACGGTGACCCCTTCGGCGGCGAGCCCGGCGAGCCGCGCGTGCAGCTCCCGGTCGGTCAGGGCCGGGCTGTCGACGGTGACCGAGTGGATCTGGTAGAGGTCGAGACGGTCGCCGAGCAGGGCGCCGGTCTCGGCACGCTGGCGCAGGAACGTGGCGAGGCCGTGGTCCTTCACCTCGTGCGCCTCGGCCTCGACCTTCCAGTCGGCGGTGTAGGTGTAGCCCCATTTGCTGCCGACGACGACGTCGTCCGCCTCCGGGTGCGCCTTCAGCCAGTCGGCGAGGAACTCCTCCGAACGGCCGTAGGAGCGGGCCGCGTCGACGTAGCGGACGCCCTGCGCGTAGGCGGCGTCCAACAGTTCGTGGGTGCGTTCGCGCAGCGCCTCGACGCCGCGGTCGCCGGGCAGGTCGCGGTCGCGGTGCAGGTTGATGTAGCCGGGTCTGCCGACCGCCGCGAGGCCGAGCCCGATGTGGGCGGTCGGCGTCGTCGCTGTGGCCAGCCGTGCGAAGGGCATCGTGGGCTCCTCGTCGTTCGGGTGCGCTCCCCGTCAACGTAACCCGGCCCGGCGGAACCGGAGGGCGGGAGCGCGTGCGCGCCCTCCCGCCCTCCGGCTTCCCGCACCGTCGTCAGTTCTTCTTCGCTGCGGCCCACTCCTGCTGGACCGCGAGGTCGGCCTTCACCTCGGTGAGCTGGACGGCCACCGCCGACGGGGCGGTGCCGCCCCGTCCGCTGCGGGACGCGAGCGCGCCGGGCACGTTCAGGACCGTGCGGACCTCGGGCGTCAGATGCTCGGAGATCTTCGCGAACTGCTCGTCGGTCAGCTGGTCGAGCTCGATGCCCTGCTGCTCGCACTCCTTCACGCAGGCGCCCGCGACCTCGTGCGCGACGCGGAACGGCACGCCCTGCTTGACCAGCCACTCGGCGACGTCGGTGGCGAGCGAGAACCCGGCCGGGGCCAGCTCCTCCATGCGCTCGCGGTTGACGGTCAGGGTGGCCATCATCCCGGTGAACGCCGGGAGCAGGACCTCCAGCTGGTCGCAGGAGTCGAAGACCGGCTCCTTGTCCTCCTGGAGGTCCCGGTTGTACGCCAGCGGGAGCGCCTTCAGGGTGGCCATCAGGCCCGTCAGGTTGCCGATGAGGCGGCCCGACTTGCCGCGCGCCAGCTCGGCGATGTCGGGGTTCTTCTTCTGCGGCATGATCGAGGAGCCGGTGGAGAAGGCGTCGTGCAGGGTGACGAAGGAGAACTCCTTCGTGTTCCAGATGATGACCTCCTCCGCGATCCGGGAGAGGTTCACGCCGATCATCGCGGTGATGAAGGCGAACTCGGCGACGAAGTCGCGGGAGGCCGTGCCGTCGATCGAGTTGCCGACGGACCCGTGCTCGAAGCCCAGCTCGGCGGCGACCGCCTCCGGGTCCAGGCCCAGGGACGAACCGGCCAGTGCGCCGGATCCGTACGGGGAGACCGCCGTCCGCTCGTCCCATTGCCGCAGCCGCTCGGCGTCCCGCGACAGGGCCTGCGCGTGGGCCAGCACATGGTGTGCGAAGAGGACGGGCTGGGCGTGCTGGAGGTGTGTGCGGCCGGGCATCGCGACGTCCGGGTGGGCCTCGGCGAGGCCGACCAGCGCGCCCTGGAGCTCGGCGATCAGCCCGCCGATGATCCGGGCGTGGTCGCGCAGGTACATCCGGAAGAGCGTGGCGATCTGGTCGTTCCGGGAACGGCCGGCGCGCAGCTTGCCGCCGAGTTCCGGGCCGAGGCGTTCCAGCAGGCCGCGCTCCAGCGCCGTGTGGACGTCCTCGTCGGCGACGGTGCCGGTGAACGAACCGTCCGCCACATCGGATTCGAGCCGGTCGAGACCGGCGATCATGCGGTCCAGCTCGTCATCGGTGAGCAGGCCCGCCTTGTTCAGCACGCGCGCGTGGGCGCGGGAGCCCGCGATGTCGTACGGCGCGAGCCGCCAGTCGAAGTGGACGGAGGCGGACAGCTTGGCCAGGGCCTCGGCGGGACCGTCGGCGAAGCGGGCGCCCCAGAGGCGTACGTCGCCGTTGCTGGTGCCGTTGCTCACTGCGTGCTCCTCGGAAGGACAAGGGGTGGATGTGCGACCGCCTCCCCGCACGGAGGGTCCGGGGAGGCGGTGACGTAACAGCTGGGGGTCAGGACAGGTCACGCTTGGCGGCGATCTTCGACGAGAGGCCGAAGATCTCGATGAAGCCCTGCGCCTTGGACTGGTCGAAGGTGTCGCCGGTGTCGTAGGTGGCGAGGTTGAAGTCGTAGAGCGACTGCTCCGACTTCCGGCCGGTGACGACGGCGCGGCCGGCGTGCATGGTCATCCGGATGTCGCCGGTGACGTGCTGGTTGGCCTCCTCGATGAAGCCGTCCAGGGCGCGCTTGAGCGGCGAGAACCACAGGCCGTCGTAGACCAGCTCGCCCCAGCGCTGCTCGACCTGCCGCTTGTAGCGGGCCAGCTCGCGCTCGACGGTGACGTTCTCCAGCTCCTGGTGGGCGGTGATCAGCGCGATCGCGCCCGGGGCTTCGTAGACCTCGCGGGACTTGATGCCGACGAGACGGTCCTCGACCATGTCGATCCGGCCGATTCCCTGGGCACCGGCCCGCTCGTTGAGCTGCTGGATGGCCTGGAGGACGGTGACGGGCTTGCCGTCGATGGCGACCGGGACGCCCTCCTTGAAGGAGATGACGACCTCGTCGGCCTCGCGCGGGACGGCCGGGTTCTGGGTGTACTCGTAGATGTCCTCGATCGGCGCGTTCCAGATGTCCTCCAGGAAGCCCGTCTCGACGGCGCGCCCGAAGACGTTCTGGTCGATGGAGTACGGGGACTTCTTGGTGGTCGCGATCGGGAGGTTCTTCTCCTCGCAGAAGGCGATCGCCTTGTCGCGGGTCATCGCGTAGTCGCGGACCGGGGCGATGCACTTCAGGTCGGGGCCGAGCGCGGCGATGCCGGCCTCGAAGCGGACCTGGTCGTTGCCCTTGCCGGTGCAGCCGTGGGCGACGATGCCGGCGTCGTGCTTCTTCGCGGCGGCGACGAGGTGCTTGACGATGGCCGGCCGGGACAGGGCCGAGACCAGCGGGTAGCGGTCCATGTAGAGGGCGTTGGCCTTGATCGCCGGGAGGCAGTAGCCCTCGGCGAACTCGTCCTTCGCGTCCGCGACCTCGGCCTCGACGGCACCGCAGGCGAGCGCGCGCTTGCGGATGACGTCCAGGTCCTCGCCGCCCTGGCCGACGTCCACGGCAACGGCGATGACCTCGGCGCCCGTCTCCTCGGCGATCCAGCCGATGGCGACGGAGGTGTCCAGGCCGCCCGAGTAGGCGAGTACGACGCGCTCGGTCACGGGTTTCTCCTTACGGTGCAATCACTGATGGGTATAACTATGCAGCCCTCCGTATGGTTTGTCAAAGGCGCTGGTGGGCGGCGCGCCGCCGGCCCTCACCCCCTTCCCGCCGCCGGCGCGGACCCCCTCGACGACCGGCTCACCACCGCCCCGCGCTCCTCCGTGCGCACCAGGTCGCGCCCTCGCCGTGAGCGGCCCGGCCACCAGAACGGCCTGCACCGGCCGGGGCTCCGCGGCGACAATGGCCGCCATGGGAAAGACGTACGAACGGATCGACGGCCGGCTCAGGACCTTCATCGAGGAACAGCGCATCTTCTTCACCGCGACAGCGCCGCTGGACGGCGAGGGCACGGTCAACCTCTCCCCCAAGGGCGTCAGCGGCTCCTTCGCGGTCGTCGACGAACGGACCGTGGCCTACCTGGACTTCGCGGGCAGCAACGCCGAGACCATCGCCCACCTCCGGGAGAACGGCCGCATCACCCTGATGTGGTGCGCGTTCCAGGGGCCGCCGAACATCGTGCGGGTGCACGGCCGCGGGGAGCCGGTCTTCCGCGACGACCCGCGGTTCCCGTCGCTGCTCGGGCACTTCCGCCACGTGGATCCCGGCCCGCACGGGCTGCGCGCCGTCATCGTGGTGCGGGCGGAACTGATCCGGGACACCTGCGGGTTCGCCGTCCCCTTCATGTCGTACGACGCGGACCGGCCCCTGCACGCCCAGCGCTTCGCCCGCGAGGACGACGCGTCGCTGAGCGTGTACTTCGAGAAGAAGGAGCACGTCGCGACGAGCATCGACGGGCTGCCGGGCCTCCCGCTCCCGCTGCCGGCGATGCCGTGCACGGAACGGGACTGAACGCCTGGCGGTGGGCGTGGCCGCCCAACGGGCTCTGAGCCGTCCGGGCGGGTCCCGGGTGCGGCGGGGCGCCGCGGGGTCTACCGTCCGGGCATGCGCAGATCCCTGCTGATCGGTACGGTCCTGCTCGCGCTGGCGGGCACGGCCGCGGCCCGGCCCGTCGCCGCGCCGCCCCTGCCCGCCCGGATGGCGGACACCGGCGGCGGACTTCAGTTGATCACGGCCGAGGCCCCGGCCAGGGGCTCCACCACGGGCACCGTCACCTGGTGGGACCTGCGCCGGGGCGTCTGGGCGAGGGCCGGGTCGGCCCCGGCCCGGTTCGGCGCGAAGGGCCTGGCCGAGGGGGCGACCCGCAGGCAGGGCACCTCCACCACTCCCACCGGTCTGTACGGCCTGCCGTACGCCTTCGGGACCGGGGCGGCGCCGCACGGCACCGCCCATCCGTACCGCCGGATCACCGGCCGGTCGTGGTGGTGCCAGGACAACGCGGCGCGCGCCTACAACCGCTGGGTGGAGCCCCGGCCCGCGGACTGCCGGGCGGGCGAGGCGGAGCGGCTGGCCGACCATCCGACGCAGTACGCCCGCGCCCTCGTCATCGGCTTCAACTACGCGCGCCCGGTGCGCGGGCGCGGCGCCGGGATCTTCCTCCACATCGACGGACGCGGCGCGACCGCCGGGTGCGTCTCCGTACCGGCGGCCGCGATGGACCGGATCCTCGGCTGGGTGGAACCGGCCCGTCGTCCGCACATCGCGATCGGGACCCGTTCGGGCCCGACCTCGATCATCCGCTACTGAGAGTGTCCACGAACCGGTGGCCGACGCGTCCGGGACGACGGGCGGCCGGTCCGCGGACGGCCGGCGGCACGTACGAAGCGTGCGCGGAGCCGGTCCCGGTGACGCCCGGGACCGGCCCGGCGGCACCGGACGCCACGTCGGTCAGCGCTCGTTCTGGGCCAGGCGCAGCAGATGGTCGGCGAGGGCCTGGCCGCCCGCCGGGTCCCGGCTGATCAGCAGCAGTGTGTCGTCGCCCGCGATGGTGCCGAGGATGTCGTGCAGTTCGGCCTGGTCGATGGCCGAGGCGAGGAACTGCGCGGCGCCGGGGGGCGTGCGCAGCACGACGAGGTTGGCCGACGCCTCCGCCGAGATGAGCAGTTCGGCGGAGAGCCGACGCATCCGCTCCTCCTTCGCGGATCCGCCCAGCGGCGCCTGCGGGGTGCGGAAACCGCCCTCGCTCGGCACCGCGTAGATCAGCTCGCCCCCGGTGTTGCGGATCTTCACCGCACCCAGTTCGTCGAGGTCGCGGGAGAGCGTTGCCTGGGTGACGCTCAGCCCGTCGTCGGCGAGCAGCCTGGCCAGCTGGCTCTGCGAGCGCACCGGCTGCCGGTTCAGGATGTCCACGATCCGGCGGTGGCGCGCCGTGCGGGTCTGCGGCACGGAGGGCCCGCTCTGCTCGGTCTCCTGCGCCTCGGTCATCGTCGTCGCCTCATTCTCCGGATCGTCCGTCCCCGTGTACCGCGTCGAGGGCGCCGGGAAGTACCCGGAGGAACGCGTCCACCTCGGCGTCACCGATGATCAGCGGCGGCATCAGCCGCAGGACGTCGGGTGCGGGGGCGTTCACCAGGATTCCGGCTCCCTGAGCCGCCTGTTGCACCTGAGGCGCGCGGGGCTCGGTGAGCACGATACCCAGCAGCAGGCCGGAGCCGCGGACGTGGGAGACCAGAGGGTGCCCGAGACCTTCCACTCCGTCCCGGATCCTCTCGCCGAGCCGCTTCACCCGGTCCAGGGCTCCGTCGGTCGCCAGGGTGTCCAGGACGGCCAGGCCGGCGGCACAGGCGATCGGGTTGCCGCCGAACGTCGTGCCGTGGTGGCCCGGCTTCAACAGCTGCGCCGCCGGGCCGAACGCGACGGCGGCGCCGAGCGGCAGTCCTCCGCCGAGTCCCTTGGCGAGGGTGACGACATCGGGCTCCACGCCCTGGTGGGCCTGGTGCTCGAACCAGTGGCCGCAGCGGCCGATGCCGGTCTGCACCTCGTCGAGGACGAGCAGGGTGCCCGTGGCCCGGGTGATCTCCCGGGCGGCCTCCAGATAGCCCTGGGGCGGCACGACCACACCGTTCTCGCCCTGGATCGGTTCGATGACGACCAGCGCGGTGTCGGTGGTGACGGCGGCGCGCAGGGCCTCGGCGTCCCCGTACGGGACGTGGGTGACGTCGCCGGGCAGCGGCTGGAACGGCTCGCGCTTCCCCGGCTGGCCGGTGAGCGCGAGCGCCCCCGTGGTCCGGCCGTGGAATCCGCCTTCGGTGGCGACCATGTGGGTCCGGCCGGTCAGCCGGCCGATCTTGAAGGCGGCCTCGTTGGCCTCGGCGCCGGAGTTCGCGAAGCAGACCCGTCCGTCGCGGCCGAAGAGCTGGAGCAGCCGTTCGGCGAGGGCGACGGGCTGCGGCGCGATGTAGAGGTTGGAGACGTGGCCGAGGGAGGCGACCTGGGCGGAGACGGCCTCGACGACGGCGGGATGGGCGTGGCCCAGCGCGTTGACCGCGATGCCGCCGACGAAGTCGAGGTACTCGGTGCCGTCGGCGTCCCACACCCTGGCCCCCTCGCCCCGGACGAGGGAGAGCCGGGGGGTGCCGTAGTTGTCCATGAGCGCGTGCTGCCAGCGCTGCGCGTACTCCTGGTTGCTCATGACTCCCCCTGGGTGTCGGGTGTCTCGTCGGGCACGACCATCGTGCCGATTCCCTCGTCGGTGAAGATCTCCAGCAGGATCGAGTGCTGGACCCGGCCGTCGATGACCCGGGCGGTCTCGACGCCGCCCCGTACGGCGTGCAGGCAGCCCTGCATCTTGGGCACCATGCCGCTGGACAGCTCGGGCAGCAGCTTCTCCAGCTCGGTGGCGGTGAGGCGGCTGATCACGTCGTCACTGTTCGGCCAGTCCTCGTACAGGCCCTCGACGTCGGTGAGGACCATCAGCGTCTCGGCCCCCAGCGCGGCGGCGAGCGCGGCGGCCGCGGTGTCGGCGTTGACGTTGTAGACGTGGTGGTCGTCGGCGGAACGGGCGATGGAGGAGACGACGGGGATGCGGCCGTCGTCCAGCAGCGCCTGGATCGCGCCGGTGTCGATGGCGGTGATCTCGCCGACCCGGCCGATGTCGACGGATTCCCCGTCGATGACCGGGCGGTGCCGTGTGGCGGTGATGGTGTGGGCGTCCTCGCCGGTCAGGCCGACGGCGAGCGGGCCGTGCCGGTTGAGCAGGCCGACGAGCTCGCGCTGGACCTGTCCGGCCAGCACCATCCGTACGACGTCCATCGCCTCGGGCGTGGTGACGCGCAGACCGGCCTTGAACTCGCTGACCAGGCCCTGCTTGTCGAGCTGGGCGCTGATCTGGGGGCCGCCGCCGTGCACCACGACGGGCTTGAGGCCGGCCTGGCGCAGGAACACGACGTCCTGGGCGAAGGCCGCCTTCAGCTCGTCGTCGACCATGGCGTTGCCGCCGAACTTGATGACGACGGTCCTGCCGTGGTGGCGGGTCAGCCAGGGCAGTGCCTCGATGAGGATCTGCGCCTTCGGGAGTGCGGTGTGCTTCCGCGCCGTGGTCATGAGCTGTACGCGCTGTTCTCGTGGACGTAGTCCGCGGTGAGGTCGTTGGCCCAGATGACGGCGGACTCGGTGCCGGCGGCCAGGTCGGCGGTGACGGCGACCTCGCGGTAGCGCATGTCGACCAGGTCGCGGTCCTCGCCGAAGCTGCCGTTCCGGCAGACCCAGACACCGTTGATGGCGACGTTCAGCTGGTCGGGCTCGAAGGCGGCCTTCGTGGTGCCGATCGCGGAGAGGACCCGGCCCCAGTTGGGGTCCTCGCCGTGGATGGCGCACTTGAGGAGGTTGTTGCGGGCGATGGAGCGGCCCACCTCGACGGCGTCGTCCTCGGTCGCGGCGTTGATCACCTCGATCCGGATGTCCTTGGAGGCGCCCTCGGCGTCGCCGATGAGCTGCCGGGCGAGGTCGGCGCAGACGGCGCGCACGGCCTGGGCGAACTCGTCCTGGTCCGGAGTGATCCCGCTGGCGCCGGAGGCCAGCAGCAGCACGGTGTCGTTGGTGGACATGCAGCCGTCGGAGTCGACCCGGTCGAAGGTGGTGCGGGTGGCGGCGCGCAGCGCGGAGTCGAGCCCAGCGGCGTCCACGTCGGCGTCGGTGGTGAGGACGACCAGCATGGTGGCGAGGCCGGGGGCGAGCATGCCCGCGCCCTTGGCCATGCCGCCGACGGTCCAGCCCTCGCCGCCCGCGACGGCGGTCTTGTGGACGGTGTCGGTGGTCTTGATCGCGATGGCGGCCTTCTCGCCGCCGTGCTCGCTGAGGGCTGCGGCGGCCTTCTCGATGCCGGGCAGCAGCTTGTCCATCGGGAGCAGGGTGCCGATCAGCCCGGTCGAGGCGACCGCGATCTCGCCCGCGCTGTGGCCGGGCAGGACCTCGGCGGCCTTCTCGGCGGTGGCGTGCGTGTCCTGGAAACCCTTGGGGCCCGTGCAGGCGTTGGCGCCACCGGAGTTGAGGACGACGGCGCCGACCTCGCCGCCCTTGAGCACCTGCTGCGACCAGAGGACGGGGGCGGCCTTGACGCGGTTGGAGGTGAAGACGCCCGCGGCGGCGCGACGCGGCCCGTGGTTGACCACGAGGGCCAGGTCGGGGTTTCCGCTTTCCTTGATCCCGGCGGCGATGCCCGCCGCCGAGAATCCCTGTGCTGCCGTGACGCTCACGGTGCGACTCCGATCGTGGAGAGACCTGTGTCCTCGGGAAGTCCGAGGGCGATGTTCATGCTCTGGAGGGCGCCGCCCGCAGTGCCCTTGGCGAGGTTGTCGATGGCCGAGACGACGACGATCCGGTGCGCCGCCTCGTCGTACGCGACCTGGATCTGCACGGCGTTCGAGCCGTACACGGACGCGGTGGCGGGCCACTGCCCCTCGGGGAGCAGCTCGACGAACGGCTCGTCGGCGAACGCCTTCTCGTACGCATCGCGCACGGCCTCGGCGCCCACTCCCGGCCTCGCCTTGGCGCTGCATGTGGCGAGGATGCCTCGGGGCATCGGCGCCAGCGTCGGTGTGAACGAGACGGTGACCGGCTCACCGGCCGCCGCGCTGAGGTTCTGGACCATTTCGGGGGTGTGCCGGTGGACCCCGCCGACGCCGTACGGGGACATGTTGCCCATCACCTCGGAACCGAGCAGGTGCGGCTTGGCCGCCTTGCCCGCCCCGGAGGTGCCGGACGCGGCGACGACCACGGCCTCGGGCTCGGCCAGCTGGGCCGCGTACGCCGGGAAGAGCGCCAGCGAGACGGCCGTCGGATAGCAGCCGGGCACCGCGACCCGCTTGGACCCGGCCAACTCCGCGCGCCCGCCCGGCAGTTCGGGCAGACCGTACGGCCACGTACCGGCGTGCGGCGAGCCGTAGAACTTCTCCCAGGCCACGGCGTCCGCGAGGCGGAAATCGGCACCCATGTCGACGACGAGCACCTCGCCACCGAGCTGTTCGGCGACCGCAGCCGACTGGCCGTGCGGCAGGGCGAGGAAGACGACGTCGTGCCCGGCGAGCGCCTCGGGCGCGGTCGGCTCCAGCACCCGGTCGGCGAGCGGCCGCAGATGCGGCTGCAGCGCGCCGAGCCGCTGCCCCGCGTTGGAATGGGCGGTGAGGGCCCCGATCTCGACCTCGGGGTGGGCCAGCAGGAGGCGGAGCAGCTCTCCGCCGGCGTATCCGCTCGCCCCTGCCACCGCTGCACGTACCACCATCGAAAACCCTCCTCGTCGATGGCATGACTATACGCACCCTTGCACTTTTATGCAATGACCACCGCGCGTCGCGTGCCCGAACAGGACCGAGCAGCGGAGCTGGCCCTTCGGCGCGCGAGTCGGCCCCTCCGAGCGTTGCGGCTGAGCCGCGGGCGCGACTTTTCGGGACGGGTGAGACCCGATCCTGGTCGGCACCACCCCGAGAATGGCCGAGTCAGCGCGAACGGGCTCCGTCAGGGGCTCGGCTCAGCCCGCCACCGCGATGTCACCCGCTCCGAGAAGTCGCAGGGACGTCACCGGGAGTCGTTGACGGCGGGCGAGCACGCCCCGTGGCGGCTCCCGATGCTCGATCGACAGCCGAAGCTCTCACCTGCGGCAATGTGTTTCCCCTGGGCGCCGGGCGTGGTGTCGTCCGCCGACCACCCCTCAGGACCCTCCGGCCGGCTGCGGCCGGGCAGCCTAAGACCGTTACTGGTCTCCGGCTGCCCGGCCACGCCGAAGAAGGTACGCCGCGGTCAGCGCGACGGCGGGCTCCACATCGTGCGAGAGCTCCACGAGGGCGCGTGACGCCCGCGTCCCGGGGATGCCCCCGAGCGCCTGCGTCAGCCGTCCGCGTGCGGGCGCCTCGGTGGCGTCGTGGGCCAGGCGGTCGACGAGCCCGCTCGCGATCCGGTCAGCCGTCGCGGTGTCGCTCGCCAGCACGCTCAGCGCATCGGCCGCATCGGTGTCGTTCCTTCCCGCCACGATCATGTCGATGAGCGTCGGGACCGTCTCGGCCGCGCCACGTGCGCCGAGCGCCAGGGCCGCGTACCCGCGGACCACGACGTCGGGGTCCGTGAGGGCATCCCGCAGCAGCGCGGCGGCCTCACCACCGGGCATCTCGGCGAGGGCCTGAACGGCCCGTTCCCGCACCACGGCCACCGGTGAGCCGAGGCCCTCCGCCAGCAGTGCGGGGCCGCGGCCGCCCGATCGCGCCAGCGCCCATCGAAGGGCCCCGGCGACGTTCGGCTCCGTCTCGCTCAGCACCGCCTCGACGAGGGCCTCCACCGGCACCGGAACCTCGTCGACCGAGGAGAGGGCCGCGCGCTGACGCGCGTCGGCGCTCTTGGACCCCAGTGCCCGGAGGAGCGCGACGACCTTGAGGACGTCCGTCCAGTCGGCGGGGTCCGCGGCGCCGATCCGGACCAGCCGCGTGAGCAGCTCGGTCTCCGCCGCGACACGCTCGCGCGTTTGACGGACGAGGTCGTCGACGAGCGCCGAGGGCGTAAAGCCGGGGTCGTCGAGCGCGCGTCCGATCTCACGCAGCGACAGCCCCAGCGACCGCAGGCTCTCGATGTGGAAGATCCGCCGGATGTCCTCCCCCGAGTACTCCCGATAGCCGGAGCCGCTGCGGCCCGAAGGACGCACCAGACCGAGCGACTCGTAATGCCGGAGCATGCGGGCGCTCACCCCGGACCGCCGCGCCACCTCGCCGATCAACACGTCCGTCATCCCTCCCGGTCGGATCCGCCGAGTACCACGATGCGCTTCGCCTCCTCGATCGCGAACTCGAACCCGGCGTCCGGATCGCGCAGCAGCCGGCGTGTGGCGAGCGCGTGCGCGCGGATGCGCGGGTCGGGGGCCGTCGTCGCGGCACGCAGAGCCGGCACGATCGCTTCGCCCAGCGCGACCAGTGCCCGGCTGAGACTCAGCTGCGTCTCCCGCCCGCCGCGCCCGAGCTGCGTCGCCAGCACCGCGGCCAACGCGGACTCCTCGCCCTCCGGCACGAGCACGACCGCGGCCCGCCAGGCGCTCCGCGCCACCTCGTCCTCGGCGTCGGCCAGGAGCGTGCGGGTGATCGCCGGCCACGCCCGCCGGTCCCCGATCTTGGACAGCGTGTGCAGCGCCTGGCTCCGCGCCTGCGCGCGCTCCGAGCGGACTTCGCGGAGCAGCTCGGGAAGCGTCACGGACACCGGGTGGCGGGTGAGCGCCCAGGTCAGCATGTCGCGGACGAAGAACTCCGGCTCGATCGCGCATCGCTCGACAAGCTTGTCGACGAAGCGCGGGTCGGGCGTGGTGCCGACCGCCAGAGCAGCCCTCAGTCGCACGGACGAACGGCCGTCCTCCAACTCCCGAAGCGCTCGTATCGCGTCCGTGTCCCGTCTCGTGATCGTCATCGAGACCACCTCCTCGGCAAGCAGTGAAGACCCTGTCACCGTGTCAAGGTCAAAGCGGGGGCCGGTGTGAGCGGGGGCGGGGGCGCTCGTGCCGACCGCGGCGGCCGGCTCCGGTGGGCGCCGTCGGCCGCCGGGCGGCTTCGCGGCTCGTCGGGACCAGCGGACAGGCCGGCCCCGATGCCCTGACGGACCGGCCGCGGCGCCGAGGGGCCCGCCCGAGCGCCGAGTCCCGGATACGAGGCCGGATGCGGCATCCGGCCGCGGTCGGGCGCCCGCCGGGCGGGCCGTGGAGGCCGCGCGCTCAGCCGTCGGCGGCGCCGAACCACCAGGCAGACGGTCGAGAAAGTCCCGCTGGTCCTCGCCGGCCCACACCTCATGGCCGTCCGGCCGCAGCAGCACGGCCGGGACGTCCGGAACGGCGGCGGGGAGCAGTCGCTCACGAACCGGGGTCGCCGACGAACCGGGATTGCCGGGGCGCAGGCCGACGGCCCGGTCCACTGACCGACCGGGTTGCCGACCGGCCGGGTTGGCCGACGGCCCGGATCGCCGACGGGCCGGGCTGCCGCCGGGAGCCACCAGAACGGTGGTCCCCCGACGGCGGCGCTCACCCGGCCTGAACGGCGGCCGTGTCCCGTACGTCGTCCAGGAGTTCCCGTACCAGCGCGGCTATCTGCGGCGTCTCGATGAGGAATCCGTCGTGGCCGTACGGCGAGGCGACCACCCGGGCCCGGTCGGCCGAGGGGATCCCGGCGGCCAGCTCCTCCTGCTGCGACAGCGGGTAGAGGCGGTCGGAGTCGACCCCCGCGACCAAGGTCCGCGCCGTCACCCGGGCGAGGGCGGCGCGCGTGCCGCCGCGGCCCCTGCCCACGTCGTGGGCGTTCATCGCCTCGGCGAGCACGGCGTAGCTGGCGGCGTCGAAGCGCCGGACGAGCTTGGCGGCGTGATGGTCGAGGTAGGACTCGACCTGGTAGCGGCCGCCCAGCGAGGGGTCCTCCCCGTCCTGGGCGCGGTTGGCGAAGCGGGCGTCGAGTTCCTCGGCCCCGCGGTAGGTGATGTGGGCGATGCGGCGGGCGACGCCGAGGCCCGCGTGCGGCCCCTGCCCCGGTCCCGCGTCGTGGTAGTCGCCGCCCCGCCAGTTGGGGTCGGCGCGGATCGCGTGGAGCTGGGCGGTGGCCCAGGCGATCTGGTCCGCGCTCGCCACCGCCGTCGTGGCGAGCAGCAGCAGCGACGCGACGCGCTCCGGGTGGGACACGGCCCACTCCACCGCCCGCATCCCGCCCATGGAGCCGCCGAGCACGAGGGCCCAGCGGTCGATGCCCAGCGCGTCGGCGAGCCCGGCCTCGGCGAGCACCTGGTCGCGCTGGGTGAGCCGGGGGAACGACCCGCCCCAGCGACGGCCGTCGGGGCGCGGCGAGGCCGGGCCCGTACTCCCCTGGCAGCCGCCCAGGACGTTCGGCGCCACCACGAACCAATGGTCCGTGTCGAGCGCCCGGCCCGGCCCGATCAGCGCGTCCCACCAGCCGGGGCTGGGGTGGCCGGGCCCGACCGGTCCGGCGACATGGCTGTCGCCGGTGAGCGCATGCAGGACGAGGACCGCGTTGGAGCGGTCGGGCGCGAGCCGCCCCCACGTCTCGTACGCCAGCCGTACGTCCGGGAGCCGGCCGCCGCCCTCCAGCGGCAGGGGCTCCGGACGGTGGTACCAGGCGCGGCGCCCCGGGGGGTCCCCCTCCTGCCACGCGCCGGTGGCAGGAGGGGGGATCGCCCCCGGGGCGGTCCCGTCGGCGGGGTGGTCGGCGGTGTTCAGGACGCCTCCTTCGCGGCGCGGAAGCCGGCCTCCAGGTCCGCCTTGAGGTCGTCCAGGTTCTCGATGCCGACCGACAGGCGCACCAGGCCCGGCGAGGTGCCGGTGGCGGCGAGCTGCGCGTCGTCGAGCTGGCTGTGGGTGGTGGACGCGGGGTGGATGATGAGGCTGCGCACGTCACCGATGTTGGCGAGGTGGCTGAAGAGTTCGACGGCGTCCACGAAGCGCATGCCCGCCTCGACGCCGCCGCGCAGCTCGAAGGAGAGCACGGCACCGGCGCCGCGCGGGAGGTAGCGGCGCCCGGCCTCGTACCAGCGGTTGGACGGCAGTCCGGCGTAGTGGACGGCCGCGACCTCGTCGCGCTGCTCCAGCCACTCCGCCAGCGCCTGGGCGTTGGACGAGTGGCGCTCCATGCGCAGGCTCAGCGTCTCCACGCCCTGCAGGAGCAGGAAGGCGGAGTGCGGCGCGATGGCCGGTCCGAGGTCGCGCAGCAGCTGGACCCGCAGCTTGATGGCGTACGCGCCGGGGCCGAGGGCGGGCCAGTAGCGCAGCCCGTGGTAGCTGGGGTCGGGCTCGCTGAAGTCGGGGAAGCGCTCGGGGTGCGCGCCGAAGTCGAAGGTCCCGGCGTCGACGACGACGCCGCCGATGGTGGTGCCGTGACCGCCGAGGAACTTGGTCGCCGAGTGGACGACGACGTCGGCGCCGTGCTCGATGGGGCGCAGGAGGAAGGGGGTGGGCACGGTGTTGTCGACGATCAGCGGGAGCCCGGCCCCGTGCGCGACGTCGGCGAGGGCGCGGATGTCGAGGACGTTGCCGCGCGGGTTGCCGAGGGTCTCCGCGAACAGGGCCTTGGTGCCGGGCCGGATGGCGGCCCGCCAGGCGTCGAGGTCGTCCGGGTCCTCGACGAAGGACACCTCGATGCCGAACTTCCGCAGGGTGTGCCGGAAGAGGTTGTACGTGCCGCCGTAGAGCGCGGCGCTGGAGACGATGTGGTCGCCGGCCCCGGCCACGTTGAGGACGGCGAGGGTCTCCGCGGCCTGCCCGGAGGAGAGGGCCACGGCGGCGACGCCGCCTTCGAGTGCGGCGATCCGCTGCTCGAAGACGTCCGTGGTGGGGTTGTGGATGCGGGTGTAGATGTTCCCGGGCTCGGCGAGCGAGAAGAGGTCGGCCGCGTGCTGGGTGTCGCGGAAGACGAACGAGCTGGTCTGGTAGATCGGGACCGCCCGGGCGCCGGTGGTCGGGTCGGGGACGGCGCCGGCATGCAGCTGCCTGGTCTCGAACGACCAGGCGGGGGTGGCGGGTCCGGTCGGCTCGTCCTCGGGGGTGTGACCGGCGGTGACGGCGTCGATCGGCTGGCTCATGCTTCTCCTCGGTACACGTGCGATGCCCGGCGGCGGGCGGGGTGGTGCCGGTGTGAGCGGCGGGGTGCAGGAAGCAGGCGTACGGGGCTCCGTGTCGGAGGGCGTACGCGGGGGTGTGCGCGGCTACGGCGCGGGGTGGGCCACCACGGGGCCGCGTCAGCGGGCGGTGGGACAACTCATGGTCGTGACACGCGCGTAGTCCACGTGGCGGCGGGTCACGAGCACGATCATGCGCCCAGGTAACCACAGTCGGACAGCGCGCACCACCGCCTTCCGCAGTGCGGACAACCGGGGCGGTCCGCTTCCGCGCCGCGGACGACGGGGGCGCCCCGAGGGCGTGGAACCGCTCCCGCCGGGCGGCCCCGGACGCGTCGATGTCAGGATGGTTCCATGACGAGCAAGGTCTACTTCGACATCACCATCAACGACGAGCCCGCCGGGCGGATCACGTTCAAACTGTTCGACGACGTCGTTCCCAGGACCGCGGAGAACTTCCGCGCACTGGCGACCGGCGAGAAGGGCTTCGGTTACAAGGGGTCGTCCTTCCACCGGATCATCCCCGAATTCATGCTCCAGGGCGGCGACTTCACCGCGGGCAACGGCACGGGCGGCAAGAGCATCTACGGGGCGAAGTTCCCCGACGAGAACTTCAAGCTGGCGCACTCCAAGCCCGGCCTGCTGTCCATGGCCAACAGCGGCCCCGACTCCAACGGCTCCCAGTTCTTCATCACGACCATCGTGACGTCGTGGCTGGACGGCAAGCACGTGGTGTTCGGCGAGGTCGACAACGAGGAGAGCATGGACCTCGTGAAGAAGATCGAGGCCCTCGGCACGCAGAGCGGCCGCCCCCAGGCGAAGATCACCATCGCGGACAGCGGCGTCCTCTGACCCGCGCCCGCGCCCTCGCGCGCGGCGTACGCACCCTTCGCACGACCGCATGACCGAGCGCATGCGCGACCTCTGAACGAGCGCGCCGTCCGACGGACCCCCGTCGGGCGGCGCGCTCCGTCGTTCCGGCACCCCCACTGTCAACTCGAAGTTGACGCCACCCCGACTGTCAACCTACGGTTGACGCATGGTGAATCCCGTACGCATGACCCATCCCGTGCGCCTCGACGACCTGATCGAGGCCATCAAGAAGACCCACACCGACGCCCTCGACCAGCTCTCCGACGCCGTCATCGCCGCGGACCACCTCGGCGACGTGGCCGACCACCTGATCGGCCACTTCGTGGACCAGGCCCGGCGCTCGGGCGCCTCCTGGACCGAGATCGGCAAGAGCATGGGCGTGACCAGGCAGGCGGCCCAGAAGCGGTTCGTCGCCAAGGACCCCGGCGAACCGTCGGACCTCGACCCGAGCCAGGGATTCGGCCGCTTCACCCCGCGGGCCAAGAACGTCGTCATGGCCGCGCAGAACGAGGCCCGGGCGGCGGGCAACGACCAGGTGCGCACCGCACACCTGGTGCTGGGGCTGCTCAGCGAACCGGAGGGGCTGGGCATCGCCTTCGTCAAGGCCCAGGGCATCACTCCGGACGCGATCCGCCGCGCCGCGACCGAGGCCCTGCCCGCCGCCGCGGACGAGGTGCCGGACCTGATCCCGTACGACGCCGGGGCCCGCAAGGCGCTGGAACTCACGTTCCGCGAGGCGCTGCGCATGGGGCACAACTACGTCGGCACCGAGCACATCCTGCTCGCCCTGCTGGAGCAGGAGGACGGCGCGGGCGTGCTGTCGGGTCTCGGTATCGACAAGTCGACCGCCGAGACGGCCATCGCCGAGGCCCTCACGTTCCTCGCCGACTCCCCGAACAAGGGCGCGGACGAGGGCGACGACAGCAAGGACGAGGACAACAAGGAGGGCTGACCGAACGGTCCCGCAAGGTGCGGCGTCCCGGCCGTACGCGTGCGGCCGGGACGCCGCACTCCGCACGAGGCCCGCCCAACGCGACGCGCACGACGCCGCGCGCGGGGAGCGGGCGCGGGCGGCGATGACGGCCGGTCAGTGGGCTCCCGCTTCGAGCCGCAGGCTCCAGCGCCCCGGCCCACCGGAGAGCGTGACCGTCGACAGCGGGCGCACGTCGACGTTCCAGTACGTCGACGGCGGGGCCATGAGGGCGTGGACGAGCGCGGCCCGGACGACGGCGGGTTCCGCGACGGCCACGATGGCGCCCTCGCACACGGGCCGGGTGTCCAGCCAGCTCCCGATCCGGGAGATGAAGGCGAGCAGCGGTTCGCCGCCGTGCGGGGCGGAGCTCGGGTCGGCGAGCCAGGCGTCGACGGCGGCGGGCTCGCAGGTGGCGACGTCGGCCAGGGTGCAGCCGCGCCAGCGCCCCATGTCGCAGTCGCGCAGCGCGGGCTGGACGAGCGGTGCGTAGCCGAGCGCCCGACCGGTGGCGCGGCTGCGCGCGGTGGGCGAGCAGTAGCGCAGTTCGGCGGCCCCCAGCGGTGCCAGGGCGTGCGCGGCGAGCCGCACTTCGTGCCACCCGGTGGGGTCGAGCGGCCGGTCCTCGTCGAAGCGCTCGGCGAGCGGCGCGGAACTGCGGGCCGCGGCGACGAGCGAGACTCGCACAGTCATGGCGGCGATCGTGGAGCCGAACGCCACCCGGGTCAAGGGGGTAACCGCAAGCCTTTACGAAGGTTCGGGAACGTGGTGCCCGTGCGGTGCGCCGCTCCCTCGACGGCCCGGCATGCCCCGCGCCCTGCGGACGGCCTCGCGGCCCCTACCGCGTCCTCCCGCCCGGTTCCGTCGGCTCCTCCGCCGGACATCCGTCCCCGGATCCGGCCGGCAACGTCCCCAGGGTCTCTTCGCAGGCCGTGCGCAGACGGCGGACGCCCTCGGCGATCTCGGCCGCTCCGGCGACCGCGGCGAAGCTCAACCGGATGTGCGGGGAAGGGGGTTCGGCGCAGAAGTACGGGCGGCCGGGCGCGACGGCCACGCCCGCGCGCAGCGCCGCCGAGACCACCGCGGACTCGTCGGTGCCCGCCTCCGTCCCGGGCAGGCGCAGCCACAGACTGCCGCCGCCCGAGGGGACGTGCGGGAGCGCGAGGGCCGGCAGGTCGAGCCGCAGGGCAGCCGTCATGGTGTTGCGCCGGAGATCGGCGTGCCCCGGGCCAGCCAGCTCCAGCTCGCGCAGCCGTTGCTGACCCTGGGGTGGTCGTTCTTCCTGCTCGGCGAGGACGTGGCGGCGGCTGCGCCGGTGGCGGCGGTCGCGGTCCTCGTCTGCATCGTGGTCACCCAGCGTGCGGGGCGCGGCCGGCCCCGTGACGAGGGGCCGTGACAAGGGCGCGTGACGAGCGGGCCCCGTGCCCGGAGCCGGGCTCCGGCGCCCGTGACGAGCACCCGCCCCCGGCCCCTTCCCCGTGACGGACTCCCCGCGCCGCCCGCTCGCCACCCGCGGCGAGGCCGCGCACCCGGCGCCCTCGGCAAGGCGCACCCGTGCGGCCCCGGCCCCGGCGTACGGCCCGCGCTCCCCGCTTCCCCACCGGGCGAAGTCGCTTTTCGGTCATAGACTTGTCGACAAGGACCGCCACCCGTGAGGAGGTCACTCCCGATGGAGGCACGCGCGGGCGACCGGCTGCTGACGCACGGCAGGACCGTGGGGCAGCACGACAAGGTCGCAGAGATCCTCGAAGTGCTCGGTGCCGGGGGCACTCCCCCGTTCCGCGTCCGTTCCGAGGACGGACACGAGCACCTGATTTCGCCCGGTCCCGACAGCGTCGTACAGCACACCGCCGACAGGAAGCGGACACCGGAGAGCCCGTAGCGGCCTCCGCGGCGGCGCTCGTCGCTCCCGGGCCACGGGCGGACGACCGGATTCCTCCCGGCCGCCCGCCCCGTCCCCCGCGTCCGCTCCGCCGCTCCCTCAGCGGGGCGGGCGCACCCGGCCCGGGTAGTGGTCGTCCACCACGCGGGTCATCGCGCCGATCCTGTCCTCGACCACGTCCTTGCCCGAGAAGTAGACATGGCCGCGCACCTGGTCGCAGGCGGCGGCGAAGTCGAGGTGGCGGGAGAGTTCGGCCGGATCCTGCCAGGCGGCCGGCTGGGCGGGGTCACCGGCCTTGTACAGCGCCTCGCCGATGTACAGATCGACGCCCGTGCCCCGCACGACCTCGTTCCACCAGGGCACCAGTTCGGCGTAGTCGGCGGCGGCGAATCCGAGGTTCCAGTAGACCTGCGGGCAGATGTAGTCGATCCAGCCCTTCTTGATCCAGCCGCGGGTGTCGGCGTACAGGTCGTCGTAGGTCTGCACGCCCGCCTTCGTGGCGGAGCCGCGCGGATCGGTCGCGGCATTGCGCCAGACCGCGAACGGGCTGATGCCGAACCGGACGTTCTTCTTGATCTTCTTGATCCGCTCGCCGGTCTCGCGCACCAGCCGGTCGGTGTTGTCGCGCCGCCAGGCGGCCCGGTCGGGGAACCCCGCACCGTACTGCGCGTACGCGGCGTCGTCGGCGAACTCCTGTCCGGCCACCGGGTACGGGTAGAAGTAGTCGTCCCAGTGCACGGCGTCGATGTCGTAGCGGCGGACCGCGTCCAGCATCGCGTCCTGGACGAAGCGGCGGACCTCGGGGAGGCCCGGGTTGTAGTAGAGCTTCCCGCCGTACGGCAGGACCCAGTCCGGGTGCCGCCTGGCGGGGTGGGCCGCGGTCAGCCGGGACGGGTCGGTGTGGTTGGCGACCCGGTACGGGTTGAACCAGGCGTGCAGTTCGAGCCCCCGGTCGTGCGCCTCGCGCACGGCGGTGCCCAGCGGATCCCAGCCGGGGTCCTTGCCCTGGACGCCGGTGAGGTACTGGGCCCACGGCTCGTACGGCGAGGGCCACAGGGCATCGGCGGTCGGCCGGACCTGGAGCATCACGGCGTTCAGCCGCCGGTCGACGGCCTCGTCCAGGTGGTCGATCAGCTCCGCGCGCTGCGCGGCGGCCGTCAGACCGGGCTTCGACGGCCAGTCGAGGTTGGCGACGGTGGCGACCCACACGCCGCGCAGTTCGCGCCGCGCGGTCCGGTGGCCGCCCCCGTGCGGTGGCGCGCCCTCCCGCCCGGGGCCGTCGACCGTCCGGGAGGCGGGACCCTGCCGGACGGGAGCCGCGACGGCGTCACCCGCCAGGACGGCCCCGCCCATCGCTCCGGCGACCGCTCCGGCCGCTCCCGTCACAAAGCCTCTTCGGGCCATCTGCCGCATCTCGTCTCGCACCTGCCGTCTCTCTCCCTCGTCGTCCTCGTCGTGACCACCGCCGCCGGCACCGCGTCGCCGTCGGTCCGCGCCGGTGTCCGTCGCCTCCGTGTCCGGGCGTACGGCAGAGCATGCCCGCCCCGGCCCGCGATCACCCGTAGGCGGCGGAGTAACGTCGGGGGGTCGGGGCGGGCACCGGACTCACACGGGAACCTGCGACTCGGAGATCAGCGAAAGGCACGAGGTGACGGACTCTATGGCCGATATTTCACGCGTCGGAGTGGTGGGCTGTGGCCAGATGGGCGCGGGCATCGCGGAGGTGTGCGCCCGCAGCGGTCTTGAGGTCAAGGTGGCCGAGACCACCGGCGAGGCGCTGGAGATCGGCCGCACCAGGCTCCACAACTCCCTCTCGAAGGCCGCCGACCGCGGCAAGATCACCGCGGAGGAACGGGACGAGACACTCGCCCGGCTGACCTTCACGACCGACCTCGGAGAATTCGCCGACCGCGATCTCGTCATCGAGGCCGTCGTGGAGAACGAGCAGGTCAAGACCGAGATCTTCCAGGTGCTCGACCAGGTGGTGACCCGGCCGGACGCGATCCTGGCCTCGAACACCTCCTCCATCCCGCTGGTGAAGCTGGCCGTGGCGACCTCCCGCCCCGACCAGGTCATCGGCATCCACTTCTTCAACCCGGCACCGGTGCAGAAGCTCGTCGAGCTGATCCCCGCGCTGACGACGTCCGACGAGACGGTGAAGCGCGCGGAGGCCCTGGTGCAGGACGTCCTCGGCAAGCACCCGATCCGCGCCCAGGACCGGTCCGGCTTCGTCGTCAACGCGCTGCTGATCCCGTACCTGCTCTCCGCGATCCGGATGTTCGAGTCGGGGATCGCCAGCCGCGAGGACATCGACAACGGCATGGAGCTCGGCTGCGCCCACCCCATGGGGCCGCTCAAGCTCTCCGACCTGATCGGGCTGGACACCGTGGCATCGGTCGCCGATTCGATGTACGCGGAGTTCAAGGAGCCGTTGTACGCCGCTCCCCCGCTGCTCCAGCGCATGGTGGACGCGGGGCGGCTCGGCCGCAAGACCGGTTCGGGCTTCTACGTGTACTCCTGATCCGCGACCGCGCCTGTTCGGGGCCGGACCGGTGCGCCCGGTCCGGCCCCGTTCGCGTTCCCGCGCCGTCCCGGGTCGCGCCCCGCGAAGGCGCCGGAGGGGTCGGACCGCACCCGCGAACACATCTCCCGGCGAGCACGAAGGGGCGTGTCCGAAGCCCGGACACGCCCCTTCGTCCCATGCCGCGCGATGCGCGGTGTGCCGTTACGCGCCCCTCAGCACCGCGCCCGTCCGCTCGGCGGCCAGCGCCACCGCGGCGTCGCGGGCGGCCGTGGCCTCGTCGACGGTCAGCGTGCGGTCCGCGGCGCGGAAGCGCAGCGCGTACGCCAGGGACTTGCGGCCCGCGCCGATCTGGTCGCCGGTGAAGACGTCGAACAGCCGCAGCGATTCGAGGAGTTCACCCGCACCCTCGCGCAGCGCCCGCTCCACGTCGGCCGCCGGGACGTTCTCCGCGACGACCAGCGCGACGTCCTGGGTCGCCACCGGGAAGGCGGAGATGCCGGGTGCCCGGACCGGACCGTCGACGGCCCGCTCCAGGACGTCCAGCTCGATCTCCATGGCGCAGGTGCGCTCCGGCAGGTGGAGCGCCTTGACGACGCGCGGGTGCAGCTCGCCGGCGTGGCCGAGGAGGGTCTCCTCCCCGTTCACCGCGACGTACAGCGCGGCGCACCGGCCCGGGTGCCACGGCGCGTGCTGGGCGCCGCGGACGGTCGCCTCGACACCCGCCTCCCGGGCGACCGTGCGGGCGGCCTCGACGGCGTCGGCCCAGTCCGCCGGGCGGCCCGCGCCCCACCAGCCGGCCTGCTCGCGGGCACCCGCGAGGACGACCGCGGCGTTGCGGGGCTGGTGCGGCAGCGCGGCGTCGAGCGCGGCGATCTCCTCGTCGCCGGGACGGCGGTCGACGGACAGCCGGACGGCCTTCGCAGCGCCGTCGGCGGGCCTGAAGACGAGCCCGGTCTCGAACAGCGCCAGGTCGTGACCGCCCCGGCCGTCGTTGCGCCGCAGCGCGCCGAGCAGCCCCGGCAGCAGCGTGGTGCGCAGGGACGGTTCCTCGTCGGACAGCGGGTTGACGAGGTCGACCGTGCGGCGACGGGCGTCATCGGCGTCGAGCCCGAGCTGGTCGAACACGGCGCCGCCGACGAACGGGTAGTTCAGCGCCTCGACGTACCCGGCCCCGGCGAGCGCCCGGCCGATCCGGCGGTGCAGCCGCTGGCGGTCGGTGAGCCCACGCCCGGACGGGGGCGTCGGGAGCGTGGACGGGAGGTTCTCGTAGCCCTCCAGCCGGATGACCTCCTCGGCGAGGTCGTTCGGCTCGCTGAGGTCCGGACGCCAGGACGGCACGGTGACGACCAGCTCGTCCTGCCCGTAGACGTCGCAGCCGACCTCCTGGAGGCGGCGCACGACGGTCTCACGGCCGTACTCCACCCCGGCCACCCGGTCGGGGTGGGACGCGGGCATCACGATGGTGCGGGGCGCGGACGGGGCGCAGACCTCGGTGACCCCGGCCTCGGCCGTACCACCCGCGAGCAGCACCAGCAGGTCGACGGTGCGCTGCGCGGCGGCGGCCGCGGCCTGCGGGTCGGTGCCGCGCTCGAAGCGCTTGGACGCCTCGGAGGACAGCTTGTGGCGGCGCGCGGTACGGGCGATCGAGATCGCGTCGAAGTGCGCCGCCTCGATGACGACCTCGGTGGTGCCGTGGGTGCCGTCCTGGGCGTCCGCGATCTCGGTGTTGGCACCGCCCATGACGCCCGCGAGGCCGATCGGGCCGCGGTCGTCGGTGATGACCAGGTCCTCGGCGTCCAGGACGCGGACCGTGCCGTCGAGGGTGGTGAGCTTCTCGCCCTGCTGGGCGCGGCGCACCCCGATCGGCCCGTCGAGACGGGTGCGGTCGTAGGCGTGCAGCGGCTGGCCGAGCTCCAGCATCACGTAGTTGGTGATGTCGACGGCGAGCGAGATCGGGCGCATCCCGGCCTTCTGCAGCCGGCGCTGCATCCAGATCGGGGAGCGCGCCTCGGGCTGGAGGCCGACGACGGTCCGCGCGGTGAACCGGTCGCAGCCGACCGGGTCGGCGACCTTCACCGGGTGGCCGAACGCGTTCGGCGCGGGCACGTCCAGGAGCGCCGGGTCGCGCAGCGGCAGGCCGTAGGCGATGGCGGTCTCGCGGGCGACGCCGCGCATGGACAGGCAATAGCCGCGGTCGGGCGTGACGGCGATGTCCAGGACCTCGTCGACGAGCTGGAGCAGCTCGATGGCGTCGGTGCCGACCTCGTGCTCCGGCGGCAGCACGATGATGCCGTGCGTGCCGTCGTCGCCCATGCCGAGCTCGTCGGCGGAGCAGATCATGCCGTGCGAGGTCCGGCCGTACGTCTTGCGCGCGGAGATCGCGAAGTCGCCGGGCAGGACGGCGCCCGGGAGGACCACGACGACCTTGTCGCCGACGGAGAAGTTGCGAGCTCCGCAGACGATCTCCTGCGGCTCGCCGGTGCCGTTGGCGTCGCCGACGTCGACGGTGCAGAAGCGGATGGGCTTCTTGAAGCCCTCCAGCTCCTCGATGGTCAGGACCTGTCCGACGACCAGGGGACCCTTGAGGCCGGCGCCGATCTGCTCGACGGTCTCGACCTCCAGGCCGACGGCGACGAGCTTGGCCTGTACGTCACGGCCGGTCTCCGTCGCCGGCAGGTCGACGTACTCCCGCAGCCAGGAAAGCGGGACACGCATCAGATCTCCATCCCGAACGGCCGGGTGAAACGGACGTCACCCTCGACCATGTCTCGCATGTCTTCGACGTTGTGGCGGAACATCAGCATCCGTTCGATGCCGAACCCGAAGGCGAATCCGCTGTACTTCTGGGGGTCGACGCCGCAGGCGATGAGCACCCTGGGGTTGACCATGCCGCAGCCGCCGAGCTCGATCCAGCCCTCGCTGCCGCAGGTGCGGCAGGGACGGTCCGGGTTGCCGACGGACGCGCCGCGGCAGACGTAGCAGACCATGTCCATCTCGGCGGACGGCTCGGTGAACGGGAAGAAGTTCGGCCGCAGCCGGGTCTTCATGTCCGCGCCGAAGAGCGCCTGGACCATGTGGTCGAGGGTGCCCTTGAGGTCGGCCATGGTGAGGCCCTCGTCGACGGCCAGCAGCTCGATCTGGTGGAAGACCGGGGTGTGCGTCGCGTCGAGCTCGTCGGTGCGGTAGACGCGGCCGGGACAGACGACGTAGACGGGAGGCTCGCGGTCGAGCAGGGTACGGGCCTGGACCGGCGAGGTGTGGGTGCGCAGCACGACCCCGGACTCGTCGGTGTCGGCGCCGTCGGCGCCGCGGACGAAGAAGGTGTCCTGCATCTGCCGGGCCGGGTGGTCGGGCACGAAGTTCAGCGCGTCGAAGTTGAACCACTCCGCCTCGGCCTCGGGGCCCTCGGCGATCTCGTAGCCCATGGCCACGAAGACGTCCGCGACGCGCTCCATGAGCGTGGTCAGCGGGTGGCGGGCGCCGGCCGGGACACGGTCGTACGGCAGCGTGACGTCCACCGCCTCCTCGACCAGCACTCGGGCGTCCCGCTCGGCCTCCAGCTCCGCCTGACGGGCGGCGAGGGCCTTGTTCACGGCGCCGCGGGCCTGGCCCACGCGCTTGCCCGCCTCGGCCTTGGCCTGGGGCGGCAGCGCGCCGATCTCCCGGTTGGCGAGCGCCAGCGGCGAGGTGCCGCCGGTGTGCGCGGTCTTCGCCCGGGCGAGCGCGTCGAGGTCACCGGCGGCGGCGAAGGCGGCGAACGCCTCGTCCCGCATGCGCTCGATCTCTTCCGGTTTCAGTGCCTCGACCTCGACTGGGTCGTACGACTTGTTCGGTGCCGACATCTCTTCCCGTGCTTCCGATTGGCTGGTACTGCTCTGAACCGGGGACGCCCCGGACCCCGGCGGCCCCGCCCGACGGCTGGAGGACGCAAAGGTGCCAAAGGACGAGTCTAAAGGGCTCCGGACGTGCGCAGGGTCCGCGGGCGGCGCGGGCGGCCTCCCGGCACCCCGCCCCCGGCCCGTCCGGTCGCCGCGCGAACACCGCCGCCCGCGGCCCGGACGCCGCTATCCGAGGTAGGCGGGAGCGCTCACGGGCAGGACGAACCGGAATTCGGCGCCGCCGCCGGGGCCGCGGCCGACCGTGATCGTCCCGCCGTGCGCCTGGACGATGCCCTTGACGATGTAGAGGCCCAGGCCGGTGCCGCCGCGCTTGCTGCCCCGCCAGAAGCGGGTGAAGACGCGGGACATCGATTCCTCGGGGATGCCGGGGCCTTCGTCGCTCACGGTGACGGCCGTTCCCTTCTCGTCGTCGTCCGCCGGTGCGGGTGCGACTTCGATGGTGACGGTTCCCTCGCCGTGGCGCACCGCGTTTTCCAGGAGGTTGCCGAGCACCTGGTCGACCTTGTCCGGGTCGGCCCAGACCGCGGGCACCGGCTGGCAGGTGCGGACGAGGAAGCGGTCGGGGTCCTGTCCCTTGGCGGTGAGGGCCTGGACGTGGCGCTCGACGGCGGCGGAGAGGTCCACCGGCTGCCGGCGCAGCTCCAGCCGGCCGGAGTCGATCCGGGAGATGTCGAGGAGTTCGGCGATGAGCCGGGTGACGCGGCCCGCGTCGGCGTCGACGGTCTCCAGCATCAGCCGCTTCTGGTCGTCGGTGAACCGTTCCCACTTGGCGAGGAGCGTCGCGGTGAACCCCTTGACGGAGGTCAGCGGGGAGCGCAGTTCGTGGGCGACGGTCGCGATCAGTTCGGCGTGGCTGCGCTCGTTGCGGCGGCGGGCCTCGGTGCCGCGCAGGGAGACCACCACGCGGCGCACGGGACCGGTCGGGCGCTCGCGCACGTACCGTGCGGAGACCAGGACCTCGCGGCCGCCCGGCAGCAGCAGGTGGCGCTCGGGCTGGCCGGTGCGGGTGGCCAGCCCGCCGTACGGATCGGTCAGGGCCCACCAGCGGTGGCCCTTGAGGTCCTCCAGCGGCAGCGCCTGCTCCAGGAGGCGGCCGAGGGCCGCGGCCCGGGGCACGGCGGTGATGCGGGCCGCCGCGGCGTTGTAGCCGACGATCCGGCCGGACGCGTCGGCGACGACCAGGCCGTCGGGCAGGTCGTCGGGGTCGATGCCCCGGTGGGGATCCCCGGGGGTGTCGGCGTCCGCGCGGGGATCGGGTGCGGGGCTCCGGTCGTCGGGCGGCCCGTCCGCTGCGTCGGGTTCCTGGCAGGCGTGCACGGCGGCGGTGCATGTCCCGCGCGGCCTGTTCATGCCGACGCCCATATCCCTCTATCCCACCTCTCGCGATGCCGACCGGTGCAGTGGGCCCCCGGGCCCGTCACCCTACTAGTCGTCGGTGACGGTGCGACACCCTGCGGGGGCGTACGCCCGCCGTGCGCCGTGCGCCGTCCGACGGGACCCGGTCACGGCGCCGTCACGGGCCCCGTGGCGGCCCGGGAGCGGGCTCAGGAGCGGGAACGCTGGGCCCGCGCGGAGGCGTACAGGCAGACGGCCGCCGCGGTCGCCAGATTGAGGCTCTCCGCCTTGCCGTGGATCGGCACCCGTACGACGGCGTCGGCCAGCGCCCTGGTCTCCTCCGGCAGCCCCCACGCCTCGTTGCCGAAGACCCAGGCGGTCGGCCCGCCCATGGTCCCGGCGTCGAGCTCGTCGTCGAGGTCGTCGTCACCCGCGCCGTCGGCGGCGAGGATCCGTACGCCCGCCTCCCTCAGCCCCTGTACGGCCTGCTCGACCGGGACGCCGACCGCGACCGGCAGGTGGAAGAGCGAACCGACCGAGGCCCGGACGGACTTGGGGTTGTAGAGGTCCACCGAGGCGTCCGTGAGCACGACGGCGTCGGCGCCCGCGGCGTCGGCGCAGCGCAGCACTGTGCCGGCGTTGCCGGGGTCGCGTACGTGGGCGAGCACGGCGACCAGTTTCGGCCGCGCGGCGAGGATGGCGTCGAACGGGGAGTCGAGGAAGCGGCAGACGCCGATCAGGCCCTGCGGGGTGACGGTCTGCGACACGTCGGCGAGGACACCGGAGTCCGCGAGGTGCACCCGGGCGCCGGCCGCGTGGGCGGCGTCGACGATGTCGGCGTACCGCTCGGCGGCCTCGACGGTGGCGAAGAGCTCGATCAGCGTCGGTTCGCCGTCGGCGCCGCGGTGTCCGGCTGCCTCGCGCACGGCCTGCGGGCCCTCGGCGATGAACCTGCGCTCCTTGCCGCGGAAGTTGCGCTTGGCCAGCCGCCGGGCGGCGGTGACGCGCGGGGATCGCGGGGAGATCAGTTCGGGGGTGCCCATGGTCGGCGGCGAGCCTCTCTGCGTACGGAGGTGACGGACGTACGGAACGGAACGGGGGTGCAACGCACCGGACCCGCAGACGGCGAGCGCCTGCGGGTCCGGCTCAGCGAGCGGAAGGTGCGGCCTGGATCAGGCGGCGGCCTTCGGGGCGTTGACGTCGCTCGGAAGGGCCTTCTGGGCGACCTCGACGAGGGCGGCGAACGCGTTGGCGTCGTTGACCGCGAGCTCGGCCAGCATCTTGCGGTCCACCTCGATGTTGGCGGCCTTCAGACCCTGGATGAGGCGGTTGTACGTCATGCCGTTCTGACGAGCAGCGGCGTTGATGCGCTGGATCCACAGCTGGCGGAAGTCGCCCTTGCGCTTCTTGCGGTCGTTGTAGTTGTAGACGAGGGAGTGGGTGACCTGCTCCTTCGCCTTGCGGTACAGCCGCGAGCGCTGGCCGCGGTAACCGCTGGCCTGCTCCAGGATCGCCCGGCGCTTCTTGTGGGCGTTTACTGCGCGCTTGACGCGTGCCACTTGTCAACTCCTTGCAGCGGGGCCGTGGTTGGACTCACACGACCCGAAAACGAATGGGTCCCGGTCTCAGTCGAGGTCGCGCCCGCGGGATCACCCGGGGCGACGGACTCACTTGCCGAGAAGCTTCTTGACCTTCTTGGCGTCGGCCGGGGCCAGCACGACCGTGCCGGTCAGCGAGCGGGTCTTCTTGGACGACTTGTGCTCAAGAAGGTGGCGCTTGCCGGCGCGCTCGCGGAGCACCTTGCCGGAGCCGGTGATCTTGAAACGCTTGCTGGCACCGCTGTGCGTCTTGTTCTTCGGCATCGCGCCGTTCTCTCCTCGTCAGTGGCGCCCCTCTCGGTGCGGGCACCGGACAGCAGGGGCGTCAGTTCTTGGTGGGGATTCCGGGGTGACCCGGGGCCGCCTGGATGGCGGCCCCCTGAGATCACGACTCGGAAGGTGTCTCTCCCGAAGCCTGGGCGTTCCCGCCCTCGGCACCGGCGCCGGAGCCGGAACCCTGGCGCCCCGCCTTGCGGGCGGCCTGGGCCTCGCGGGCCTCGGCCATGGCTTCGGTCTTCTTCTTGTGCGGGCCAAGAACCATGATCATGTTCCGGCCGTCCTGCTTCGGGTTGGACTCGATGAAACCGAGGTCCTCCACGTCCGAAGCCAGACGCTGGAGCAGTCGGAAGCCCAGCTCGGGGCGGGACTGCTCACGACCACGGAACATGATCGTGATCTTGACCTTGTCGCCCTGCTTGAGGAACCGGACGACGTGACCCTTCTTGGTGTCGTAGTCGTGCGGGTCGATCTTCGGCCGGAGCTTCATCTCCTTGATGACCGTGTGCGCCTGGTTCTTGCGCGCCTCACGGGCCTTCATGGCCGACTCGTACTTGAACTTCCCGTAGTCCATGAGCTTGCACACGGGCGGACGGGCGGTCGCCGCCACCTCGACCAGGTCGAGGTCGTACTCCTGCGCGAGTTCCAGGGCCTTGGCAAGCGGAACAATCCCGACCTGCTCGCCGCTGGGACCGACAAGTCGCACCTCGGGAACGCGAATCCGGTCGTTGATGCGGGGCTCGGCGCTGATGGATCCTCCTCGGTAGCACCACGCGACCGCCTGGCGGACAGCCGCGTAACGTCTGTTTTCGATCAGACCAACCGCACAGGGACAAGAAAAATGCCCCGACGGGACACAGGCGGGGCTCCTGGAACAACCGGAACACCGCCGCGGTCCTCCGCGGGGCGCATCGGGCGGCTCCATCGTCCGTACGGAACGATGGGCACCGCCTGACCGGTGACCCGCCGCCCCGAGGGGCAGCCAGGTGGGAGATCGGAGCCTCCACTTGTGGGCCGGGCACATAGTCGCCCAGCCGGTCGTCACACAAGGTTAGCAGTTCCGCGGGGCGTGCGCTAACCCGGTGTCTCCCGGCACTCCCGCCCACGGCACGGTGTTCACGTGCGCCTATCGTATGGCGCATGAGTGACGCGACCCCCGTGAACGATTCCCCCGGCTTCGACGAGATGGCCCGCGACATCGCGGAGGTGCCCGCGGTCGAGGTGATCGTGACGGTCGCGGTCAATCTGATGAGCGCCGCCGCAGTGAAGCTCGGCCTGACCGAGGACGGCGACGAGCACAAGGACCTCGACGAGGCCCGCAAGCTGGTCCACGCCCTGGCCGGTCTGCTGGACGCCAGTACGACGGAGATCAGCTCCTTCCACGCGGCCCCGCTGCGCGACGGTCTGAAGTCGCTCCAGCTCGCCTTCCGCGAGGCGTCGCTGGTGCCGGACGAGCCCGGCGCCGGCCCCGGTGAGAAGTACACCGGTCCGGTCTTCGGCTGACCCGCCCCTCCTTCTTCCCTTCCGGTCTTCACTTCTTCCGCGCAGACGTGAGCCCACCGCCCCGGGGGCGGTGGGCTCACGCGTGTCGTACGGACTCCTGGGCTCAGCGCGTGAACAGGGCCTCGCCCGGTGCCGCCGCATCGGCCGGGAGCACCGCCAGGTCCAGGCCCCGCACCAGACGGGCGCGCAGGACCTCGTCGGCCGCAAGCCGCTCGGCGACCCGGCGGGCCACGTCGGCGGGGTCCGTCCCGGCGCCGAGGACGAGGGCGAGGGTGCCGTCGGCCCGGCCGGGCACGAGATGGGCGCGGACCACGGCCGGCTCGGCGGCGACCGCGTCGCGCACCGCCGAGGTGACCGCGGGGTCGTCCAGCGGATCGGCGCTGGTGCGGCCCTCGGCGAGCGCGAGCAGCGCGGGGCCGGTCAGTTCGAACGCGACCGGTCCGGCGAGGTCGAGAACGACGGTGTCCGCCTTCTCGTGCGCGGCGGCGCGCAGGGCCTGGTGCAGGGGGACGGCGACGGGGCGGGCCCCGGGGTCCCAGAGCGCCAGTGAGTCGGTCGAGGTGAAGGCGGGCAGGGCGCGGCGGTCCCCGGCCAGGAGGGTGGGGACGGCCATGTCGCTGGTCTTCTCGCGCCGCAGCCCGTTCTCGTCCACCTCCGCCTCGCCGAGCACGGCGACGACGGGGACCAGCAGCCGGGTCCCCTGGAGGGCTTCGAGTACCGGGCCGACCGCCGTCCGGTCCTCGGCCCAGGCGGCGAGCGCCGCCGCGACTGCCGGGTCGGCCGAGCCGTCGTCGTCGGAGTAACCGGGGTCCGGAATGTTCTTCAGCTCCACGGGGCGAGCGTAGTCCCTGCGCCCGCCCGCCCTTCCGGCAGGTCGGCGTGGACTCCGCCGCCGTGCCGGATGCCCGTCGGCGTACTGGATCAGGCCCGGCGCCGCGCTCCGGCCCGGCCGCGCCACAGCACCACGGCCAGGGCCAGCAGGACGGCCCCGAGGCCGCCGGCGGCGAGGGCGAGCCGGCCGGTGGGCCGGGTGTCGTGGTGCTCGGGGGCGGGCCCCGGTCCGAAGTACCGCTCGCGGTACCCGGCCTCGGCCGACTCGGCCCGCGGACCGGCGGGGCGGAGCGCGGAGCCCGCCTCGATCGCGGCGGCGGGGTCCACGATGCCGTACCCCCGGGCGTCGTCGTGGCCGGTGCCGGAGCCGCTGCGGGCCGTGTCCATGAGCAGCCGCTTGATCTGGGCCGGGGTCAGTCCCGGATGTGCGGCGCGCACCAGTGCCACCGCCCCGGAGACGAACGCGGCCGCGGCGGAGGTGCCCCACTCCACGTAGTACTGACGGTCGGGGGCGGGGACGACGATGTCGACCCCGGGCGCGCTGACGGTGGTGTACCAGCGGCGAGTGGAGAAGGCGGCGTGGGTGCCGTACCGGTCGACGGCGGCGACGGCGATCACCCCGGGGTAGGCGGCGGGGTAGGAGACGTGGTCGCCCTTCTCGCCGCCGTTGCCCGAGGAGGCGACGACGACGGCCCCCTTCCCCAGCGCGTACTGGATCGCGGCGTCCTCGCCCGCCTCCGGGTGGGCCGACTCGCTGTCGTCGCCGAGCGAGAGGTTGATGACGTCGGCGCCGTGGTCGGCGGCCCAGCGGATGCCGTCGGCGAGGGCCGCGCCGCGGGACTCCCGGGCCCTGGCGCGGGCCGGGTCGGAGGCTTCGAGGATCACCCGGACCGGAAGGATCCTCGCCCCGGGCGCCACGCCGAGCACCCCGTCGGCGCCACCGGCTCCGTGACCGCGGCCCGCGATGATGCCCGCCATCGCCGTGCCGTGGCGCGCCCAGGCGTGGTCGCCGCGGCGGGCGCCGAAGCCGATCATGTCCTTGCCGGGCAGTACCTGGCCGTCCAGGTCGGGGAGGCTGCCGTCGACCCCGGTGTCGACGACGGCGACGGTGATCCCCCGGCCCTTGGTGGTCCGCCATGCCTGGTCGGTGTGGAGCGCCTCCAGGCCCCACTGCTGGTCCCGTATCGCGTCGGCGCGGGCCGGGACCGCGGGCAGCAGCGCGAACGCGGTGGCGGCGCAGACCGCGCCCAGCACGCGTCGGTGGTGGCGGGCGCGGCGGCTCATCGCGGTTTCTCCGTGAGGTCGGTGATGGTCCGGCGCAGACCGCGCTCGATCCGGTCGGAGACGCCTCCGGCCTCGTGGCCGAGCCCGGCCTCGGCGACCGTGCCCTTCGCCTCGGGGTCGGCGGCCCGGTCCGCGGGGCGCGGGTCGGTGACGGGGCGCCCGTCGGCGAACCCGGAGACGGCGAACACGACGACGGGCATCCCGGTCGACACACGGACGGACCAGGCGGCGCGTTGCCGGTCGCCGAACGCGGCGGCGACCGTGCCGTCGACGGGGTAGGTGCGGGGCATCAGGTCGGCGCGGCGGTCGAGGTGCTGTTCGGAGAACCGGTCGCGCAGCGCCGTCATGGCCCGGGCGTCCCCCTCGGTGAAGATCACCCCGACCGTGGTGACGGAGCTCGTGGTGGCGTCGGTGTACGTGGCCCGCAGCAGCCGTTCGCAGCCGACCGGCCGCAGGGCCCGGGCCAGCAGCGGGTCCAGGGCCGGCGCGCAGCCGCCGTCCGGGGCCACGGCGAGCCTGGTCCAGACCCGGTCGGCGCCGCCGGGCCCCGCTCCCCGGCCGTCGAGGACGCGCGGGAAGAGGGTGTCCACGGGGACGCTGTGCCAGGCGGAGCGCCCGACGGTGTAGGGGCTGCGGGCGGCGGGGTCGGCGGAGGAGGTGCTGGTCAGCCAGGCGCCGGTGGCGGCGCCGCCGATCAGTCCGAGCCCGAGCACGACACACACCGCGGCGGCCGCGGTGCGGGCGGGGTGGCGGGTCCGTACCGGGCGCAGCCGGGTGGTGGTCTCGGTGGGGGTCTCGGGGAACGGCTGCCGGTACGTGTACGGGTGCGGGGCACCGACTGGTGGCGTCGCGGCGGCCGTCGGGGCCGGTAGGGGTGCTGCCGTCGCAGCGGGCGGCGGGACCGGGGAGGGCGGTGCGGCGGGTGCCGGCACGGGGGCCGGGGCCACGGCCGGGCGGGGCGGAACGGGAGGGCGCTGCGCCTCGGTACTCATCCGCCCCCCTGATCCCATTCCGTACCGTGCGCGGATCGACGTCGCAGGCAGGCCCGTTGGTTCGCCGCGTGTCGTCACTCTACGGGGTGGCGGGGCCCGGTTGGGAGCGGGACGCCGGGGCGGCGGGGCGATCTGCGCGGATCAACCCCTACCCAGCGGTACGGACGTCTGGCAAGCTGCGGCCATGACTGCCCGCGCCGCCGACCGGTCCCGTTACGACCGGGCCACCGCCCATCTGGACGCCCCGCTCGCCGTCGTCGACCTGGACGCGTTCGACGCCAACGCCGACGACCTGGTGCGCCGTTCCGGCGGCAAACCGATCCGAGTCGCGAGCAAGTCCGTCCGCTGCCGGGCCCTGTTGGAACGGGTGCTGGCGCGGCCCGGGTTCGCCGGGATCATGTCGTTCACACTGGCCGAGTCGCTGTGGCTGGCGCGGGCCGGTTTCGATGACGTGCTGCTGGCCTATCCGTCGGCCGACCGGGCCGGTTTCGCGGAGCTGGCCGCCGATCCGAAGCTCGCCGCGGCCGTGACGGTGATGGTGGACGACCACGCGCAGCTGGAGCTGATCGACGCGGCACGGGCCGGTGGCCGGGAGGAGATCCGGGTCTGTCTCGAACTGGACACCTCGCTGCGTCTGTTGGGCGGCCGGGTGCGGATCGGCGCCCGCCGCTCGCCACTGCGGACGCCCGCCCGACTGGCCGAGCTGGCGCGCTCGGTGGTGCGCAGGCCCGGCTTCCGGTTGGTGGGTCTGATGGCCTACGAGGGGCACATCGCCGGGGTCGGGGACGCGGTCGCGGGGCATCCGCTGCGCTCGCGGGCGGTCCGGCTGATGCAGGCCACGAGCCGCAGGGAACTGGTCGTGCGGCGGGCCGAGTCGGTGCGGGCCGTGCGGGCGGTCGCCCCGGACCTGGAGTTCGTGAACGGCGGCGGCACCGGCAGTGTGCAGCACACGGCGGCGGAGCGGGCGGTGACGGAGATCGCGGCCGGGTCGGGGCTGTTCGCGCCCCGGCTGTTCGACAACTACACGTCGTTCACGGCGCGCCCGGCGGCGCTGTTCGCCCAGCCGGTGGTGCGCCGCCCGGGGGTGGGGGTGGTGACCGTGCTCGGCGGAGGCTACCCGGCGTCCGGCCCCGCGGGGACGGACCGGCTGCCGGTCCCGTATCTGCCGGAGGGCCTGCGCTACGACCCCCAGGAGGGGCCGGGCGAGGTGCAGACGCCGCTGCTGGGTTCACCGGCCGACGATCTGCTGATCGGCGACAAGGTGTGGTTCCGGCACGCGAAGGCCGGTGAACTGTGCGAGCGCTTCGACGTGTTGCGGCTGGTCGAGGGCGAGCGGGTGACGGCGACGGTGCCGACGTACCGGGGCGAGGGCCGCACGTTCCTCTGATTTCGTCGCGCGGCGGGGCCGGGCGGGCCCCGCCTCCGGTCGTTCCAGGGCGTGTTGCGAAAGTGGCGTCGTCCGCCCGAAGGGCGGGGCCCGCGGCCTCCGGCGCGGTGCGTCGCGAGGCGGAGGGCCGTCCTCGTACGGCGCGTACATGGACGGTCCCGACGACGCGGCGAGGCGCCGTGCCAGGCGTCGCGGGCCGGGCAGGACCTTCGCAACACGCCCTAGAGCGGGGTGACGTAGGCGGCGGAGATGCCTCCGTCGACGAGGAAGTCGGTGGCGTTGACGAACGAGGCGTCGTCGCTGGCGAGGAACGCGACGGCCGCCGCGATCTCGGTGGCGTCGGCGAACCGCCCGGCCGGGATGTGCACGAGCCTGCGGGCCGCGCGCTCCGGGTCCTCGGCGAACAGCTCGCGGAGCAGCGGGGTGTCGACCGGTCCCGGGCACAGCGCGTTGACCCGGATGCCCTCGCGGGCGAACTGGACGCCGAGTTCGCGGGACAGGGAGAGGACGCCTCCCTTGGACGCGGTGTACGAGATCTGGCTGGTGGCCGCTCCCATGACCGCGACGAAGGACGCGGTGTTGATGATCGAGCCGCGGCGCTGTCGCCGCATGTAGGGCAGGGCGGCCTTGCAGCAGAGGTAGACGGAGGTGAGGTTGACGTCCTGGACGCGTTTCCACGCCTCCAGGCCGGTGGTGAGGATGGAGTCGTCCTCGGGCGGGGAGATGCCCGCGTTGTTGAACGCGATGTCGACGGAGCCGTAGGTGTCGAACGCGGCCGCGAAGAGCGCCTCGACCTGTTCGGGGTCGGTGACGTCGGTGCGTACGAAGATGCCGCCGGCCTCCTCGGCCGCGGCCTTGCCCGTGGCCTCGTCGATGTCGGCGCAGACGATGTGGGCGCCCTCCGACGCCAGGCGGCGGGCGGTGGCGAGACCGATGCCGCTGCCGGCCCCGGTGATGACGGCGGTCCGGCCGGTCAGGCGGCGGCAGACGTGCTCGGCGTCGGTGGTGGTCATGTCGGTTCAGTCCTCCGTGCTGATGAAGACGTTCTTGGTCTCGGTGAAGGCGGCGAGGGCGTCGGGGCCGAGTTCCCGGCCGAGTCCGGACCGGCCGAATCCTCCGAACGGGGTCCAGTAGCGGACGCTCGCGTGCGAGTTGACGGAGAGGTTCCCGGCCCGGACCCCCTGCGAGACGCGCAGCGCGCGGCCCACGTCCCGGGTCCAGATCGAGCCGGCGAGGCCGTACTCCGTGGCGTTGGCGAGCCGGACGGCGTCGGCCTCGTCGTCGAAGGGGAGGACGACGGCGACCGGTCCGAAGACCTCCTCGGTGGCGACGGGCGCGTCGGGGCCCACGCCGGTGAGGACGGTGGGCGGGAACCAGAAGCCGGGTCCTTCGGGTGCCTTGCCGCGGATCGCCTCCGCTTCCTCGGGCACGAGGGCGCGCACCCGGTCGCGGTGCTCCCGGGAGATCAGCGGTCCCATGTCGGTGCGTTCGTCGGACGGGTCGCCCACGACGACCGACTCGACCGCGGGGGCGAGGAGTTCGAGGAAGCGGTCGCGGACGGACCGCTGGACCAGGATGCGGGTGCGGGCGCAGCAGTCCTGGCCCGCGTTGTCCAGGAACGCCATGGGGGCGGCTGCCGCCGCGGCCTCGATGTCGGCGTCGGCGAAGACGATGTTGGGGCTCTTGCCGCCGAGTTCGAGGGTGAGCCGCTTCACACGGTCGGCGCACCTGGCCATGATCCGTCTGCCGGTGCGGGTGGAGCCGGTGAAGACGATCTTGTCGACGCCGGGGTGCTCGACCAGGGCGTCGCCGGTGACGGCGCCCGCGCCGGGCAGCACCTGGAGGAGGTGTTCGGGCAGTCCCGCGTCCAGGGCGATCCGGGCCAGGCGCAGGGCGGTGAGCGGGGTGGTCTCGGCGGGTTTGAGCAGGACGGCGTTGCCCGCGGCGAGGGCGGGGGCGAACCCCCAGGCGGCGATCGGCATGGGGAAGTTCCACGGCGCGATCACGCCGACGACGCCGACGGGTTCGAGGAGGGTGACGTCGATTCCGCCGGGCACCGGGATCTGCCGTCCGGTGAGCCGTTCCACTCCCCCGGCGGCGTAGTCGAGCAGGTCACGGACGTTGCCGGCCTCCCAGCGGGCGCCCGCGAGGGTGTGCCCGGCCTCCCGCACCTCCAGACGGGCCAGTTCCTCGGTCTCGGCGTCGACGGCTGCGGCGAACCGGCGCAGCCCGCGGGCGCGGTCGGCGGGGGCGAGGGCGGCCCAGACGCGCCGGGCCGCCCTCGCGCGTACGACCGCCGCGTCCACCTCGGCGACGGCGGTGGACGGGACGGTGGCGAGGAGTTCTTCGGTCGCGGGGTCGAGTACCTGGTGTTCCAGCGGCCCTTCGGGCCGGTCGGTCGGGGTCACGGATGCCTCACAGACGTTCGAAGGAGCGGCGCAGCTCCCAGTCGGTCACGGCGGCGTCGAAGGCTTCGAGCTCGACGCGGGCCATGTTGCGGTAGTGCGCGACGACGTCGTCGCCGAAGGCGGCCGCGGCCACCTCGCTGTGCTCCCAGAGTTCGGCGGCCTCGCGCAGGGTGGTGGGCACGTGGTCGTAGTCGGCGGTGTAGGCGTTGCGCGCGCAGGGTCCGGGGAGTTCGAGGCCCTTGTCGATGCCGTGGATGCCCGCCGCGACCATCGCGGCGACGGCGAGGTACGGGTTGACGTCGCCGCCGGGCAGCCGGTTCTCGAAGCGCATCGAGTGGCCGTGGCCGACGACGCGGAGCGCGCAGGTGCGGTTGTCGTGGCCCCAGGCGACGGCGGTCGGGGCGAAGGAGCCGGGCTGGAAGCGCTTGTAGGAGTTGATGTTCGGTGCGTAGAGGAGGGCGAACTCGCGCAGGGTGGCCAGTTGTCCGGCGAGGAAGTGGCGCATCACCGGGGACATGCCGCCGTCCCCGTCGGCCATGACGCCGTGTCCGGGCCCGTCGGTGGAGCGGAGCGAGAGGTGGATGTGGCAGGAGTTGCCCTCGCGTTCGTTGAACTTCGCCATGAAGGTGAGCGCCACGCCCTCCTGGGCGGCGATCTCCTTCGCCCCGGTCTTGTAGACGGCGTGCTGGTCGCAGGTGACCCGGGCCTCGTCGTAGCGGAACACGATCTCGTGCTGTCCGGGGTTGCACTCGCCCTTGGCGGACTCGACGGTGAGTCCCGCAGCGGCCATCTCGTTGCGGATGCGCCGCAGCAGGGGTTCGACGCGGCCGGTGCCGAGGACCGAGTAGTCGACGTTGTACCGGTTGGCCGGGGTCAGGTCGCGGTAGTTGCGGTCCCACGCCTGTTCGTAGGTGTTCCGGAAGACGATGAACTCGAGTTCGGTGCCGACGTGGGCGGTGTAGCCGTGCGCGGCGAGCCGTTCCAGCTGGCGGTCCAGGATGTGGCGGGGCGCGGCGGCGACCGGGGCGCCGTCGGCCCGGGCGAGGTCGGCGACGACCAGGGCCGTGCCCTCGTTCCAGGGGGTCCGGCGCAGGGTGGTGAGGTCGGCGTGGAGGGCGAAGTCGCCGTAGCCGTTCTCCCAGGAGGACATCGCGAATCCGTCGACGGTGTTCATGTCGGTGTCGACGGCGAGCAGATAGTCGCAGGCCTCGGTGCCGTGCTCCACGACCTCGTCGAGGAAGTGGCGGGCGGCGAACCGCTTGCCCTGGAGCCGCCCCTGCATGTCGGGGAAGGCCAGGACGACCGTGTCGATCTCGCCGTTCGCGACCAGGGCGTGCAACTCCTCGATGCCGAGCGGTGCCGTCGGGTCTGCCACGGGACATTCCTCCTTCGGTCAGCCGGAACGCGTAAGAGGGGTCCGGCAGTGGGCTTCGCGGCGTCGCGGATCGGGGCACGCGTCTCGCGGCGTCGTCGTCGAGCGCCGATGCCCCGCGTCGGCCCGGTCCTCCGCCCCGCGATGCACGCGCCCGGGCCCCGCTCCTGCTCCCGTGCCGCCACTGCCGGACCCCCTAAGGTATGTGAGAGAACCTTTGAATATGAAGGGAACCACGGGGCGTGGCCGAGGAAAACGAGTTCGCCGACCGTCTGCTGCCCGTGCTCCGGCCGGTCCGGGCGGGCAACGGCTTCGAGGAGGCGCTGGAGCAGATCCTCCAGGTGGTCAGGCTGGGCCTGGTGCCGGGCGGCGGGCGGTTGCCGGCCGAGCGCGAACTGGCCGAACTGCTGGGGATCAGCCGGGTCACGCTGCGCGAGGTGCTGAAGGTGCTGCACGACCAGGGCCTGGTGGAGAGCAGGCGGGGACGGTACGGCGGCACGTTCGTGGTGCCCCGGCGCGCCGGGGCGGGCGAGGCGGAGCTGCGCCGCAAGGTGGAGTCGGTCGACCTGGAGGACGTGCTGCGCTTCCGTGAGGTGCTGGAGGCCGGGGCGGCCGGACTCTGCGCCGAACAGGGGCTGACGGACGCGGGCGTGCAGCGGCTGCGGGCTGCTCTGGCGGCGACGCACGAGGCTCCTCTGCCCGAATACCGCAGGCGCGACACCCTCTTCCATCTGACCCTGGCCGAACTCGCCGGCTCACCCTCGCTGACCGCGCAGTACGCGGCGGTCCGGGCCACGGTGAACGACCTGCTGGACTGCATACCACTGCTGGTGCGGAACCTGGAGCATTCCCAGCACCAGCACACGAGCATCGTCGAGGCGGTCCTGGACCGGGACGCGGAGGCCGCGCGCGCGGTGACGCGCGAGCACTGCGACGGTACGGCCGCGCTGCTGCGCGGCTTCCTGGCCTGAGCCTCCCGGCGCGAGCCGCCGAGTTCCCCGCCCGGACTCCTGGGTTCCCGGACCGAGCGGCCGGCACCGGGGCATGAGCCGGTCCGGGACCGGCGCCGCCCGGGCGACGCTCCCGTCCGATCCCAAAGGTATTCTCTGCCACCATTGGCATGATGGAACCGAGCCCGCCGCCCGCCCAGCGGCGGCCGACCGGAGGGACCGTCCCGTGTCCGAACCTCTCATCGGCGTCTCCACCTACCTGGAGCCCGCGGCCCGCTGGGGCGTCTGGGAACTGCCCGCCGCGCTCCTGCCCGCCGCCTATCCGCGCATGATCCAGCGCTCGGGCGGCCTGGCCGTGCTGCTCCCGCCGGACGCCCCGGCCCGGGCCGCGGCCGCCGTGGCCCGGCTGGACGGTCTCGTCGTCGCGGGCGGCGCGGACGTGGAACCGGCCCTGTACGGCGCGGAGCGCGACTTCAGGACGGGCCCTCCCGCCGAGGAACGCGACGTCTGGGAGACGGCCCTGATCCGGGCCGCGCTGGAGCGCGACACCCCGCTGCTCGGCGTCTGCCGCGGCATGCAGTTGCTGAACGTGACGCTCGGCGGCACGCTGACCCAGCACCTCGACGGGCACGGCGGACCGCTGGGAGCGGCCGGGGTCCTCGGTTCGCACCCGGTCGTCCCCGTGACGGGGACGCTCTACGCGTCGATCGTGCCGGAGGAGAGCGCCGTCCCCACCTACCACCACCAGTGCGTACGACGGCTCGCCCCGGGCCTGGTGGCCTCGGCGCACGCGGCGGACGGCACGGTCGAGGCGGTCGAGCTGCCCGGGGCCCCGTGGGTCCTCGGGGTGCAGTGGCATCCGGAGATGGGCGAGGACCTGCGGCTGGCGCGGGCACTGGTGGCGGCGGCGTCGACGTCCCGCCCGGTCGCGGCCGGTGCGCCGCTGGAGGGCCTCGCCCCGCAGCGGCGAACGGGCGACTGACCGGCGGACGGGGCGCACCACCGGCTCCGCGGGCGGGTCCCGCCCGCCCTCACCGCGGCCGGGCGTCCCGCGCCGTCAGGGACAGCAGATCGCGCGCCGGGCCCGTGGGACGGTGGCCGGAGGGCCACACCGCGCGCAGCTGGCGCCGCAGCCGCATGCCGCCGATCGGGATCTTCACCAGCCGCCGGGCGGAGAGTTCCTCGCCCACCGCCAGTTCGCTGAGCACGCACGGCCCGGCCCCGCTCTGGGCCGCGCCCTTCACCGCGGTCGTCGAGGAGAGTTCGAGCAGGGGCACGGCGAGCCCGCCGTGCGCGGCCAGGGCCGCGTCCAGGACCTGGCGGGTCCCCGAGCCCGGCTCCCGCAGCACCAGGGGGGTCGCGGCGAGTTCGCGCGGGGTCAGCGGGGTGCGGCGGCGGGCCCACGCGTGGGACGGGGCGACCGCGACGACGAGGCGGTCGTGGGCGATGACCGTGCCGTCGAGCCCCACCGGCACCGACAGGCCCTCCACGAACCCGAGATCGGCCTCCCCGGCGAGCAGCCGCCCCGCGACCGCCGCCGAGTTCCCGGCGAGCAGCGAGACCGCGGTGTCCGGCCGCTCGGCGCGCAGCGCCATCAGCCAGCCCGGCAGCAGGTACTCGGCGATGGTCATGGAGGCGGCGATCCGCAGCCGGGAGTCCCGGCGGTCGCGCAGCGCCTGCGTACCGGCGTCGAACGCCTCGGCCGCCTCGACGATCCTGCGCGCCCAGTCGGTGACCAGCGCGCCCGCGTCGGTGAGCCGGGAACCACGCGGTGAACGGTCCAGCAGGGCAAGGCCGAGCTGCCGCTCCATGGACCGGATCCGGCTGCTGGCCGCGGGCTGGGTGACCCCGACCTCGCGGGCCGCGCGCCCCAGGCTGCCGTGCCGGGCGACGGCGAGCAGCAGCTCCAGCGCGCCGAGGTCGGGAACCCGGTGGGAGAGCGGAACATGCGTGCCAACAGTCATAAATCCAGCTTATGGCCTCATAGGAACGGACTCCCTGGTGGGATTCCGCACCCCTTCCGAGAATCGTGGCATGGCCATCTTTTCGCAGCCCCGGCAGTCCGACGCCCCACAGCCGACCGGACGGTCCGCCGCCCCTCGACCGGACGCCCCGCCCCTCCCCCGGCTGCGGCACATCGGCCCCAACTGGTACGCGAGTGTCATGGGCACCTCGATCGTGGCGAGCGCGGGGGTCGCGCTGCCGGTGAGCGTTCCGGGGCTGCGGGGCGCCTGCACGGTGGTGTGGGCGCTCGCGACGGTCATGCTGGCCGTGGTGCTCGTGGCCCGCGCCGGGCACTGGGCCGCCCATCGCGACCAGGCCCGCCGTCATCTGCTGGACCCGGCCGTCGTCCCGTTCTACGGCTGTCTCTCGATGGCGCTGCTGGCCGTCGGGGGCTCGACGATGGTGGTCGGCCGGGACGTCGTCGGACACGGGGCGGCCGTGGCCCTGGACGCCGTGCTGTACACGGCGGGCACGGTGATCGGGCTGGCGGCCGCGGTCGCGGTGCCGTACCTGATGGTCGCGCGCCACCGGATCGAGGCCGGCACCGCCTCGCCGGTGTGGCTGCTGCCGGTGGTGGCCCCGATGGTCTCCGCGGCGCTCGGCCCGCTGCTGATCCCCGAGCTGCCCGCCGGTCAGTGGCGCCAGGCGATGCTGCTGGCCTGCTACGCGATGTTCGGGCTGAGCCTGCTGGCTACGCTGGTGATGCTGCCGCTGATCTTCGCCCGGCTGGTCCACCAGGGTCCGCTGCCGCTCGCGCTGACGCCCACGCTGTTCCTGGTCCTCGGGCCGCTGGGCCAGTCGACGACGGCGGTCGGCCAGCTCGCCGATGTGGCGGAGGGGACGATCCCGGCGCCGTACGCCGCGGGCTTCGAGGCGTTCGCCGTGCTCTACGGGGTGCCGGTGATGGGTTTCGCGCTGATGTGGCTGGCCCTGGCGTCCGCCCTGGTGGTGCGCGCGATTCGCAACGGCATGCCCTTCGCCATGACGTGGTGGGGCTTCACCTTCCCGGTCGGCACGTGCGTCACGGGCGCCGCGGGGCTGGCCCGGCACACCGGCCTCGACGCGTACACCTGGCTGGCCGTCGCGCTGTACGTGCTGCTGGTGACGGCGTGGGCGGTGGCCGGGGCGCGGACGCTGCGCGGGCTGCTCAGCGGAGCGCTGCTCGCAGCTCCGCAGGCGCCCGCACCAGCGACGGCCCGTACCACGTGAGGTACCGCCCGTCGACGAGTGCGGCGGGCAGCGCGGGGAACGCCTCCGGCCCGTCGTCCGCCGTGAAGCGGTACGGCTCGTCGGGCAGGACCACCAGGTCGGCCCCGGCCGCGTTCAGCCGGTCGAGCGGAATCCGGGGGTAGCGCTCGGCGTGGCTCGCGTAGACGTTGTCCACGCCGAGCCTGGACAGCAGGTCACCGGCGAAGGTGTCGCGGCCCAGCACCATCCAGGGCCTGCGCCAGACGGGCACGACCGCACGGCGCGGGGCCCGGGGCGGGGGCAGCGCGGCCCAGGCCGCCTCGGCCTCGTCCAGCCAGCGCGGCCGGGGCGCGCCGCAGGCGGCGCCCAGGGCCCGCTCCAGCTCCTCGAACGCCTGGTCGAGGCTGCGGATCCCGGTGACGAGCACCTCGACACCGGCGTCCCGGAGGGCCGCGAGGTCCGGGGCGCGGTTCTCCTCCTCGTTGGCGAGGACGAGGTCGGGCCGCAGCGCGACGATCGCGGCCACGTCGGGGTTCTTGGTGCCGCCGACGCGGGCGGCGGTCAGCCCGGCGGGGTGGGTGCACCAGTCGGTGACGCCGACGAGCCGACCGGGGGCGGTGACGGCGACGGCCTCGGTGAGCGAGGGCACCAGGGAGACGACGCGCACGACGGACACCCTCTCAGCGGCGCGGGTCGACGGTCGCGTCGATGTGCTCGGCGACCCCGACGACCAGCAGCCGCGTGCCGGGCGTCGTGGCCCGCCAGCGGTGCCGCACCCCGCCGGACAGGAACAGCGTGTCGCCCTCCTCCAGCCGGTACGCCCGCCCTTCCGCCTCCACCTCCGCGGCACCCCGCACCACGTACATCACCTCGTCGTTGCGGTGCTGGAACTCGCGCCCGAGGTCGAGTTCGCCGGTGAACTCCAGGGCGCTGAGCTGGTGGCGTCCGCGCACCACCCTGCGCACCCCGTCGACCGTGCCGTTCCCCTCGTGCCCGCCGGCCTCCTCGGTCCCGTGGCGGTCGCCGTGACGCCCGGCGACCGCTCCGGTCCCGGCGTCCACCCGGCTCCCGGCGTCCACCCGGCTCCCGGCGTCCGCGCGGCTCCCGGCCGCCCGTACGACGTCGACGGCGCGTGCCGAGTCCGCGGCGGCGCGCAGCCGGGCCGGGGTGGTCTCCAGCGCTCCGGCGACCCGGTCCAGGGACCGGGTGCTGGGCCGCGCCCGCTCGTTCTCGATCTGGCTGAGGAACGGCACGGACAGACCGCTGCGCGTCGCGACCGCGGCCAGTGTGAGCCCCAGGGACCTGCGCCTTCGGCGGATCGCGGTGCCCACGCGGAGTGTTTCCTTCTCGTCCATGTGCGGCTCCCTCCCGACTCGTCATCCTTCCGGTTGTCGGCGCATTCCGCACATGGTTGCGCGAGATCGGCCGGTTAGGGCCCCTCCGGGCGGTTCCGCACGGACCGGCGTGCGGCTTCCGCGCGACCCGCGTACGCCCTGCGGACGGGACCGGAGGAGGGCTTCCGGACCGCCGGACCCGGCCCTGGGACCAACCCTCCCCCGGTCCTGGGCAACGGAAAGGGGTGGGCCCGCCCGTGGCGGTGCCCACCCCTTCCCCGGTGTCCCGGAGTCCCTGTCCGGACCCTACTGCGGAGCCATCGTGTCCACGATGTCCGGGTTCTCCTTCATCCAGGCGCCGACGGCCTCCTCCTCGTGACCGGCGCCGTGCTTCTGGATCTCGTTCTCCAGTCCGGCGAGCTGGTCCTCGCTCAGCCTGAAGTCCTTGAACCACTTCGTCAGCCGCGGGTAGGTCTTCGGGAAGTCCTTGCCGGCGATGGTGTGCAGCCGGTCGCCGTCACCGAAGGCCTTCTCGGGGTCCTTCAGCTTGGTCATGTCGAACTCGTTGTACGCCCAGTGCGGGGTCCACAGCAGGACCGCGACGGGCTCCTTCTTGGCGTACGCGCGCTTCAGCTCGGCCAGCATGCCGGGCGTCGAGGAGTCGACGACCTGGTACTCCTTGTCCAGGCCGTACGTCGGCAGCACGTTCTTCTTGAGGTTCTCCATCGTGGCGGTGCCCGGCTCGATGCCGATGATCCGGCCCTTGAACCGCGAGGCCTTGCCCTTGAGGTCGGCGAGGGACTCGACGTCCTTCACGTAGGAGGGCACCGCGACCTCGATGGACGTCGGGCCGTACCAGGAACCGAGGTCACTCAGCCGGGAACCGTACTTCTCCCAGTAGTTCTTCTGGGTGTACGGCAGCCAGCCGTCGAACTGCACGTCGATCTGGCCGCGGGACATCGCCGCGTACATCGGGCCGACCTCGAACTGCTTGAGGTTGACCTTGTAGCCGCGCTCCTCCAGGACCGCCTTCCACAGGTAGGTGGCGGCGATGTCCTCCTCCCAGGGGAACCAGGCGACGTCGAGGGGGCGGGAGCGCTCGTCCTTGCCGTTCGCGCCCTCGGCCGCGCCGGCCCCCGCCACGGGGGTCCACTTGTCGGCGGCGCCGGGGTTCGCTTCCAGCCAGGTGCGGACGGCCTTCTGCTCGTTGCCGGAGCCGGCCTTCTGGATCTCCGCCTCCAGGCTGGTGAGCTGGTCCTCGGTCATCTTGAAGTTCTTCAGCCAGCGGCCGACCTCGGGGTTGTCGGCGGAGAAGCCCTTGCGGGCCAGGGTGTGGACGCCGTCGCCCTTGCCCCACAGGCCCTTGGGGTCCTCGAGCTTGGTGAGCTCGAACTGGTTGTACGCCCAGTGCGGCGACCAGAGCGGGACGACGATCGGTTCCTTCTTGGCGTAGGCGCGCTTCAGCTCGGCCAGCATGGACGGCGTGGAGCCGTCGACGACCTTGTACTCCTTGTCCAGGCCGTAGCCCGGCAGGATCTTCTCCTTGAGCAGGCCCATCTCGCCGGCGCTCGGCTCGATGCCGACGATCCGGCCCTTGAACTGCGACGCCTTGCCCTTGAGGTCCTCCAGGGACCGGACGTCCTTCATGTACGCGGGGACGGCCAGCTCCAGCGAGGTGGGGCCGTACCAGGCGCCCAGGTCCTCCAGCCGGTCCTGGTACTTCTCCCAGTACTGGGCGTGGGTGACCGGGAGCCAGGAGTCGGTCTCGAAGTCGATCTGGCCGCCCGCCATACCGGTGTACAGCGCCCCGGCCTCGTACTGCTCGACGTCGACCTGGTAGCCGCGCCGCTCCAGCATCTCCTTCCAGAGGAACGTGGAGGCGATGCCCTCGTCCCACGGGATGTATCCCATGCTGATCTTCTTGCCGGTGCCCGGCTTCGCGGCGTCGGTGCCCGCGCCCTTGTCCGCGCCGCCGGAACCGAAGAGGCCCATACCGCCCGCGACGAGCGCGAGCACGACGACCCCGACGACCGCGACGACGGGCTGCGGGCGGTGGTTCCAGATCTTCAGTCCGCCGGCCATGGCCTGCGCCTTGGCGACCGCCCTGCGGGCCAGCGGCGAGACCTCGCGGCCGAGCGCGCCGGTCATCCGGTCCAGGTACATGGCCACGATGACGATGGAGATGCCCGCCTCGAAGCCGAGGCCGACGTCGACGTTGCCGATGGCGCGGTAGACGGCGCCGCCGAGGCCGCCGCCGCCGACCATGCCGGCGATGACCACCATGGACAGGCCCAGCATGATGACCTGGTTGATGCCCGCCATGATCGTGGGCAGCGCCAGCGGCAGCTGCACCCGCAGCAGGGTGTTGCGCCGGGTGGTGCCGAACGCCTCGGCCGCCTCCACCAGCTCGCTGTCGACCTGGCGGATGCCCAGTTCGGTCATCCGGACGCCCGGGGGCAGCGAGAAGATGATGGTGGCGATGATCCCGGGGACCACGCCGACGCCGAAGAAGATGACGCCGGGGATCAGATAGACCATGGCGGGCATGGTCTGCATGAAGTCCAGGACGGGCCGGGTCACCGCGCTCACGGCCTTCGAGCGGGAGGCCCAGATGCCCAGCGGCACGGCCAGCACCAGTGAGATGATGGTGGCCACGAGCACCAGCGTGACGGTGTCCATCGCCTCGTCCCACAGCTCGACGGAGTCGATGAGGGCGAAGCCCACGAAGGCGAGCACACCGGCGAGCAGGCCGCGCAGCCACCAGGCGATGACGGCGACGATGCCCGCGAAGAGCAGCGGGGCGGGGGCGGAGAGCACGGCGGCTATGCCGTCGAACATGCCGCTGACGACCGAGCTGATCGCGTCGAACAGCCAGGAGAGATGGGTCTGGAGCCAGTCGACGGCGGAGTCGACCCAGTCGCCGAGAGGAAGCCTAAACACTGGCCACCTTCTTCGGGTTCTGGGCGCCCTTCGCGTCGGCGGCCGGAGTCCGGACGTCCTGCGGGACCTCGGTGGGGCTCATCGGTTCGCCGAGGACGGCGAGCAGCCGGGCACGCGGCACGACGCCGACGAGTTCGCCCTCGGTGTCGGTGACGGCGACGGCGACCCCGCTGCGGGAGCAGGGGGTGAACAGCTCGATGATCGGCGTGGACTCGGTGACGGTGGCCGGGGCCGCGCGCAGCACGTCGTCCGGGGTACGCAGTTCCTCGCCGTCGTCCGTGCTGGTGCCCAGGACGGTGTGCGGCTCGGCCATGATGGCGCCCGCGGTGAGCACCCGGGTGCGGTCGACGTCCTGGGTGAAGGAGGCGACGTAGTCGTTGGCCGGGGTGACGAGGATGTCCTCGGCTGTGCCGAGCTGGACGATCCTGCCGTCGCGCATCACGGCGATGCGGTCGCCGAGGCGCATGGCCTCGTTGAGGTCGTGGGTGATGAAGACGATGGTCTTCTTCAGGCGCTTCTGCAGTTCGAGCAGCTGGTCCTGCATGTCGCGGCGGATCAGCGGGTCGAGCGCACTGAAGGACTCGTCCATCAGCAGCAGGTCGGCGTCGGTGGCCAGGGCGCGGGCCAGGCCGACACGCTGCTGCATGCCGCCGGACAGCTCGTCGGGCCAGGACTTCTCCCAGCCGGCGAGGCCGGTCAGCTCCAGCGCCTCGACGGCGCGCTTCTCGCGTTCGGCGCGCGGCACGCCCTGCACTTCGAGGCCGTACGCGGCGTTCTCCAGCACGCTCCGGTGGGGGAAGAGCGCGAAGTGCTGGAACACCATGCTGATCTTGGAGGACCGGACGTGGCGCAGTTCGGCGGGGCTCAGGGCGGTCAGATCCTGGCCGTCGAACAGGACTCGTCCGGCTGTGGGCTCCAGAAGCCCGTTGAGCATGCGCAGCAACGTGGACTTTCCGGACCCGGACAGACCCATCACGACGAAGATCTGTCCCGGTTCCACGGTGAACGAGGCATCGATCACCGCTGCGGTCGTTCCGTCGGCGCGCAGCTCGTCGCGGTCGGCGCCGCCTTCGAGTTTTCGCACTGCTTGATCGGGTCGTCTACCGAACACCTTGTACAGGTGTTCGGCTTGCAGCCTTGACACATACACCTCGCGCGTTGAACCGAAAAACGGTCTGCCACCCCCTCCGGCAGACCGTGGAGCGGCGCGGATTCGGTCCGCATGGCACGTGCACTGGTTGAAATCGCTACGTGTTCCGCTCCGGCTGCGCGCCTGCCCCCACTTACACGAGCCAAACGCAAGAGTGATTCAGGTCACATTCGAACGAAGTATGCACGCGATCGCCCCGGGGTGAACGGCACGCACCGGGCCGGGGCGCCCCGCCCCCCTTCCGGGCACCCCGGCCCGCCCCGCACCCCGCCGCCCACGCGGCCGACGGGCGGTGTCGGCGGGGTGCGGCATCATCGGGGTGTGACGCGACGACTCATGCTCCTGGACACCGCCTCCCTGTACTTCCGCGCCTACTTCGGGGTCCCCGATTCGGTGCGCGCACCGGACGGGACGCCGGTCAACGCCGTGCGCGGTCTGCTCGACTTCATCGCGCGCCTGGTGCAGGACCACCGCCCGGACGACCTGGTCGCCTGCATGGACGCGGACTGGCGGCCGCACTGGCGGGTGGAGCTGATCCCCTCGTACAAGGCGCACCGGGTGGCGGTCGAGACCGCCGAGGGCCTGCCCGACGAGGAGGAGACCCCCGACACCCTGGCCCCGCAGGTGCCGGTGATCGAGGACGTGCTGGACGCGCTGGGCATCGCCCGGGTCGGCGTCGCGGGCTACGAGGCGGACGACGTGATCGGCACGCTCACCCGCCTGGCCGGCGGGCCGGTGGACATCGTCACCGGCGACCGCGACCTCTACCAGCTGGTCGACGACGCCCGCGGCGTGCGGGTGCTGTACCCGCTGAAGGGGGTCGGCTCGCTCCAGCTCACCGACGAGACCTGGCTGCGGGAGAAGTACGGGGTGGACGGCTCCGGCTACGCCGACCTGGCGCTGCTGCGCGGCGACCCGAGCGACGGCCTGCCCGGGGTCCCCGGCATCGGCGAGAAGACCGCGGCGAAACTGCTGGACGCCTTCGGCGACCTGGCCGGGATCATGGCCGCCGTCGACGACCCGTCCTCCCGGCTGACGCCCTCGCAGCGCAAGCGGCTCGACGAGGCCCGGGACTACGTGGCGGTCGCGCCGAAGGTGGTCCGCGTCGCCGGTGACGTACCGCTGCCCGCGTTCGACCCGGCGCTGCCCGTCGAGCCGCGCGATCCCGTCGCCCTGGAGGCCCTCGCGAAGCGCTGGGGGCTGGGGGGCGCCCTGCAGCGCCTGCTCTCCACACTGCGCACCTGAGATGCTAGCTTAGGTAAGCCTAAGCAAATCGAATCAGGGGAGAACCTCGTGGCAGAGCGACCGGCACGGCAGGCACCCAAGGCGCAGCGGGCCGAGGTCCTGCGCACCGAGCGGATCACCCCGCACATGGTGCGCGTCGTGTTCGGCGGTGACGGGCTCGCCGACTTCGAACTCGCCGGGTTCACCGACCACTACGTCAAGATCTGCTTCGCGCCCGAGGGCGCGGACTACCCGCACCCGTTCGACATGGCCCGCATCCGCGAGGAGCAGCCCCGGGAGCTGTGGCCCTCCTCCCGCGCCTACACCGTGCGTTCCTGGGATCCGGCCGCCCGGGAGCTGGCCGTCGACTTCGTGGTCCACGGCGACGAGGGCCTCGCCGGGCCCTGGGCGCTGCGCGCGGTCCCGGGCCAGCAGGTGACGATGCTCGGGCCCGGTGGGGCCTACGTCCCGGACGCCGCGGCCGACTGGCACCTCCTGGCGGGCGACGAGAGCGCCCTCCCGGCCATCGCCGCCTCCCTGGAGCGGATGCCGGCGGGCGCGGTGGTGCACGCGTTCGTGGAGGTGGCGGACGCCTCCGAGGAGCAGAAGATCGTGACGCCGGACGGGGTCGAGGTGACCTGGCTGCACCGCGGGGAGCGCCGGGTCGGCGAGGCGCTGGTCGCCGCCGTCACGGAGCTGGAGTTCCCGCGGGGCGACGTCCAGGCGTTCGTCCACGGCGAGGCGGGCTTCGTGAAGGAGATCCGCCGCCATCTGCGCCTGGAACGCGGGATCCCGCTCTCCCGGCTGTCGATCTCCGGGTACTGGCGGCTCGGCCAGAGCGACGACGCCTGGCGCGCGGTCAAGCGCGAGTGGAACGCCCAGGTGGAGCGCGAACAGGAGAGCGCGGCGGCATGAGACCGCCCGCTCCCGTGTGCCCCCGGCCCCGGCCGGGGGCACACGCGTTTCCGGGCCGAGCGCGGCGACCCGCGTCGAACGGGCCTGCGCCGTACGGCCGTGAGGGGGACGCTCCGGGCGGCCGACGGGCGCCCGGCCCGGCCGCGTGGAAGGATCTCGCGCACGCCCGGCCCCGGAGCGTCACACCCGGACCGTCGCGCCCCCGGCCCCGCTGCCGCACGTCCCCGGGCCCGCGCCGTCGGCCTCCGGGCCCGCGCGCCTCGGCCCCGGTGACCCGCCGCACGGCCTTCCGGGCCCGCGTCCCCCGGCCTCCCGGGCGTGCGAACGACGACGGAAAGGCGTACGCCCCCATGCCGGTGTCCGTGGCACTCCTCACCTCCGACCTGCGGCTGCACGACAACCCGGTGCTGCGGGCGGCGGTACGCGGCACGGACGGAGTCGTCCCGCTGTTCGTGCGTGACAACGGGATCCGGCAGGCCGGTTTCGACGCCCCCAACCGCCGGGCGTTCCTCGCGGACTGCCTCCACGACCTCGACGCGGGCCTGCGCCGCCGCGGCGGCCGGCTGGTCGTCCGGAGCGGCGACGCGGTGGCGGCCGCCCGTGCCGTGGTCGTGGAGACCGGCGCACGCGAGCTGCACGTCGCGGCGGGCGTCAGCGGGTACGCACTGCGCCGCGAGGAGCGCTTGCGAACCGCGCTGGCGCCGGTCGGCTGCGCGCTGCACGTCCATGACGCGGTGGTCACCGCGCTCCCGCCGGGCCGGGTCGTTCCGACGGGCCGGGACCATTTCGCGGTGTTCACGCCCTACTTCCGCCGTTGGGAGGCGGCAGGGGTACGAGGTGTCCTGCCCGCTCCCCGCGCGGTGCGGCTGCCAAAGGGGGTGCGGGGCGAGCCGTTGCCGCAGCGGAAGGAGGTGACCGGGGTGTCGCCCGGACTCGCCACCGGCGGCGAATCGGTGGCGCGTCGGCTGCTGTCCGCGTGGGTGAACGGGCCGATGGACGCCTACGGGAGCCTTCATGACGATCTGTCCGCCGACGCGACGTCACATCTCTCCCCCTATCTCCACTTCGGTTGCCTCTCCGCGGCCGAGGTGGTCCACCGGGCACGGCGACGCGGCGGCCCCGGCGCCGGGGCGTTCGTACGGCAGCTGGCCTGGCGGGACTTCCACCACCAGGTGCTCGCCGCCCGCCCCGACGCCGCGCACGACGACTACCGCCCGCGCGGCGACCGCTGGCGTGCGGACGAGGACGGGGCCGCCGCCTGGCGGGCCGGGCGCACCGGTTACCCGCTCGTGGACGCGGGGATGCGGCAACTGGCGCACGAGGGCTGGATGCACAACCGGGCGCGCCTGCTGACGGCGAGCTTTCTGACCAAGACGCTGTACGTGGACTGGCGGGTCGGCGCCGCGCACTTCCTGGACCTGCTGGTCGACGGCGATCTGGCGAACAATCAGCTGAACTGGCAGTGGGTGGCCGGCACGGGCACGGACACCCGGCCGAACCGTGTCCTCGACCCGGTGGTCCAGGCAAAGCGGTTCGATCCTCGGGGCGACTACGTGCGCCGCTGGGTCCCGGAGCTGGCCGGGCTGGCGGGCGGCGCCGTCCACGAGCCGTGGAAGCCGGCCGCCCGGGAGGCGGCGCCGCACTACCCGGAGCCGATCGTGGACCTCGGCGAGGCGCGGACCCGCTTCGAACGGGCCCGCGAACTGCGTCGAGCGCCGGTCGGTACCGGAGCGGAACGCCGCACCCGTACTCGCGACCGGGACCGCTCGGCGAAAGCGCGCGCGTGAGGAGGCCGGCCCCCGTACGCTCCGGCCATGACCTCACGGAACCGACGGGAGCGGCCGCGGCGGACGGTGGCCCCGCACCGGCCGGACCGGATCGCGGGGGCGGTGGTCGGGTCGGCGGTCGGCGACGCCCTGGGCGCGCCGTTCGAGTTCGGCCCCGCCGGTGCGTACGCGGCCCGTTTCCCCGACGGCGTCGGCACGATGTGCGGGGCGGCGGCTGGGAGCCGGGCGAGGCCACGGACGACACGCAGATGGCCGTGCTGGTCGCCGAGTCCCTGCTGGAGCGGGGCGGCTTCGATCCGCCCCACCTCTTCGACCGGTTCCGCCGCTGGGCGGGACGCCGGGCCGAAGGACATCGGCCTGCAGACCGAGGCCGTACTGACGAGCGGTGACCCCTGGTGCTGTGGCCGGAAGGGTCTGCCGCGAAGCTCGCGGCGTCCGGTGCGGTGCATCGCAAGGCGGAGGATCGCCCTCGTACGGGACGTACTCGGGTGATGCGACAACGCGGCGAGGTACCGTGCCGGGCGTCGCGAGCCGGTGAACCTTTCCCGTCGCAGCACCAGGACCTCGCGGCGGCCCTGCACTTCCAGGTCGAGGGGGCGTGCCGCGGGCAATGGCTCGCTGATGCGGGCCGCCACGTCGGCGGTGTACTTCGCGCGTGCGGGACGGACGGCGACGATGGACGCCGCCCGCCGGATCGCCGCGCTCACCCACGGCGACCGGGCCGCCTGGGAGGGCACCGCCATCCTGCACGAACTCGTCCGGGTGGCGCTGGACGGCGACGATCCGCTCACCGCCGTTCCGGACACGCTCGACTGCGTGCACGGCGATCACCGCGAGCGGTGGGCGGCCGTTCTCGCACCCGGCCGGCACCCGGGCGCGGCGACGGAGTTCAACGGGGCGGTGTGGCCGTGCCTGGGCACCGCGCTGTGGGCGCTGCGCACCACGCGCACGTTCGAGGACGCGCTGTCCGCCGCGGTCGACGTGGGAGGGGACACGGACACGGTCGCCGCCGTGACCGGCGCGCTGGCGGGTGCCGTGTACGGGTACGCCGCGATTCCGGCGCGCTGGACCGCACCGCTGCACGTTCCGCTTCCGGGGTTCGGGAACCGGGTGCTGCACACGGCCCACCTGGTCGCCCTGGCACAACGACTGGACGGTCGGTCGCCCAGCACGCGTTCCGCTTCTCCGGATGCTCACACTCCCTAGAACTACACATAAGGGGCATATAAGAGCAGAATGGCAGAGCAGGCCGCTATCGCTCGGAAGGGGCGGCCAGGTCTGCAGAAGCGAAGGAGACGAACCCCATGTCGAACCTCTCGCACGCCGGCCGTGACATGGCCGGTCACCCCGATGTTTCCGAAATGCGCGACCGCTACGCCCGCGTGATGGGCGGGCGGGACGTGGCGCTCGTGGACGCACCGGTGTTCCTCGTCGGTCTCTACTGCGCCATCTCGCCCTGGGTGGTCAATTTCCTGGGGACCCAGCCCAGGCTGACGACGCACAACGTGATCATGGGTATCGCGATCGCGGTACTCGGTCTGGGTTTCACCGCCATGCCGGAGCGGATGTACGGCCTGAGCTGGGCCATCTGCGCCATGGGCATCTGGATGATCATCTCGACCTGGGTCGTCGGCAGTGCCCCGAGCCTCGGTGTGATCCTGAACAACGTCATCATCGGCGCGCTGACCCTGCTGCTCGGGCTGGTCTGCGCGGCCGTGTCGATGAAGGCCGGCAAGCACACGACCGGCAGGCGAGCGGCCCGGGCCGACCGGCCGGCGCGAGCCGACCGCCCGGCCTGAGCAAGGGACCCGGCCCGAACCGACGGCCGGCCGGGCCCGCGGGAGGCGGACCCGGCCGGCCACGCCCGGGCCCGTGCCGCCGACCGGTCCGGGGCCCGCCGCGTGGTTCTGCCCGCGGCCCCGAGAACCGTCGCGCGGTTCAGTCCCGGCAGAACGGCAGGTAGTCCACGTCGTACCCGAAGTACCGCGGTCCGGCGAGGGCCAGTCCGCCCGGTGTGGTCCAGCGCGGGTCGCACGGGGCCGCCAGCACGCTGACGCGCAGCCCGTAGCGCAGTCCTTCCGTGGTCACCGGGTCGCCGGTGTCGGTGTCCAGCACGCAGATCAGGTCGGGGGTGGTGGCGACCGTCTCGCCGTCCCGGGTGGCGAGCAGGTGTTCGTTCTGGAAGCCGAGTTCGAGGACCTGTCCCGCGTCGCCGCCGACGCCCTCGATCCGGGCGCTGCCCCGGGCGAAGCCGCCCTCGGTGCGGCGGCTGACATCCACGACCTTGCCGGTCAGAAGATGGCTGCCGGAGAGCATGGCGCGGGCCGCCCGTACCGGATCCTCGTGCGCGGCACGCGCCTCGCGGACGGCCGCGCCGAGCCGTTCGGCGAGCGTGAGCGTGGCGGGGACGAGACCGTCGGCGAGCTGGTCGCCGCGCATCACGGTGTCGGCGCTGGAGATCTGGCAGCCGAGCTCCACGCAGACCGCGCGGGCGATGCGCTCGGCCGCGTGGTTGGAGACGGCGTCGACGATGATCGTGTTGCCCTTGTCGTCGGCGAGCGCCATCGGCGTGTTGGCCACCCCGATCAGTCCGGGCAGCACCATCTGGGCCTCGGGGAACGCGCGGCCCATGGCGTCCCCGTCGACCAGCGGCAGGCCCGCCTCGGCGGCGCAGGCGACGGGCAGCATCGAGTTGACGCCGCCGACCTCGATCGGCGCGATGTGGGTGGCACGGCGGCCGATGTGCTTCTCCAGGGCGCGCAGGGCGGCCACCTCCTCGCCCCCGGCCGGGACGCGTTCCAGCAGCACCGTCGGGGCGCCCATCCCGGAGACGGGGACGACGGTCGCGTCGTCCGGGACCTCGTCGAAGGAGACGAGCCGCACCGGCCCGTGACGGCGGATGGCCTCGCGCGCCAACAGCTTGCCGATGTACGGGTCGCCTCCCCCGCCGGTGCCGAGGATGCCCGCGCCGCGCGCGATGTCGTCCAGGTTGTCGAGGGTGATCTCACGCATGTGACGCTGCTCCGTGGGTCTCGCGCGCCCCGGCCGGGGTGCGGGTGGTGCCGATGCCGTTCAGGTCGAGATCGCCGACCGCCTTGACCCGGATGCGGGTCGCGCCGCCGGGCAGATAGGCGAGCGGGACCTCCTCCACGTCGACGATGCGGACGGTGCCGGGCCGGGCGCCCGCGCTCTCCGCCCGTGCGACGGCCTCCTCGCGCGCCTCGGCGAGTACCGCGTCCCGGCGGCCGTCGGGGACCTGGAAGACCCGGTCCACCTCCCCGCCGACCTGGGCTATCGCGGCGCCCACGGCGTTGGCGACGTCGAAGTGTCCAGGGCGCCGCACGTCGTCGAAGCCCGGCAGGGACGAGGGCACCAGCACGCTTCCGCCGCCCACCGCGACGACCGGCAGCGCCCCCGGCGAGGTGCGCATCCGGTCGACGGTCTCCGCCAGGCGCTCGGCGATCCGGTCGAGGGCCCGGGCGGTGAATTCCGGGTCCAGATGCGCGACGCGGGAGCGGTCGCCGATGTCGGCGCGGCCCGCCGCGACCGCGAGATCGGTCGCCGTCAGGGTGGATCCGCCGAAGACCAGCGCCTCGTCGGTGAGCCGGTAGCCCACCGAACGGGGGCCCGTCTCGCCCTCGGCCGAGACCAGGGACCCGCCTCCGATGCCGAGGGACAGCACGTCGGGGATGCGGAAGTTGGTACGGATGCCCGCGGCCTCGCTCTCGCCGGCCGCCTCGCGCGGGAAGCCGCCGGTGAGGATGCCGACGTCCGCGGTGGTGCCGCCGACGTCCACCACCGCGCAGTCGCCGAGGCCGGACAGGAACGCCGCGCCGCGCATCGAGTTGGTGGGCCCGGAGGCGAACGTCGCCACCGGGTAGGCGCGAGCGAAGTCCACGTCCATCAGTGTGCCGTCGTTCTGCGACAGGAAGAACGGCGCGGTCAGCGAGACGTCGGCGAGCGACTTGGCGAAGGACTCGACGATCGCGGTGGCCAGGTCTCGCAGGGCCGCGTTGATGATCGTGGCGTTCTCACGGGCGAGCAGCCCGACCCGGCCCAGCTCGTGGGAGAGCGAGAAGTGGACGTCCGGACCCAGTTCCGCGCCGAGGATCTCGGCGGCCCGGCGCTCGTCCTCCTCCGCGACCGGGGAGAACACCGAGGACACGGCCACCGAGGTCAGTCCGCGCGCGGCGATGTCGGCGGCGGTGCGCTTCAGTTCCTCCGGGTCGAGCGGCGACAGCGGACGCCCGTCGAACTCGCGGCCGCCGTGGCACAGGTAGCCGTGTCCGCCGACGGCCGCCCGCTGGCGCTCCGGCCAGTCGGTCATCGGGGGCAGGGCCGCCGTGGCCGGCAGGCCCAGGCGCACCGCCGCGACCGGGGCGAGGCGGGCGCCCTCGATCAGCGCGTTCAGGAAGTGCGTCGTGCCGATCATGACGGCGGTGACGTCCTCCTTCGGCGGGTCCAGGGCCCGGACGGCCGTGGTGACCCCGGAGGTGATGTCGGAGGTGGTGGGGGTCTTCGCGGTCGCGAGGATCCGGTCGTCGTCCCCCAGGAGGGCGGCGTCGGTGTTGGTGCCTCCGACGTCGATTCCGATGCGCATGGTGTGTCCGTCTTTCGTAGGGGTGGGGTGTCGGGGTGGGCCCGCGGGTCAGGCGACGGCGCTCCGCGGCCGGACCGCGTCCTGCTCCGCCTCGATCGCCGCGGCGGGCCGGGCGGGCTGGGTGAACGGCAGTTCGCGGGCGCCTCGCACCAGGCCGAGCTTTCCGACGACCGCGTAGCCGAGCCCGGCGAGCAGCAGGGAGTTGAGCGCGGGTATCCCCCACCACTGGTAGTGGTCGCTGAGCCAGCCGACCAGGGAGGCAGCGGCCCACAGGGCGATCGTGGCCGGAACCCAGCTCGGTTCGGTCTCGGGCAGCCGTCCCACGGCACGCGACGTGTCCAGCTGGGGCCGCCACTTCTTCACGACGAAGTACTCGGCGACCATGATCCCGGCGACCGGCGGGGTGAGGACGCCCAGCACCGTGAGGAACTCGGTGAACCGGTCCAGGATCCCGGCCGCCGCCGCGAGGCTTCCGAGCACACCGATGGCCACGGTCGTGCCGACCCGGTGCAGCCGGACCTTGAACAGCGCCTCGACGGCCCCGATCAGGCCCAGCGACGAGGAGTACAGGTTCCAGTTGTTGATCTTCACGGTGGCGGAGACCAGGACGATGACGCCGATGACACCGGAGGAGGAGGTGATGATGGCGATCAGGTCGGAGGACTTCACCGCGTAGGCGAGCAGCACGCCGCCCAGGCCCAGGACGTACTCGCCGAGGCTGATGCCGACGACGGTCTGTTTGACCACGTCGCCGGTGTTGCGGTTGAAGCGGGTCATGTCGGGGGTGGTGACCGCGCCGACGATGTACGAGCCGGCCACGATGGTCGCGCCGGTGGCGATCGAGAGGTGGGCGCCGAAGGGCGCGGCCGTCACCAGGTCGCCGATGTGGTGCCGGGAGAACTCGACGGCCATGGCCCAGCCCGCGAGACCGAGGAACGCGGGCACGGTGACGAACGCGGTCCAGCCCATGACGCGGAAGCCGCGCAGGACCAGCGCGGTGACGCCGAGGCCGCAGACCAGGCACCAGGCCCAGAGGGGCAGCGCGGGCACGATGGAGTGGAGTCCGGCCGCGAACACCGCCGTCTGCACCCCGAACCAGCCGAACAGGCTGACCGCGATGACGAGCCCGATCAGGGTGGAGCCGTAGCGGCCGAACCCGGTCCAGCGGACCAGCATCGAGGTGGAGAGGCCCTCCTTCATGCCGGCGATGCCGACGAAGATGCAGACGACCTCCAGGATCACCGAGCCGAGCGTGAACGCCCAGAACGCGCCCCAGAAGGAGAGACCGGCGCCGAGCGTGGCGCCCAGCAGGAACTGGGTCAGGTCGGAGAGCTGGCCGAAACGCTGCACGGCGACGTTGAACCAGGAGTAGCGGGCCGAGCGCGGGACCCGCTCCAGCGGGTAGTCCTCGTCCTGCGGCTGCGGCTCGGCGGTCTCGGTGGGTGGCTGCGGCTTCGGCCGCGCTGCGGGCTGGGTCATGGGGACGGTCCTCGGGTGGCGGTGGCGGGGCGGGGGTAGGGCGGAGGGACGCGGCAGCACGGCGGTGGGCTGCTCCGCGGGGGAGGGAGGGGGAACGACGGGTCTCAGAGCGGGAGGGGCGGTCCCGCGGCCCGGGCGCGCAGAAGCACCGCGCCCGGCAGATACGGCACCGGCAGATCCGGTTCGGACCGGGTCTCCACGCGCCGGGGATCGGCACCGGCCCGTACGGCCCCGGCCCTGGCCAGATCCCGTACTTCGTCGCGCACGGCGTCGATCCGACGGCCGGGGCCGCGCGTGACGATGCGGTCGTACTGGCCGCCGACCGGGCTGGCCGCCGCGCCGAACGCTCCGGCGACGTCGCCGTGTTCGGGCCGTACGACGTCGAATCCGGTCAGTACGCGGCCGGGCACGCCGTCCGCGCCGCCGCCCACCAGGACCAGCGGCAGGAGTCCGGCCGCGGGCCGCATCCGGTCGGCGGCCTCGGCCAGCTCGCGGTGCGCGTCGGCGGGCACGGTGATCAGGTCCGGGAAGCGCAGGCTGACGGGTACGCCGCCGAAGCGCTCACCGGGTCCGGCCTCCTGCGGGTAGCCACCGGTCAGGGCGCCGACCCGGGCGCGGCGGCCGCCGATGTCGGCGACCACGGCGTCGCCGAGACCGGCCAGGAGGCCGGCGCCCCGGATGGTGCAGGCGGGACCGCTGCCCAGGCTGAGTCCGGGCTGGCGGCGCAGGTACTCCAGGCTCATGAGGGTGCCGTCGCTGCGGGTGACGAGTACGGCGGCGCCGGGCGCGAGGCCGAGGCGCGGCAGCGCGGCGGTCAGCTCGTCGGCGACCCGTGCCACCAGGACGGACAGGGCGGCGTCGAGGACCGTGGCGTTCTCGCGGTGCAGCAGGCTGAGCGTGCCGACGTCGCTGGAGAGCAGGACGGTCGTGTCGGGGCCGGTCTCGGCGCGCAGGATCTCGGCCGCCTCCCGCTCCTGCTCGCCGTCGGCGGGCGAGAACACGGCGGTGACGGCGAACGCCTCGGCGCGGCCCGCGAGCGCGGCGCCGAACCGGGCGACGGCGTCCCGGTCGAGCGGGGTGGTGTCGCGGGGGGACAGGCCCCCGCCGCCCCGTACGTTGGCGGTGCCCGCGCACACGGCGTCGCGCAGCGCCGCGGGCCAGCCGAACAGCGGCCGGACGGCGTCCGCGGCGGCGCCGCCCACGCGCAGCACCCCGACCCGGGCCAGTCCTTCGCGTTCCCGGACCGCGCGGGCGGCGACCCGCAGCCCCACGGCGAGCTGTGTGGCCCGGCGCCGGGGCTCGGCGGGGAGCGCGCCGACCGCGGCGGCGAGCGAGCCGACGGCGTCACCGGCGATCGAGGGGACCTTGACGGCCCGGACCGCCCGGCCGCCCTCCAGCAGGACGGCATCGGTGTTGGTGGGCCCGACGTCCACGCCGAGGATCACGGCGTGCCTCCCCCGGGCCGGTGACCGGGTGCGGCCGAGGAGGTGCCGGGCGCGCCGTCCGGGACGAGCCCCGGACGGCCGTCGGCGACGAGCGGCGCGGCGTCCTCGGGAACGGCCCCCGAGGGGTCCGCGTGGCCGAGCCCCGGCAGACCGAAGGCGGACGGGCCGGCCAGTCGCAGCCCCTCCGGCGTGTACCAGACCGGGGCGGAGGGCAGCGTGACGAGGTGCACGCGCAGCCCGTAGCGGACCTCCTCGACCGGGACGGCCCAGCCGGTCCGCACGTCGACCAGCGCGATCACGTCCGGGACGACGGCGAGCGCGGTGCCGTCCTCCAGGGCGGCGACGAACTCGCTGCGGGCCTCGACGAGGACCAGTCGCCCGGCGTCGGGCCCGGCGCCCTCCAGCAGGACGGCGGTGGCGTCGTCGCCGTCCGCGTCCCGCGTGGCGTACCGGCGGACCGAGGAGACCTTGCCGGTGAGCAGGGGCTCCGGTCCTTCGCCGCGGCCGAGGGCGAGGGCCCGCGTGACCGATCCGGTGACGGCATGGCGGGCCGCCTGCCCGGCGGTGAGGGGGTAGTCGGCGGACGCGGCGCGCCCGCCGAAGGCGTCGAGGGCGGCGCGGGCGAAGCGTTCGAGGTGCGCGCCGTCGACACCGTCGACGACGACGGTGTGACCGTGCTCGTCGACGAGCACGGCCGGGCAGGGGCGCAGGCCGGCCAATTGCAGCACGTTCTGGTCCATGCGGGGAAAGGCGCGGCCCATCGAGTCGGCGTCGAGCAGCGGCAGTCCCAGCCGGGCCGCCCAGGCGACGGCGACGCAGCCGTTGAGGCCGCCGATCTCGCTGCTCATCACCGCGGCCACCGGGGCGCCGTGCAGGTCCTCGAAGCGGGCGCGCAGCCGCGCGGGCTCGTCCCGGCCGCCGATCCGCTCGGCGGCGACCGCGGGCGAACCCACCAGCCCGACGGGCATGACCAGCGCGTCGTCGGGCAGGCCGGACGGGTCGACGACACGCACCGGACCGCATTCCTCGATCGCCTGTCCGGCGACGGGCAGCGTCACATCGGCGGGGCCGCCGCCGCCTGATCCCAGGACGGCACAGCCCCGCGCGAAGTCGGCGAGCGCTCCGGCGTCCATGTGCATGCGTTCCAGCGTAGGGAGGCGCAAGGCGCGACGCCTGGGCCATCGGCCCTCTCTTCGGCCTCCTGGTGTGCTCACGGCACACTGATGGGATGCCGAACATCCTGGAACTCCTCTCCTCCCCCGGTCTGGAGGGGCTGCGCCCGTTGGTGGGGCCGCTCGACGCGGTGGAGGTGACGGGGGTGCGCCTGGAGCCTCGCCCGGACCGGCTCGCCACCCTGCCCGCGGGGACGGTCGCCGTGCTGCTGGCGCCGCTGCCCGGGCATCTGCTGGACGTGGCGGTACGGGACGCCGCGGCGGCGGGCGCCGCGGCGCTGGTCCTGACGGGGGTGGCCCAGGCGCCGCACGGGCTGCCCGCCGAGGTGACGGCCACCGCCCGGGCGCTCGCCGAACGGGGCCGGGTCGCGGTGCTGTACGCGGGCGGGGACCTCGCCGCCCTCGTGGTGGCGGTGGAACGAGCGGTGGCCGGGTCCGCCGCGGACGCGCTCGCCCGGGTCGCCGCCGCCGCGCGGGAGGTGACGGCGGTCGCGGGCGACCCGGAGCGGGTGGCCTCAGCGGCGTCCCGGGCCCTGGGGGTGCCCGTGGAGCTGCGGGCGGCGGGCCCGGGCGAGGAGGGCGCGTCGGCCGCCGGTCCGGACGGCGACATCCGGCTCGCCGCCCCGCCCCGTCCCGGCCACGCGGGGGCGGCGGTGCGTTCCGTGCTGGTGCTGGCGGCCCTCGCGGCGGCGGGCGGCGGGCACGGCGACGTCCCGGTGCGCTCCCGCGGCCGGCTGCTCGCCGAACTGCTCGTGGCCCCGCGCGACCAGGCCGCCCGGCTGGCCGCCCGGGGCCGGGCACTGGCGCTCCCGGTGGACGGCTGGCACATGGCGTTGCGAGTGGAGGCCGGCGGCCTCGACGCCGCCGACCGGCCGAAGGTGCTGGACGCGGTGATGTCCCGGGCCCTGACGCTGCTGCGTTCCTGGGACGGTCCGGCGGCACAGCCCTCCGGCGCCGCGCCCCCGCCCGCCGACGCCGTCCAGTGGAACGCCGCTCTGGTCGACGACGCCCTCGTGCTGCTCGGCACCTGGCCCGCCGACCCGGGGCCGGACGGGCGGCGCGCGACCCTGGCCCGGGCCCGCCGCGTGGTGGACCGGCTGGCCGGGCTGCGTCCGGAGGCCGGACTGCGGTGCGGCGTGGGCTCGCCCCACCGGGGTCCGCTGGGCATCCGCACCTCGGCCCGGGAGGCACGGGCCGCCGTACCGCGCGGCCTCGGCCCCGCGGTGGCCGCGCACGACGCGGCGGGGCTCGACCGGATGCTGCTGGAGTGGTACGCCTCCGACACCGCGCGCGAGGCGGTCGCCGAACTTCTCGCCCCCGTACTGGCGTTGGGCCCGGAGCGCGCCGAGCCGCTGCTGCGTACGCTCCAGGGCTATCTGGACCACAACAATTCGCCCGGCCGCGCCGCCGAGGCCCTGCATCTGCACCGGAACGCGGTGGGCGCCCGCATCCGCAAGGTGGTCCGGCTGACGGGCGCCGACCTGAGCGATCCGGACATCCGCCTCGCCCTCCAACTGGCCTGCCGCGCGAGCCTGTCGGCGCCGCACGACGAACCGCCCGCCGCCGGTGGCTGAGCACGACGCCGGCCACCGGTCCGCGTCCCTGCTTCGGGGCCGGGCGCACCCCGCCCGCCCCGCAACCGGACGGCGTCGGACGTCGAACCGGGTCCCGGTGTGCGCGCCCCGTCCGCGGCGCGCACATACGCCGTCCCGGAGGCCGGTCGCGCGGCCGCGTCGCCCGGAAGAAGCGGCAGCCGCCCCGGCCCCCGGGTCACCCCAGGGAGCTGTAGGCGACCACCCCGCGCAACACCGCGTCCACGGCCTTGCGCGCGTTGCGCGCGACCGTGCTGCCGTCCCGGGGCGCCGCGGCCTCGATCTGGCCCAGCACGTCGATCACCTGCTTGCACCACCGGACGAAGTCCCCCGCGGGCATCTCCGCCTCGTTCAGCACCTCGTCCAGGGTGCGTCCCGACGCCCACATGTAGACGGCCCAGGCGAAGCCCAGATCGGGCTCGCGCTGCCCGACCCCCTCCGCCTGATTGATCTTGAATTCCTCCTCCAGGGCATCGAGTCGGCCCCAGATCCGGACCATCTCCCCCATCGCGGCCCGCGCGGGCCCCGACGGCAGCTTGGGCGCCACCGCGTCATCGGCCTGCCGCGCCTCGTACACCAACGCCGAGACGCATGCCGCGAGTTCGGCGGGGTTCAGGCCCTCCCACACGCCGTCCCGCAGGCATTCGCTGGCCAGCAGGTCCAGTTCCCCGTAGAGGCGGGCGAGCCGCCGCCCGTGCTCGGTGACCTCGTCGCTCCGCAGGTAGTCGAGCTCGGTGAGCAGCGCGACGATGCGGTCGAAGGTCCGGGCGATCGTGTTCGTCCGGCCCTCGATGCGGCGCTCCAACTGCTTGGTGTCGCGCCGCAGTCGGTGGTAGCGCTCGGCCCACCGGGCATGGTCCTCGCGCTCGTCGCACCCGTGGCAGGGGTGGGTGCGCAGGGCCGCCCGCAGCCGGGCTATCTCCCGGTCGTCGGCGGCCGGGGACCGTCCCTTGCGGTGCCGCTCCGGCACGATGTGCCCGGCCTTCGTCCGGAGGGCGGAGGCCAGGTCGCGGCGCGACTGCGGCGAGCGCGCGTTGAACGACTTCGGCACCCGCATCCGCTCCAGCACCTGCACCGGAACCGGGAAGTCGATGGAGGCGAGCCGCTTCACCTGCCGCTCGGCGGTCAGCACCAACGGCCGCGGCCCGTCGTGGTATTCGAGCCCGCGGTGCCCGTGGCCGTTGGCCCGGCCGGCCGGCAGACCGGGGTCGAGGACCAGCGCCAGTCCGGCGAACTTGCCGGTGGGCACGTGGATGACGTCGCCGGGCCGCAGCTTCTCCAGGGAGGCCGCCGCCTCGGCCCGCCGCTGGGTCGCGCCCCGCTTGGCCAGTTCGTTCTCCCGCTCCTTGAGGTCGCGGCGCAGCCGCGCGTACTCCTCGAAGTCACCGAGATGGCAGGTCATGCCCTCGCGGTAGCCCTCGAGCCCCTCCTCGTTGCGCTGGACCTGCCGGGAGATCCCGACCACGGACCGGTCGGCCTGGAACTGCGCGAAGGAGGTCTCCAGCAGCTCGCGCGAGCGGTGCCGCCCGTACTGGTGCACCAGGTTGACGGCCATGTTGTACGAGGGCCGGAAGCTGGACCGCAGAGGGTAGGTCCGGGTGCCCGCGAGCCCGGCCAGCTGCACCGGGTCCATGCCGCGCTGCCACAGGACCACGGCGTGGCCCTCGACGTCGATGCCGCGGCGGCCGGCCCGCCCGGTCAGCTGGGTGTACTCGCCGGGCGTGACGTCGGCGTGCTGCTCGCCGTTCCACTTGACGAGCTTTTCCAGCACGACCGAGCGCGCGGGCATGTTGATGCCGAGGGCGAGGGTCTCGGTCGCGAAGACCGCCTTGACCAGGCCGCGCACGAACAGCTCCTCGACGACCTCCTTGAACGTGGGCAGCATGCCGGCGTGATGCGCGGCGATGCCCCGTTCCAGCCCTTCGAGCCACTCGTAGTAGCCCAGGACGTGGAGGTCCTCGCCGGGGATGGACGCGGTCCGCTCCTCGACGATCTCGCGGACCAGGCGGCGCCCCGCCTCGTCGTTGAGCCGCAGACCGGCGTGCAGACACTGCTGCACCGCCGCCTCGCAGCCCGCCCGGCTGAAGATGAACGTGATGGCCGGGAGCAGCCCCTCGGCGTCCAGCCGGTCGATCACCTCGGGCCTGGCCGGGGTCCAGATCCGGCCGCGCTGGCGGCGCTCACGCTCCCGGTCCGCCTCGCGGACCATCTTGCCCCGGCGGCGGTCGCGGGGATTGTACGTCCGCTGGTTCTCCGTCCGGGCGAGCCGGATGAGGTCGGGGTTGACCTCGCGGCGTGCGGTACCGCGTCCGCCGTGGTCGCTCTCCTCCTCGAAGAGGTCGTACATCCGGCGGCCCGCGAGCACATGCTGCCAGAGCGGCACCGGGCGGTGCTCGGCGACGATGACCTCGGTGTCGCCGCGGACGGTGTCCAGCCAGTCGCCGAACTCCTCCGCGTTGGACACGGTCGCCGAGAGCGACACGAGCGTGACGGACTCCGGGAGGTGGATGATCACTTCCTCCCAGACGGCGCCCCGGAACCGGTCGGAGAGGTAGTGCACCTCGTCCATCACCACGTAGCCGAGGCCGCGCAGCGCCTGCGAGCCCGCGTACAGCATGTTCCGAAGGACCTCGGTCGTCATGACGACCACGGGGGCGTCGCCGTTGACGCTGTTGTCACCGGTCAGCAGGCCGACCTTGTCGGGCCCGTAGCGTTTGACCAGATCGGCGAACTTCTGGTTGGAGAGGGCCTTGATCGGGGTGGTGTAGAAGCACTTCCGCCCCTGCTGGAGGGCGAGGTGCACGGCGAACTCGCCGACGATCGTCTTGCCCGAGCCGGTCGGGGCGGCGACGAGCACGCCCTTGCCGGCCTCCAGTGCCTCGCATGCCTCGATCTGGTAGGGGTCCAGCTCGAATTCGTACAGCTCCCGGAAGGGCGCGAGTGCGGTGGCCAGCTCGGCGGCACGGATCCGAGAAGCCTGGTATCGCTCAGCGGGTGAGAGGTCCTCTGTCATGTTGCCTACGAGCGTACCCGCCGCCTGTGACAGCGGCTCGATCTTTAGAGTCCGCCGGGAGCACCGGGCGCGAGCACCGTGACCGCGCCCGGTACGCACGTCGCGGTGAGCGGCAGAGCCCCCAGCGGTTCGCCGTCCGCGTACGCGGTGACACCGGCCGCGGACAGTTCGACCGAGGAGGCCCGGTGCACGGTCACCGCGGGGTGGCCGAGATGCGTTCCCCGGTAGACCCGGGGGAAGACCCTCAGGAGCGTGGCGCGGCTGCAGTTCCCGACCACGACCACGTCGAAGAGCCCGTCGTCCATGACGGCGTCGGCACACATCCGCATGCCGCCGCCGTACGACGTCCCGTTGCCGACGGCGACGAGCGTCGCCTCGATCTCCCGCACCGGTCCGTCGTCCAGCCGCAGGCGGTACGGGATCGGCCGGAACGCGGCGAGTTCGGCGAGGATCGCGAGGTCGTACTTGAACCGCCCGCCCACGAAACGCATCCGGTTGCCGCGGTCGTTGACCCGGGAGTCGAAGCCGGAGGCGAGCACGGACCCGAACCACCGGTCCCCGACCCGGCCGAGGTCGATCTCGCGGACACCGCCGCCCTTGAGCGCCTCGGCGGCCAGCCGTCCGGCGGCGGCCGGGTCCACGACCGGCACTCCCAGCGCGCGGGCGAAGTCGTTCCCGGTGCCCACGGCGACGACGCCGAGCGGGGTCGTCGTCCCGGCGACGGCCTGGAGGGCGAGGGACATCATGCCGTCCCCGCCGACGGCGATCAGTGCGCCGGTGCCCCCCGCGACGGCCTCGCGGGCCCGTCGCAGGGCGTCGTCGGCGTCCTCGCCGAGGACGGTGCGCACGGAGAATCCCGCGTCCCGCAACGCGGAAGCGGCCGGCTGCGCGGCACGCGCGCCCCGGCCGCGTCCGGCGGTGGGATTGACGAAAAGGGTGATCTCGCTGGTCACCCGGGGACCCTACAGGTCAGGTGATGTCGTCGTAACCGTTCACCCGGTCACGGTCCGGGCTCGTCGGGTGCGGCAGGGCGCCGCGGGACGCGACCGACTCGACCTCTCCGATGTCCGCGGGGGTCAGGTCCAGCTCCGACGCCTCGTCGTCGCCCGGCCCCGCCGCCTCGCGCCGCGCCTTGCGCCGGTCGTTGACGAGGGAGATCCCCGTGGCCAGGAAGTACAGGACCCAGATCGGTCCGGCGAGCAGCAGCATGCTGACCGGATCGGTGCTGGGAGTGGCCACCGCCGCGAAGACCGTGATCCCCATGATCATGCCCCGCCACCAGCCGAGCATCCGCTTGCCGGTGAGGATCCCGCCGAAGTTGAGCATCACGAGCAGCAGGGGCAGCTCGAAGGCGAGCCCGAAGACCACGACCATGCGCGTGATCACATCCAGCAGCTCGTCCAGAGGCAGCTGGTTGTCGAGATCGGCGGGCGAGAAGTCCAGGAGCACCCGCGCCATCGTGGGCAGGGTCTTGTACGCGAAGAAGGCCCCGGCGAGGAACAGCGGGAAGCCCGCGCCCACGAAGACGAGGGAGTACTTCTTCTCGTGCCTGTGCAGCCCGGGCGCGACGAAGGCCCACAGCTGGTACAGCCAGATCGGCGAGGAGACGACGATGCCCGCCATCAGGGAGACCTTGAGGGCCAGCGTGAACGGGGTGAGCAGACCGTTCAGGACGATACGCGCGCAGGTGCCGTCATCCTTCTTGGCGAGTTCGGCGAAGCTCGACTCGCAACCGACCGACTTCAGTACCGGGTCGGTGAAGACCTCGACGATCCCCTTGTAGAAGAAGGCGGCGACGATCGTGACGACGACGATCCCCAGCAACCCCTTCGCCAACCGGTTACGCAGCTCGCGCAGGTGCTCCACCAGGGGCATGCGGCCCTCTGGGTCCCTCTCCTGCTTGCGGGAAGACTTGAGCAACCCACGTCCTCATCTCGTGCAGCAGGCCGTCACCGAATCCCCGGCGCCTGCGTCGGCCCGTTACTGTCAGCGCTTGGTCGAGTCGGTCGGCTCGGCGACCGGGCGGGAGCTGGTCACATCACCCGGCGCGGCCTTGATGGTACGCGGGGCGGCCTGGTCCTGGGCCTGGTCGTTGGCCGCCGGCTCGGCCGGGGTGGCCGACGGGCCGCTCTCGGACTTCATCGCCTTGGCCTCGCTCTTCAGGATGCGGGCGGACTTGCCCAGCGAGCGAGCCATGTCAGGAAGCTTCTTCGCGCCGAACAGCAGAACAATGACGACGAGGATCAGGATGATCTCGGGAGCGCCGATTTTTCCGAACATAAGCGTGTACCTTCTCACCGAGGCAGCCGGGGTGGGGCGGATCGAACAACGGGCGTCCGATCGTCGTACTGTCAGCGATCGTATCCCGCGGTAGTGAACACGGGGCAATACCCGTGCGTACCCGCGGTGACGGCCCGCGCCTCGCTCTGCGGGCCGCTCGAGCAGCGTACCCCCCGAGTCCGGGAAACAGGAGGCCGCGCCCTGGACGACCGATCGGCCCTGGTCACCGCCTCACACGAACGCGTGGCGGCGCGGCTGCCGTGCCCCTGTCACCCGGCGGCGTACGTCTGCGACGGCGCCCGGCCGGGGCGTGTTCCGAAAGTGGTGCCGTCCGCCCGAAGGGCGGGGCCGGCGGCGTCTCGACCACGTGGCGAGGCGCCGTGCCAGGCGTCGCGGACCGGACGGGACTCTCGAAACACTCCCTAAGGGCTGTCCCGTAATCCCTGACGGGCGCCCGACGACAGCCGCGGCACCTCGCCGCGTTGTCGGAACGCCCACATACGTCCCGTATGCGGGCGCCCCTCCGCCTTGCGATGCACCACATCTGACGCCGCGCGCCGATCCGCGACGGATACGGGACAGCCCTTAGCGCAGCGCCTCGCCCGTGGCGGCGAGGTCCGTCGCAGCCCGTTCGAGGTCCTCCGCGGCACGGTTGATGCGCTGAGTGGTCAGCGTCACCTGCCGCCCCAGACGCTGGACCTCGATGAAGACCCTGACGGCGAGCACGCCCAGAACGGCGATCCCGAGGAAGCCCAGGGCGATGGCGAGCATGGGCCAGAACATGCGGGGATCCTCGATGTGTCGGGGCCTCGGAGAATTCCGGGGACGGTGGCGGGTGACCGGTGACGGGTGGTGGACATGGGGCGCGGAGGGAACCGGAGCCGGAGCGGCCGGCACGGGAGTGGAACCAGTGCCGCTCCCGGCAACGTTTGCCCCGTCGCACCGTCCGGCACGCACTCCCCCAAGGCCTCAAGGGCCAGGGGGACCCCCTTCGGCGTTGGCCGAGAGCCCGCGTAGCCCTTCCCACCGGACGACGCTCCTTCCGGGCAAACCTTGTCGGTCACGGCACTAGAGACTGCTGTGGAGGCGCAGCGTCCGTACCCCGCCGTGGGTGAGGAGCTCGACTATCCGCTCCCCCGCGGGCTTGCGGACGGCCGAGCCGCACTCCGGGCAGGTGAAGGAGTAGAACGTGGTGCGGCGGCTGGCGCCCACGGCGAGCCGGATCGCCCCGGCCGTCAGCTCGAACCGCTCCCGGCAGTCCGGACAGGCCGCCTTGAAGCGCACGGAGTCCGGGACCACCACGGTAGGCACACCCGACATCGCAGACATATCGCTCACATCTCCCTCGAATGTCCGCTCAGACCGGGTCGTCATAGGCGGCGAGTGCGGCACGGGCCGCCTCCTGGGCACTCCGCGCCAGCTCCGGCGGGGAGACGATGCGCCCCTCCCCGCCGAGCCGCAACGCGAGCCTGCGCAGCGAGGCCGGGTCGGGGGTGCGCAGGGCGATCCGCAGCCCGCCGTCCGGGAGTTCCCGGGCGGTGTCGTGCGGGTAGTACTCGGCGACCCATCGCCCGCCGGGGCCGACCTCGACCACGACCTCCGGGTCCTCGGCCGAGGGCTGGACCAGTCCCTCGGACAGATCGCGCAGTTCGAGCTCCGGCGGTGCGGCCGGTTCGTCCAGCAGCCGGATCGCGGCGACCCGGTCGAGGCGGAAGGTGCGCCGGTCCTCGGAGGACCTGCACCACGCCTCCATGTACGTGTGACCCACGGCGAACAGCCGGATCGGGTCCACCTCGCGCTCGGTGAGCTCGTCTCGCGCGGGCGAGTAGTAGCGCAGCCACAGCCGGCGCCGCTCCGAGATCGCCCGGTCGACCTCGGCGAAGACACCGCCCTCGGACTCGAAGGTGACCGAGAGCCTCGAACTGGCCGCCCCCACCTCACCGGCCGCGGTCTCCAGCTTCGCGGTGGCCCGCAGCAGCGCCTGCCGGTCGCTCTCGCGCAGGCCCGGCAGCGTGGCCACGGCGCGGGCGGCCACCAGGAGCGCCGTCGCCTCGTCGGCCGCGAGCCGCAGCGGCTCGGCGACGTCGTCGGGGTTGTGCCACCAGATCCGCTCGCCGTCGGTGTCGATGTCCAGCAGGTCGCCGCCGCGGAAGCTCGTTCCGCACATGGGCAGCACGTCGAGGTCCGAGATCAGCTCGTCCTCGGTGATACCGAAGGCGCGGGCGACGTCCTGGATGTGGGCGCCGGGGCGCTCGCGCAGATAGGTGACCAGGGAGAGCATCCGCCGGGTCTGGTCGATCGCGTTCGTGGCCATGAACGGGCCCCCTTCAGTCCTTGGCCACGGCACGCAGCCGTTCCACCACGTCGGCCCGCAGGTCCGCGGGTTCCTCCACGACGACGTCCGGGCCGAACTCGACGAGCCAGGCGTCCAGTCCGTGCCCGTAGGGAATCTCCAACTCGTCCCACCCGTTCCCGAGTTCCCGGACCGAGACGGCGCGCGAGCGCAGCGGGTATCCGGCGCCGGTGCGCAGCCTGATCAGCGCGGTCCGGGTGGCCGTCTCCCCCGCCCAGCTCTCCACGGTCTCACGGACCGTCACGACGTCGGGCACCTCGGCGGTGAATGTGCCGGCCGCCCGCGAGCGCACCTTGCCGGTGATCCGGGAGAGGCGGAAGACCCGCTCGGCGCGGCGGTCCCGGTCCCAGCCGGCCAGGTACCAGTGGCCGCGCCAGCACTCCAGGGTCCACGGCTCGACGTGGCGATTCTCGGGCCGGGCGGCGTTGGCCTTGCGGTAGTCGAAGGTCACCGGGCGGCGGTCCCGGCAGGCCAGCATCAGCGGCTCGAACGCGGCCTCGTGCACGGGGATGCGGGGTTCGAGGGCGCTGTGCACCTCGTACGTGTCCTCGGTCTCCGGCATTCCGGCCGCCCGGAGCTTCTGCAGCGCGCCGCTGGCGGCACCGGCCAGCCGCGCCTGCTGCCAGACCTTCGCGGCCAGCCCGAGCGCGGCGGCCTCCTCGGCGTCCAGCGTGATCGGGGGGAGGCGGTTGCTGTCGCGGCGGGCGAGGTACCCGGTGTCGCCGTCCAGGTTCTCCACGGTCTCGATGACCAGACCGAGTTCGCGCAGATCGTCCTTGTCTCGCTCGAACATCCGGTTGAAGGCATCGTCGGAGCCCGCTTCCAAGTACGCCTCGATGGACCCCCGGAGCTCACGCTTGCTCAGCGGGCGCCTCGTTCCCAGCAGGCACAGGGCCAGGTTCATCAGCCGCTCGGCCTTGGCGATCGCCATCGACGCCCTTTCTTCTCCGCTCTACGATCGTCGACCGTACCGCTCCCGGCTTCCGGGACAAAAGCGAGGGCCCGCACCTTGCGGCACGGGCCCTCGTCGCGTAGAGGCGCGGATCAGACGGCGACCAGGTCGCAGACGAAGATCAGCGTCTCGCCGGGGGCGATGCGGCCGCCGCCGGCGCCGCGGTCGCCGTACGCGAGGTGCGCGGGGATCGTCAGCTGGCGGCGCCCGCCGACCTTCATGCCCTGCACGCCCCGGTCCCAGCCGGAGATGACCTGCCCGGCACCGAGCTGGAACCGCAGCGGGGTGCCGCGGTTCCAGGAGGCGTCGAACTCCTCACCGGTGGAGAAGGCCACGCCCACGTAGTGGACCGAGACGTTGTCGCCCGCCTTGGCCACCGCGCCGTCGCCCTCCCAGATGTCCTTGATCTCCAGGTCGGCCGGCGGCTCGCCACCCGGGAAGTCGATCTCGGGCTTCTCGATGCTCACTGAGTTGCTCCTCTTGATGATGAACTGCGCAACCGGGACAGTCTTACATCTTCGCCAGCAGGTCCACGGCGAAGACCAGCGTGGACTTCGCCGGAATGGTCTGCTGCGCCTGGTCGCCGAATCCCTGGTCCGGCGGGACGACGAGGAGCACGCGGCTGCCGATCTTCTTGCCGACCAGCCCGTTCTTGAGGCCCTTCAGGGTGACCTGGGCGAGCGGGAAGGTCTGCGTCCGGCCCGTGGTGTACGTGCTGTCGAACGTCTTGCCGTCCTTCCACACCAGGCCCACGTAGTGCACGATGACGCTGTCGGTGTCCTTCACGACCTCGCCCTTGGACTCCAGGACGTAGTTGGAGACCAGCTTCGACGGCGGGGTGCTCTTGGACGGGATGGTGACCTTCGGGGCCTTGCCGTCGGTGTTGGTGCCGACCTTCGGCAGGTCGACGTCGTCCTGTGCGACCTCGGTGCCCTTGGCGGATACCGGGATCTGTGTCGCCTTCAGGATGTCGACGACGAAGACCAGGGTGGAGTTGGGCTTGATGTCGCCCTGGCCCTGTGCGCCGTAACCGAGGTCCGGCGGGATGACCAGCTGGACCCGGCTGCCGACCTTCTTGCCGACCAGGCCCTTGTCCCAGCCCTGGATGACCATCCCGGCGCCGAGCGTCAGATCGAACGGCTTGCGGTCGAAGCTGTTGTCGAAGGGCTTGTCGGAGTCCCAGGACTGGCCGAGGTAGTTGACCTGGACCGCCTCGCCGTTCTTGACCTCGGGACCGTCGCCCTGGCTGAGGACCTTCGTCTTCAGCTCCTTGGGCGGGTTACCGGAGCCCTTGGACAGGGTGGGTTTCTCCCCGAACTTCGCCCCCGCGGTGATCGCGGGGAACTCGGAAGCGGTGCCATTGTCGTTGCCACAGGCCCCTGTCAGCAGCAGCAGGGGGACGACGAGAAGGCCGGCAAGTCGGCGCACGTGTTCCTCAGATCTCAGACGGCACGGTCGGTTGGGTCCCCGCCACTCTAACGACCTCGTCCACGATTGGCAGTGGAGGAAAGAGCGGCGTCTCGGGCCTTCGAATCCAAGGCGGAGGAGGGAGTCGGATGGGGTCTCCCCTGCTCGAACGCAGCTGAGAGCTTGGGGAAGGAGCGTCGGGGACTGACGACAACGCCGGAGGCGGAGGTCCCGGACACCGCGACGCCGCTGCCAATCGTGAACGAGGTCGTAATGGCTGCCCCGTAATCCCTGGTGGATCAGCGCACGGCGTCGGATGCGGTGCATCGCAAGGCGAAGGGACGTCCGCGTACTGGATGTATCCGGACGTTCCGACAACGCGGCGAGACGCCGTAAATTTCGTCGTGCGCCCGTCAGGGATTACGGGACAGCCCTCAGGACATACGCGGGGCCCCGTACGAGAAACGTACGGGGCCCGCGTCGTGTCACCGCCCGGGGAGGTGTGCCGTGCCGGATCACATCCCCGCGATCAGCTTCTCCACCCGGTCGTCCACCGAGCGGAACGGGTCCTTGCACAACACGGTGCGCTGTGCCTGGTCGTTGAGCTTGAGGTGGACCCAGTCGACGGTGAAGTCCCGCCGCTGCTCCTGGGCCCTGCGGATGAAGTCGCCGCGCAGCCGCGCCCTGGTCGTCTGCGGGGGCACGGACTTCCCCTCGAAGATCTTCAGGTCGTTGCAGACCCGGTCGGCCTGCCCCTTGCGCTCCAGCAGGTAGTACAGGCCGCGACGGCGGTGGATGTCGTGGTAGGCGAGGTCTATCTGGGCGACTCGCGGGTGCGACATCGTCATGTTGTGCTTGGCCCGGTACCGGTCGATGAGCTTGTACTTCATCACCCAGTCGATCTCGGTGTCGATCCGGTCCAGGTCCTGGGTCTCGATCGCGTCGAGCGCACGCCCCCACAGGTCCAGGACCCGGGCGACCGTCCCGGTGCGGATGCCGCGGCGGTCGACGAAGTCGACGGCCTTCTCGTAGTACTCGCGCTGCACCTCGATGGCGGACGCCTCACGCCCGCTGGCCAGCCGCACCTTGCGCTGCCCGGTGGTGTCGTGGCTGACCTCGCGGATGGCCCGGATCGGGTTCTCCAGCGTCAGGTCCCGCATCACCGTGCCCGCCTCGATCATGCGGAGCACCAGGTCGGTCGCGCCGACCTTGAGCAGCATCGTGGTCTCGGACATGTTGGAGTCGCCGACGATGACGTGGAGACGGCGGTACCGCTCCGCGTCCGCGTGCGGTTCGTCCCGCGTGTTGATGATCGGGCGGGACCGGGTCGTGGCGGAACTGACGCCCTCCCAGATGTGCTCGGCACGCTGGCTGACGCAGTAGACCGCGCCGCGCGGCGTCTGGAGCACCTTGCCCGCGCCGCAGATCAGTTGCCTCGTGACGAGGAAGGGAATCAGGATGTCCGCGAGCCGGGAGAATTCTCCGTGCCGGGCCACGAGATAGTTCTCGTGACATCCGTAGGAGTTTCCCGCCGAGTCGGTGTTGTTCTTGAAGAGGTAGACGTCGCCCGCGATTCCCTCCTCGTGCAGGCGGCGTTCGGCATCGACGAGCAGACCTTCGAGAATACGCTCACCGGCCTTGTCGTGGGTGACCAGTTCGGTCAGGTTGTCGCATTCGGGGGTTGCATATTCCGGATGCGATCCCACGTCGAGGTAGAGGCGGGCGCCGTTCCGCAGGAAGACATTGCTGCTGCGGCCCCATGACACGACACGGCGGAAGAGGTAGCGCGCCACTTCGTCAGGGGACAGTCGGCGCTGTCCCCTGAACGTGCACGTGACGCCGTACTCGTTCTCCAGCCCGAAAATGCGGCGGTCCATGACTGAACATTACGCCTTATGGCCTGAGCTGAAACCGGGTTCGACAGCACCGTTTCGATCATTTTCCGATCTGCGCACCGCGACACCCGTGCTCGCGGGAACTGCGAGGACCTTTTTCGTGGCCAGGAGAACGAGCAGCGCCGCCACCCCACTGGCCCCGGTCACGACGAAGCCCCATGACGTCCCGCCCCCCTCGACGGCCGGACCCGCCACGGCCGTGCCCACCGCCGCGCCCACCCCGAACGTCGTCACCAGCCAGGAGAACGCCTCGGTCACCGTGCCGCGCGGCGCGTGCCGGTCCACGACGATGAACGAGCAGGCGATCGAGGGCGCGAGGAAGACGCCCGCGAGGGCCGCCAGGACGGTCATGGCGACCACCCCCGGGGTCAGCGCCAGCGGCAGGTAGCCCAGTGCCAGCAGCGCCACGAGGTACCGCAGCCGGCGCTCCGGGGTCCCGGCCCACTGCCGCGCCCCGTACACCGCGCCACCGGTCAGCGCGCCCAGGCCGAGCGCGGCCATCAGCCAGCCGTACACCGACTCCCGGCCGTGGTCGTCGGCGTACGCCACCGCGGCGACGGTGATCGACCCCAGGGCGAGTCCGACGAAGAAGAACGCGCCGAGCAGCGCCAGCAGCCCCGGTGAACGCAGCGCGCCCAGCCAGTGCGCCTCGCGGGGCGCGGAGCGCCAGGCCCGGGAAGGTTCGCAGAGCACGACGGAGAGCGCCCCCAGGACCCCCAGGCCGTTGATGACGAGCAGGGCCGCGGCGGGCGACCAGAGGGACACCAGCAGCGTCACCAGCAGCGGCCCCAGGGTGAACATGACCTCCTGGGCGACGGCGTCCATGGCGTACGCCCGGTGCACCCGCTCCTCACCGCCCAGCACCGACGGCCACAGCGCCCGCAGGCCGCCCTCCAGCGGCGGGGTGAACACCCCCGCCACGATCACGGCCGCGAAGGCCGGCGCCAGCGACCCGGTGCCCGTCAGCGCCAGCATCACCATGCCGAGCGCCGACACCACGGCGGCGGGCAGTTGGACGCGCGGCTGGCCGTACAGGTCCACGGCCCGGCCCAGCAGCGGCTGACCGACCGCGGTGGACAGCCCGTACACGGCCGCGAGCGCCCCGGCGAGGGTGTAGCTTCCGCCCTCGGCCCGGGTGAACAGCACGATCGCGATGTGGGCGGTGCCGCTGGGCAATCGGCCCACCAGGGTTCCCACCAGCAGCCTGGCGGCATGCCGCGCCCGGAGGACGTCCAGATATCCGGCGGCCATGTCCCGTCCCTCTCCTCGGGCGCCTTCCGGCACCATGGGTTTTACGTATAACGACGAGGGTCATACGTACCATGTGCCCAGTCCGCAGGTCCACCGCACGGCGCCTGCCCCGACCGGCCCGGAGGCCCGAGTGACCAGCGCACAGATGCCCGCATCCGCCCGGCCCACCAGCCGGGACGTCGCACGGGCCGCGGGCGTCTCGCAGGCCACCGTCTCCCTGGTGCTCGGGGACAAGTGGCGCGGCCGGGTCTCCGAGGCGACCGCCGCCCGGGTGCGGCACGCCGCCGACGGCCTCGGCTACCAGCCCAACCTGGCCGCCCGCCAGCTGCGCCTCGGCCGCACCAGGACGGCGCTGCTGGTCGTACCGGCCCTCACCAACGAGTTCTTCGCCCGCGTCCACACCGGTGCCGCCACCGTCGCCGCGGAACACGGCTTCGGGGTCGTCCTCTACCCGTCCCCCGAGGGCGTCGGGCCGGCCAGGGACCCCTTCGCCTCGGCGCGCGCCTCCCTGGACGGGGTGATCGCCTCGTCGATGGCAGCGGGCGCGCTCGACGCGCTGCGCGGCGCGGACCTGCCGCTGGTCATGCTCGACAGCGACCCGGCGGACACCGGTGTCGCGGCCCGGGTCGACCTGGACATCGCCGACGGCATGCGGCAGGTCGCGGAGCATCTGCTCGCACTCGGCCACCGCCGCTTCGTCCACCTGGCGGCGGCGGTCGACTCCTGGACGTTCGCCATCCGCGCCCGGGCGCTGCACGACACCGTGGGGGCGGTGCCCGGCACCTGCGTACGGACCGTCGAGGCGGCGCTCGACGTCCATGCCGGGCGCGAGGCCGCGCAGCGGGCGCTGGCCGCCCCGGGGCCGCGTCCCACGGCGATCGTGTGCGACGACGACGTCCTCGCCGCGGGCGCCTGCAAGACCGCGCGCAGGCTCGGCCTCCGCGTCCCCGACGACCTGTCGGTCACCGGCTTCAGCGATCTGGCCCTCTCCGTGGCCGTCGAGCCGGAGCTCACCACGGTGCGGCTGCCCGCGGAGCGGGTGGGCGAGCGCGGCATGGCCGCCCTGCTCGCGGTCCTGGACGGCCGCCCCGCCGAGCCGGGAAGCCTGCCCGTGCGCCTGGTGGCACGGGGCTCCTCGGCGGCGGCGCCGCAGGACGCCGGGCGCGCGTGACGGTGCCCCGGCCCGCCGGAAGGGCGGACCGGGGCACCGGAGGGTCGCTTACTCCACGTCCCCGCCGGAGTCGGCGGAGCCGTCGGCGGGCCTGACGGTGTCCGTCGTGCTCGCGGGCGGTTCGGCCGCCTCGCCGGACTCGTCGTCGGAGGGGGCGTCGGTCGGCGCGGCTCCGCCGTCCGCCTCCAGCAGGCGGGCCAGTTGCCGGCCCACGATCCGCTTGAACTTCCGCTGCTGCGGCCGCGTACGGTCCAGGACCGCGACCTCCAGCCGCTCGGCGGGGATCTCCCGCTCGCTGCCGTTGGGATCCCGGGACAACGCCTGCACGGCCAGCTTGAGCGCCTCGGCGAGCGTCATGCCGTCGCGGTGGCGCTGGTCGAGGAAACCGCTGATCTGCTCGGCGTTGCCGCCGACCGCGACCGAGCCGTGCTCGTCGACGATCGAGCCGTCGTGCGGCAGCCGGTAGATCTGGTCGCCCTCGGGCTCGGTGCCGACCTCGGCGACCACCAGCTCCACCTCGTACGGCTTCTCGGCCGCGCTGGAGAAGATGGTGCCCAGCGTCTGGGCGTAGACGTTGGCCAGACCGCGGGCGGTCACGTCGTCGCGGTCGTAGGTGTATCCGCGCAGGTCGGCGTAGCGGACCCCGCCGATGCGGAGATTCTCGTACTCGTTGTACTTGCCGGCGGCGGCGAAACCGATCCGGTCGTAGATCTCGCTGAACTTGTGCAGCGCGCGGGACGGGTTCTCGCCGACGAAAACAATGCCGTCGGCATACTGCAGCACTACGAGGCTGCGTCCACGGGCGATGCCCTTGCGGGCGTACTCCGCCCGGTCGGCCATGGCCTGCTGGGGTGAGACATAGAACGGCGTCGACACCGGTTGTCCGTCCCTTTCTGTCAGTGACGAGAGTGTCGGGGAAGCATCGGGACCGGCGGTCAGAGCAGCGCGGCGCGCGGGCCGTCGGGCTGTTCCATCCGGTGCTCCACGATCGAGCGGGCGATATCGGAGGATTCCGCGTCGGGCAGCTTCCGGAAGCCCTCGTCGGTGATGACGGTGACGATCGGGTAGATCCGCCGGGCCATGTCGGGGCCGCCGGTCGCCGAGTCGTCGTCCGCGGCGTCGTACAGCGCCTGGACGACCAGGGTGAGGGCCTGCTGTTCCGTCAGGTCCTCGCGGTAGAGCTTCTTCATCGAGCCGCGGGCGAAGATGGATCCGGAGCCGGTGGCCGCGTACCCGATCTCCTCGGACCGGCCGCCGGTCACGTCGTACGAGAAGATCCGGCCCTTCTCGCGGTCGACGTCGTAGCCGGCGAAGAGCGGCACGACGGCCAGGCCCTGCATGGCCATCGCCAGGTTGCCGCGGATCATCGTGGAGAGCCGGTTGGCCTTGCCCTCCAGCGACAGCTGGGCGCCCTCGACCTTCTCGAAGTGCTCCAGCTCCAGCTGAAAGAGCTTGACCATTTCGACGGCCAGGCCGGCCGTGCCGGCGATGCCCACCGCCGAATACTCGTCCGCCGGGAAGACCTTCTCGATGTCGCGCTGCGCGATCATGTTGCCCATGGTCGCCCGCCGGTCACCGGCCAGGACCACGCCTCCGGGGAAGGTCGCCGCGACGATGGTCGTGCCGTGCGGTGCCTCGACGGCCCCCTGCACGGGCGGCAGGCTCCGGTTGCCCGGGAGCATCCCGGGCGCGTGGGCGGACAGGAACTCCATGAACGAAGAGGATCCCGGCGTCAGGAAGGCAGCCGGTAGCCGCCCGGTGCTACGAGTGTTGGCTTCCACGCGTTTCCCTCCAGGTGTGCGACGGCCCGCGCAGGGCGTCAGGAGTCCCTCCCGACGTGACGGTGGCCGAATTGCAGTCGATGCGGTGTGTGCCACGGACCCTACCCGGCTCGCGGCGCTGATCCACAAGAAGCGGGAAGGGCGGCCCGCACGACTCGCGGCGCCGTTTGCGACCGCGCGGTACGGGCCGAGTTGGCCCGTACCGCGCGCGTCCTGCATCCACTCCCCCGAGTTCACGGTCGTGAACTACTGTCCGCCCTTTTGCACGAAGGAGCGCACGAAGTCCTCCGCGTTCTCCTCCAGCACGTCGTCGATCTCGTCCAGAACCGAGTCGACGTCGTCGCTCAGCTTCTCCTGGCGCTCCTTGAGGTCGTCGGACGCCTGTGCGTCCTGCGCCTGCTCCTCGACCTCCTCGGTGGAACGCGTCGCCCTCTGCTGTCCGCCGCCGGTGTCCTTGGTCGCCATCTCGCTCACCCCGCTCGGTTCGAAGCACTTGATTCAGACCCTACCCACGGGATCCGGCATCGGCCCGGTACTTGCCGGGACGCCCGGGGTCACCTCCATGATTCCCCGGTCGCGGCCCTTTCAGCCGCCCGACAGCACCTGGACCAGCTCCTCCGCGGTGCGGCACCGGTCCAGGAGTTCCTTGACGTGGTCACGGGTGCCGCGCAGCGGCTCCAGGGTGGGCACCCGCTGCAACGAGTCGTGACCCGGCAGGTCGAAGATGACCGAGTCCCAGGACGCCGCGGCCACGTCGTCGGCGAACTGCTCCAGGCAGCGACCGCGGAAATAGGCCCTGGTGTCCTCCGGAGGCGCCGTGCGCGCCTTCTCGACCGCGCCCTCGGCCAGCAGCCTCTTCATCTTGCCGCGGGCCGCCAGGCGGTTGTACAGGCCCTTCTCGGCCCGCACGTCGGCGTACTGGAGGTCCACCAGATGCAGCCGCGCGGCGTCCCAGTCCAGGCTGTCGCGGCGGCGGTAGCCCTCCATCAGCTCCCGCTTGGCCACCCAGTCCAGCTCGCCGGACAGGCTCATCGGGTCGCTCTCCAGTCGGCCCAGGACGTCCTCCCAGCGGCCCAGGACGTCCTTGGTCTGCGCGTCGGCGTCCGCCCCGTAGCGGTCCTCGACGTACTTGCGGCCCAGCTCGAAGTACTCCATCTGGAGCTGCACCGCCGTGAGGGTCCGGCCGTTGCGCAGCGTGACCAGCTGCTTCAGCGTCGGATCGTGGGAGACGTGGTGCAGGGTGCGCACCGGCTGGTCGACCGCGAGATCGACGTTGATGAAGCCGTCCTCGATCATGGACAGGACCAGCGCGGTGGTGCCGAGCTTGAGGTAGGTCGAGATCTCCGACAGGTTCGCGTCGCCGATGATCACATGGAGCCGGCGGTACTTCTCCGCGTCGGAGTGCGGTTCGTCGCGGGTGTTGATGATGGGGCGCTTGAGCGTGGTCTCCAGCCCGACCTCGACCTCGAAGTAGTCCGCGCGCTGGCTGATCTGGAAGCCGTGCTCGTGGCCGTCCTGGCCGATGCCCACGCGGCCCGCTCCCGTGACCACCTGGCGGGAGACGAAGAACGGGGTCAGGTGGCGCACGATGTCCGAGAAGGGGGTCTCCCGCTTCATCAGGTAGTTCTCGTGCGTGCCGTACGAGGCGCCCTTGTTGTCGGTGTTGTTCTTGTAGAGGTGGATCGGCTGGGCGCCCGGGAGCTGCGCCGCGCGCTCGGCCGCTTCGGCCATGATGCGCTCGCCGGCCTTGTCCCAGAGGACCGCGTCCCGCGGGTTGGTGACCTCCGGGGAGCTGTACTCGGGGTGCGCGTGGTCGACGTAGAGGCGGGCACCGTTCGTGAGGATGACGTTGGCCAGGCCGATGTCCTCGTCGGTGAGCTGGCTGGAGTCCGCGGCCTCGCGGGCGAGGTCGAAGCCCCGGGCGTCCCGTAGCGGGTTCTCCTCCTCGAAGTCCCATCGGGCGCGGCGCGCCCGGTGCATCGCCGCCGCGTAGGCGTTGACGATCTGGGACGAGGTGAGCATGGCATTGGCGTTGGGGTGGCCGGGGACGGAGATCCCGTACTCCGTCTCGATGCCCATTACTCGCCGTACGGTCATGCGGCCCTCCTTGCCCGGCGGGCGCTCCCCTCAGGGGCGGCGCTCGCATACCGCTGCTGGTCCGGTGCCTGTGTGCGATGCCCGTTCCCGCACTGCGCGACCGGGCGGTACGCAAGAGCCTGGAGCGACTCCGCACCGGTGGGGCGCCGTCGGGCGAGCTGTCCGGAAAGCGACCGGCTGCGGATGCCCGGCCGGGCATCCGCAGCCGGTCCGTGTTCTAAAGGTACTGTCCGGTATTCGCCACCGTGTCGATCGAGCGACCGGTGTCCGCACCCTGCTTTCCGGTGACAAGGGTACGGATGAATACGATCCGCTCGCCCTTCTTGCCGGAGATGCGGGCCCAGTCGTCCGGGTTGGTGGTGTTCGGCAGGTCCTCGTTCTCCTTGAACTCGTCCACGCACGCCTGGAGGAGATGGGAGACGCGCAGGCCCTTCTGGCCCTGCTCGAGGAATGCCTTGATGGCCATTTTCTTCGCCCGGTCGACGATGTTCTGGATCATCGCGCCGGAATTGAAGTCCTTGAAATAGAGGACTTCCTTGTCGCCATTGGCGTACGTGACTTCGAGGAAGCGGTTCTCCTCGGACTCCATGTACATCCGCTCGACGACGGACTGGATCATGGCGTGCGCCGCGGCTTCCTTGGAGCCGGAGTGCTCCGTGATGTCGTCCGCGTGCAGCGGCAGCGAGGGGGTGAGGTACTTCGCGAAGATGTCCTTCGCCGCCTCCGCGTCGGGGCGCTCGATCTTGATCTTCACGTCCAGGCGTCCGGGCCGCAGGATCGCGGGGTCGATCATGTCCTCGCGGTTGGAGGCGCCGATGACGATCACGTTCTCCAGGCCCTCGACACCGTCGATCTCGGCGAGCAGCTGGGGGACGATGGTGTTCTCCACGTCCGAGCTGACGCCGGAGCCGCGGGTGCGGAAGAGGGACTCCATCTCGTCGAAGAAGACGATGACGGGGGTGCCCTCGCCCGCCTTCTCGCGGGCACGCTGGAAGACCAGGCGGATGTGGCGCTCGGTCTCGCCGACGTACTTGTTGAGGAGCTCCGGGCCCTTGATGTTGAGGAAGTAGCTCTTTCCCGCGGGCTGGCCGGTGACCTCGGCGACCTTCTTGGCAAGGGAGTTGGCCACGGCCTTCGCGATGAGCGTCTTGCCGCAGCCGGGCGGGCCGTAGAGCAGGATGCCCTTCGGCGGCCGCAGTTCGTGCTCCTTGAAGAGGTCGGGATGCAGGTAGGGCAGTTCGACCGCGTCCCGGATCAGCTCGATCTGATCGCCCAGGCCACCGATCCGGTCATAGTCGATGTCCGGCACCTCTTCGAGGACGAGCTCCTCGACCTCGCTCTTGGGGACCACTTCGTAGACGTAGCCGGACCTGGGTTCGAGCAGCAGGGCGTCACCGGGGCGAATGGTGATGGCCAGCAGGGGCTCGGCGAGCCGTACCACCCGTTCCTCGTCGGTGTGCCCGATGACCAGGGCCCGCTCGCCGTCCTCGAGGATCTCCTTGAGGGTGACGATGTCCCCGGCACGCTCGAATTCCATGGCGTCGACCACGTTGAGCGCTTCGTTGAGCATGACTTCCTGGCCGCGCCGGAGTTCGTCGAGCTCGATACTGGGGCTGACGTTCACCCGGAGCTTGCGGCCCCCGGTGAAGATGTCGCAGGTACCGTCCTCGTTTCCCTGGAGAAACACACCGAAGCCGGCCGGCGGCTGCGCGAGCCGGTCGACTTCTTCCTTCAGGGCCACGATCTGGTCGCGGGCCTCGCGGAGCGTGTTGGCGAGCCGCTCGTTCTGTGCGGTCACACCCGCCAGATTGGTCTGCAACTCGACGATCCGCTCTTCGAGAATCCTCGTATGGCGCGGAGAGTCGGCGAGCTTACGTCGCAGGACGGCGATTTCCTGCTCGAGATAGGCGACCTGGCCGGCTGGGTCTTCGGACCCCCGCCCGGGCCGGATGCCGCGGTTGATGTCGTCGTCGTGGGCTGCCACGGTCCTCACCTCCTCCAAGGGGAGCTGGACGCTTCCTGACCCTACCTGGGTGGGTGATGATTGAAACCCCTAGATCACAAAGACTGCGGGGCGTGTCCGATCTTCACCCTTGCGTTCCCCCTCGTCCCTGGGGAATACCCACCCTTCAACATCGGAAAGCGGCCGGTTGTATCGTCGAACCGATCAACACACGTCAGGGCCGGCCACTTCTGGTTCGGAAAAGCAGGGAACGACAGGAGAGACAACCGTGCAGCAGGACGCTCCGACCGGCGGCGACGCGCAGGATCTGGAGGTCTGGATCGACCAGGACCTCTGCACGGGGGACGGCATCTGCGTGCAGTATGCGCCCGAGGTTTTCGAGCTGGACATCGACGGTCTGGCGTATGTGAAGAGCGCCGACGACGAGTTGCTCCAGGACAGCGGGGCGACGACGCCCGTGCCGCTGCCGCTGCTCCAGGACGTCGTCGATTCGGCCAAGGAATGCCCCGGCGAGTGCATTCACGTGCGTCGCGTGTCGGACAAGGTCGAGGTGTTCGGCCCCGAGGCCGCCTGATCCACCGGACCGGGCGGCCGGTCCCGTGCCGGCTCCGGCCGACGTGTCCGGTCAGGCGCCGACCGGGGTGGCGGGGGCGGTGTCGGCGCTGCGGACGAAGGCGCCGCCCTGCCAGCGCCAGGTGACCGCTTCGCGCTGGTCGGGGCAGCAGCGGGGCACGTCCTCGGAGGAGTAGCCGAGCAGGGTGGCGGAGACGACTCCGTCACGCACCGCGAGAGCACCGACGCTCATCTGCTGGGCGGGGTCCACCAGGGTCGCCACGACCCTGGGTGCGGCCCCGCTCGCCCGTGTGAGGACGTAGACGCCGCTGGGCGGGGTGCCGGAACCGGCGGCGCAGTGGACCACGGCGACGGTCTCGGGGCGGCCGTCCCCGTCCAGGTCGCCCGCGGCCCGCCGGGCGACGGTGTGCTCCAGGCCGCCGCAGTCCAGGGGGTAGGTCGCCCGCAGCGGATCGGGCGCGGCCGCGGGAGCCGGTCCCTGCCCCGCGGTGGTCCGGTGGGTCGACGCGGATGCCGCGGGCTCCGGCTGGAGCATGCCCGCGGCGCCGACGACGGCCGCCATGGCCACCGCGGTGGCGAGCCAGTGCAGCGGCCTGCTGTCGGTGTGCGCGAGGTCCGGGAGCTCGGAGGTCTGCACGCGGGATGTCTCCTGTGGTTCCTGTGGACGAGGATGCCCCGGGCCGGGCCGCGGCCTCCGGGAGGCGTCCGCGACTGCGTGGGAGCGGCCAGCATCGTGCCACACCGGGCGGAGCGGTGGAAACGGTGGGGTCGGCACGGATGACTGTCCGTAGGGACAACGAAGGGGCGCCGCCGCCGAGTTCCCGGATCGGTCCGGGAACTCGGCGGCGGCGCCGGTACGTTGCGCGGCCCGGCCGCGCTCGGATGCGCGAAGGGCTCAGCCGCGCGAGGAGGAGCCACTCTGGCTGCCGGGACCGTCGTAGTCCTCGCCGTAGGCGCCCTTGGCGGGACGGCGGCGGCGCAGCGGGGGCTCCACGCCGTCGGCCAGACGGCGGGCGGTGACGAGGAAGCCGGTGTGGCCGATCATGCGGTGGTCCGGGCGGACGGCCAGACCCTCGACGTGCCAGTTGCGGATCATCGACTCCCAGGGCTGCGGTTCGGCGAAGCAGCCGGTCTCGCGGATGGACTCGACGGTCCGCGCGAGCTGGGTGGTGGTCGCGACGTACGCGCAGACGATGCCGCCGGGCACCAGCGCCTTGGAGACGGCCTCCAGGCACTCCCAGGGGGCGAGCATGTCGAGGACGACCCGGTCGACGTCGGTGTCCGAGAGGTTGTCCTGGAGGTCGCCGACGGTCAGCTGCCAGGCGGGGTGGGGTTCGCCGAAGTAGCGCTCCACGTTCTGCCGGGCGATCTCGGCGAAGTCCTCGCGGCGCTCGTAGGAGTGCAGCATGCCCTGCTCGCCGATGGCGCGGAGCAGGAAGGTGGACAGCGAGCCGGAACCGACGCCGGCCTCCACGACGCGGGCGCCGGGGAAGATGTCGGCGAAGGCCAGGATCTGCCCCGCGTCCTTGGGGTAGACCACGGCGGCGCCGCGGGGCATGGACAGGACGTAGTCGGGGAGCAGGGGGCGCAGCGCGAGGTAGGCGACGTTTCCCGTGGTTCGGACAACACTGCCCTCGGGGGCACCGATCAGCTCGTCGTGCGGGAAGGAACCCTTGTGGGTGTGGAAGTTCTTTCCGGCTTCGAGCGTGAAGGTGTAGTGGCGTCCCTTGGGATCGGTGAGCTGGACCTGGTCCCCGACCTTGAAGGGCCCGCGTCGGCGGGCGGCACCGGTCGGTTCAGACATGTGACCAGCGTACCGGTGATTCGCGGTGCTCCGGCCGCGAGCCCGGGCGGCCGCGGGGCTCCGGCCGGGCCCGTGGTCAGGCGGCGGGCCTGGCCAGGGCGGCGACGAACGCCCGCTCGACGTCGGCGGTGGAGAGCACCCCGTAGATCTCGCCGGTCTCCTCGACCACGAGGTACTCGGTGGCGGGGGTGGCCCTGAGCCGGTCCAGGAGCGCCTCGCCGGCCAGTTCGGCGGAGACCTTCATGCCGTCGGTGAGGTCCTGGGAGAGTCCGCTCACGGCGACCCAGGGGCGGCGGTGCTGGGGCACGGAGACGATGGCCGTCTCCCGGACGACGCCCGTGGGTTCGCCGTGCCCGTCGACGACGACGAGGGCGCGGGCGCCCGCCTCGTTGGCCCGCCGCAGGGCCTCGGACAGCGGGGTGTCCGCCTCCACGGGGACGGCACGCCGGGTGAGGGTGCGGGCGCGCAGTTCGGGGAGGTGTTCACGCAGCCTCGCCATGCGCAGGCTGTTGCCGGCGCCGGTCCAGATGATGGCGGCGAGGATGGCGGCGAGCAGCGCGTCGGTGACGGTGTCCGTGCCGCTGAGGTCGCGGGGGTCGTTCCCGAAGGAGCCGGTGTGGGTGAGCAGCGGGAGGCCGATGAGGGTGACGACGGCGAGGGCGCGGCCCACCCAGGCGGCGGCGACGGTACCGCTCATCGGGCGGCCGGTGATCTTCCAGACGACGGCGCGGAGCATGCGTCCGCCGTCGAGGGGCAGGCCTGGCAGCAGGTTGAACGCGGCCACCAGGAGGTTGGAGATCATCAGGCCGGCGAGGACGACGCCGGGGACGGTGCCGGGTTCGACCAGGCCCATCCCGGCGTAGAAGAGACCGGCGAGCACCAGGGAGAGCAGCGGGCCGACGAAGGCGAGCACGAACTCGCGGCCCGGCGTCTCGGTCTCCTTCTCGATCTCGGAGACGCCGCCGAAGAACTGGAGCTGGATGCGGCGGACCGGAAGCTCGTAGCGCAGCGCCACGACCGTGTGGGCGAGCTCGTGAACGAGCACGGAGGCGTAGAAGGCGATCGCGAAGAAGAGGGAGACCAGGTAGCGGGCCGCGCCGAGTTCGGGCAGCACCCGTTCGAGCTGGCCGCCGAAGACCCAGGTGATGAGCGCGGCCACGACGAACCAGCTGGGCGCGACATACACGGGTACGCCGAAGAGACGGCCCATGAGGAGGCCGCCTCCGGGCTCTTCGGGGCGGCGCGGTCCGCCCTTGCCCGGGCCGGTCCCGGGGGCCTGTCCCCCCGCGCCGGGGTGCGGGCGCCCGCTGTCGCCGCTCTCGTCCACGAGGTCCCTTCGGTCGGTGCCCTGTTTCACGATCATGCCGTGTCCGGGGGTGTGTGGTCGATGGTAAGCCGACGGATGTCCGTGGCGGGCCGTAGGGTCTTCGCATGACCTCCCTGCCTCGGCCGGCCCAGCCGCCTTCGTCCCTCTCGCCGTCGCGGGCCGGCGATTTCATGCAGTGTCCTCTGCTGTACCGCTTCCGGGTCATCGACAGGCTGCCGGAGAAGCCGAGCGAGGCGGCCACCCGGGGGACGCTGGTGCACGCGGTCCTGGAACGCCTCTTCGACGCCCCGGCGGCGGAGCGCACGGCCCGCAGGGCGACGGCGCTGATCCCCGCGCAGTGGGACCGGCTGCTGGAGTCGAGGCCGGAGCTGTCGGAGCTGTTCACGGAGGATGCCGGGGGCGAGCGCCTGGCGCGCTGGCTCTCGGAGGCGGAGCGCCTGGTGGAGCGGTGGTTCTCGCTGGAGGACCCGACCCGCCTGGAGCCCGCGGAGCGGGAATTGTTCGTCGAGACGGAGCTGCAGTCGGGGCTGCGGCTGCGCGGGGTGATCGACCGGATCGACGTGGCGCCGACGGGCGAGGTCCGGATCGTGGACTACAAGACGGGCAAGGCACCGCGTCCGGAGTACGCGGAGGGCGCGCTCTTCCAGATGAAGTTCTACGCCCTGGTGGTCTGGCGGCTGAAGGGCGTGGTGCCGCGTCGGCTCCAACTGGTCTATCTCGGCAGCGGGGACGTCGTGACGTACGACCCGGTGGTGGGCGATCTGGAGCGGGTCGAGCGCAAGCTGCTGGCGCTGTGGGAGGCGATCCGGGTCGCGACGGAGACGGGCGAGTGGCGGCCGCGGCCGACCAAGCTGTGCGGCTGGTGCGACCACCAGGCGGTCTGCCCCGAATTCGGCGGGACTCCCCCGGTGTATCCGCTGTCGGTACGCCCGGCTGAGTCCGTTCAGGATGTCCAGGGCAGAATGGACCCGGCCCGCGCCGAGGCCGCCGGGCCCGTGACCGTCGAGGGACCCTGAGGAGACCTTGTGGCAATCCGCGTCCTGCTGGTCGACGACCAGCCGCTGCTGCGCACCGGATTCCGGATGATCCTGGAGGCGGAGAGCGATATCGCGGTGGTGGGTGAGGCCGGGGACGGCCTCCAGGCTCTCGACCAGGTGCGGGCACTCCAGCCCGATGTGGTGCTGATGGACATCCGCATGCCGCGGATGGACGGCGTGGAGGCGACGCGGCAGATCACCGGTCCGGACCGGGACGGTCCGGCGAAGGTGCTGGTGCTGACCACGTTCGATCTCGACGAGTACGTGGTGGAGGCGCTGCGCGCCGGTGCCAGCGGCTTCCTGCTGAAGGACGCCCCGGCCAACGAGCTGGTGCAGGCGATCCGTGTGGTCGCGGCCGGCGAGGCGATGCTGGCCCCGAGCGTCACCCGCAGGCTGCTCGACAAGTACGCGGACCACCTTCCCTCGGGCGAGGAGCCGCTCCCGGACACACTGCACACGCTGACGGACCGCGAGGTCGAGGTGCTGAAGCTGGTGGCGCGCGGGCTGTCGAACGCGGAGATCGCCGCGGACCTCTTCGTCAGCGAGACGACGGTCAAGACGCATGTCGGCCATGTGCTGACCAAGCTCGGTCTGCGCGACCGGGTACAGGCGGCCGTGTACGCGTACGAGAGCGGTCTGGTGCGCCCCGGCGCCCAGTGACCGGCGTGCGCTCCGACGCCCAGTGACCGGCGTGCGCTCCGACGCCCAGTGACCGGCGTGCGCTCCGACGCCCGGTGAATGGCCTGCGCCCCGGCGCGCGGCGTGCGGCCGGGGCCGGGGCCGGGGCGCGTTCGTCGCGCCGGGGAGCGGGGCCGCGTGCCGCCGTGTCTCAGACGGCGTCGCGGCTCAGCTCCCACAGCCGGATCTCGGCAGCGGAGTTGACCGCCCATTCGACGCCGTGGAGCCCCGTCCGGGAGGCGGCGTACTGCTTGCCCTGCCAGATGGGCAGGACGGGGACGTCGTCGGCGACGATGTCCTGGAGCCGCCGGAAGGTCTTCGCCGCGGTGCCGCGGTCGGTCTCGCGGCGGGTCTGCGGAATGAGCGTGTTCTGCGCCAGGGCCGACTTGTAGGGCGAGTTCAGGAAGTTGTTCCGGTCGAGGAACGGTGCCGTGTAGTTGTCCGGGTCGGGGAAGTCGGGAAACCAGCCGAATCCGTAGACGGCGTAGTCTCCGCGCACCTGCGCCGGCCGGAACCGGGCCCAGTCCGTTCCCCGGACGCGGACGTCGAACAGCCCGCTGTCGTTGAACTGCTTCTGCAGGGTCCGGAACTCGGCGGCGGTGGAGGCGCCGAAGTGGTCGGTCGTGTAGTGGAGCGTGAGCTTCACCGGGGTGGCTACGCCCGCCGCCCGCAGGATCGCCGCGGCCTTCGCGGTGCCGGGTTCGCCGTACTTGTTGTAGAACGAGTTGGTGTGCGCGGCGATGCCCGAGGGGATCAGCGAGTACAGCGGTTCGGCGGTGGTGCCGTACACCTTGTCGGCGATCTCCCCGCGGTCGACGACCTGGGCCATGGCCTGGCGGACCGCCTTGTTCCGGACGGCCGGGTCGTCGGTGTCGAAGCCGAGGTAGCGGATGGCGAGGCCGGGCATCTCGGTGAGCCTGACGCCGTCGCCGGGATCGTCGAGCAGTCGCCGGGTCTGCTCGGGCGACATGGTGCGGGTCATCATGTCGATCCTCTTGTCGTCGAACGCCTTCCCCATCGCGTCCGCGCCGGGGAAGAGGTCCAGTTCGACCCGGTCGTTGCGCACGTGCAGGTCGCCCTTGTAGCGGGGATTCCTGGTGAAGACGACCTTGACCACCCGGCCGTGCTCGACCCGCGGCTTCATGGTGTACGGGCCGGAGCCGTCGACCTGGAAGCCGGTGCGCGGGGACTTCGCCGCGTACCTGGCCCGCGGCACGATCCCGGCGACCGGGGTGGCGAGCTTGTACGGGAACGTGGCGTCGGGCGCGCGGAGGTGAAAGACGATCTCCCGCTCCCCCTGCGTCTCGACGGTGTCGATGCCGGACAGCAGGGCCACCGGGCCGTTGGGGGCGGCGATGCCGATGACCCGGTCGATCGAGTACTTCACGTCGTCGGGGGTGACGGGGGTGCCGTCGGCGAAGGTGAGGCCGGGGCGCAGCCTGCAGCGGTAGCTCTCGTTCTGGGTGTCCGTGAAGCCGCAGCTCTCCGCGGCCTCGGGCACCGGCCGGCCACCGCCGCGCGGTATGTGCAGGAGGGACTGGACGGTCTGGCGGAGCACGTTCCACACGCCCGCGTCGTACCCGACCGCGGGGTCGAAGGGCGCGGGGTCGTTCTCGGTCGCGACGAACCGGTCGGTGGTGCCGACGACGATCCCGGCCCGGCCGCCGTCGACCTCGGACGCGCCGCACCCGGCGAGCACGGGCGCGAGCACGCACGCGACGGTCGGCAGCACCAGGGTCTTGCGGTTCATCTCGGTGGCTCTCCCTCGTCCGGACATTGAGAGAGCGACCTTAGCGGGCCGGGTCGTTCACGCCCGGTCGCCGCCGCACGACGCGTGACCGGACGGTTATGGAGAATGACGGCGAGCCGATTTCCCTTCCTCGGAATTCGCCCCCAGAAAGGGACTAATCCGGACAATTCAAAGCGGCAAAAGGGGCACCTGGGAAGATCCTGGAAGCTTTCCGTGAGAAATTCGGTGACCAAGCTCACGCCCGCACCATTTCTTCCCCTGTTCGTCCGTCCGGGATTTACCCACGCGGGTGCGACAGAAAAGGCACGAAATCCCGCCGAGTGCTTTCGATTCGTTCACAGGAAATCCCGGGAATTGATCACGTGTTCACCTGATCAGGCCCCGGAGGAAGGCGAGGTCGACCTCTTCCAGCGAACGCACGACCACCCGGCCGTCGGCCGGGGCGATCGGCGCGACGGAGGGCACGGCGACCACCCGGCAGCCCGCCGCCTCCGCGGCCGCCACTCCGGTGGCGGTGTCCTCGATGACCGCGCAGCGTCCGGGTTCGGCCCCGAAGCCGGAGGCGGCGGTCAGGTAGGGCTCGGGGTGCGGCTTGGTGCGGGTGACCTCGTCGCCCGCGACGCTCATGGCGAAGTGGTGGTGGCCCACCGACTCCAGCACCCGGTCGATGATCCGCCGGTGCGAGGCGGAGACCAGGGCGGTGGGCATGTCGTGCCGGACCAGCTCCGCCAGCAGCCGCTTCGCCCCCGGCATCAGCGGCACGCCGCGGTCGAGGCGCCTCTCGAAGCGGTCGTTGAGCAGCACGGTCAGCTCGGCGAGGGTGATGTCCGCGCCGGTCACGTCCATGAGGTAGCCCGCGCTGCGGGTCATCGGTCCGCCGACCACCACGTCGCGCCATGCCTCGTCGAGCTGGTGACCGAGCTCGGCGAAGACCTCCACCTCGGCCTCCCACCAGAAGCCCTCGGTGTCGACGAGGGTGCCGTCCATGTCGAGCAGGACGGCCTGCAGCGCGGCGCCTTCGGCCGCGCGGGTCATGGACGCGGGGACCGTGCTGGTCATCCGGCACACCTTCCGTGAGGGACGAGAAGGCCGGCCGCCGTTTCCCGTGGGAAGGGCGACCGGCCTTCACTGGACCGACCAGTCTACGGCTTGTCGCGCGACCGCGCGTCGAACGCCGTCCTACCGCGCGTTGAAGTACTTCGCCTCCGGGTGGTGGATGACGATCGCGTCGGTGGACTGCTCCGGGTGCAGCTGGAACTCCTCCGAGAGCTGCACGCCGATCCGCTCCGGCCGCAGCAGCTCGGCGATCTTCGCCCGGTCCTCCAGGTCGGGGCAGGCCCCGTACCCCAGTGAGAAGCGCGCGCCCCGGTACTTCAGCGCGAACATGTCCTCCACCTCGGCCGGGTCCTCGCCGCCGAAGCCGAGCTCGGAGCGGACCCGGGCGTGCCAGTACTCGGCGAGTGCCTCGGCCAGCTGTACGGACAGGCCGTGCAGCTCCAGGTAGTCGCGGTAGGCGTTCGCCTCGAACAGCTTGGCGGTCTCGCCCCCGATCCGCGAACCGACGGTGACGACCTGGAGCCCGACCACGTCCGTCTCTCCGGACTCCTCGGGGCGGAAGAAGTCCGCGAGGCAGAGGCGTCGGCCGCGGCGCTGGCGCGGGAAGGTGAAGCGGGTGCGCTCGGAGCCGTCCTCGTGGAGCACGATCAGGTCGTCGCCCTTGGAGACGCACGGGAAGTAGCCATAGACGACGGCCGCCTCCAGCAGGTTCTCGGTGTGGAGCTTGTCGAGCCAGCCGCGCAGGTGGGGGCGGCCCTCGCTCTCCACCAGTTCCTCGTACGTGGGTCCGTCGCCGGCACGCGCCTGCTTGAGGCCCCACTGCCCCTTGAAGAGCGCGCCCTCGTCCAGCCAGGAGGCGTATTCCTTGAGCTGGATGCCCTTGACCACCCGGGTGCCCCAGAACGGGGGCTCGGGGACCCGGTTGTCGACGGCGACGTCGGAGCGGACGCCCTCCTCCGGCTCGTCGACCTCCAGGACGACGGTGTCGCGCTTGGGCACCCGGCGCTGCTTGAGCTCGGGGAGGGCCGCTCCGGGCACGCCCCGCTTGACCGCGATCAGGGCGTCCATCAGGCGCAGCCCCTCGAACGCGTCCCGGGCGTAGCGGACCTCGCCCTCGTACAGCTCGTGCAGGTCCTGCTCGACATAGGCCCGGGTGAGCGCGGCGCCGCCGAGGATCACCGGGTAGACGGCCGCCAGCTTGCGCTGGTTCAGCTCCTCCAGGTTCTCCTTCATGATCACGGTGGACTTGACCAGGAGGCCGGACATGCCGATGACGTCGGCCCTGTGCTCCTCGGCCGCCTCCAGGATCGCGGAGACGGGCTGCTTGATGCCGAGGTTGACGACGTTGAAGCCGTTGTTGGACAGGATGATGTCGACGAGGTTCTTGCCGATGTCGTGGACGTCGCCGCGCACGGTGGCCAGCACGATGGTGCCCTTGCCCTCGGCCTCCGACTTCTCCATGTGCGGCTCCAGGTGTGCCACCGCCGACTTCATGACCTCGGCGGACTGGAGCACGAACGGCAGCTGCATCTGGCCGGAACCGAAGAGTTCGCCGACCACCTTCATGCCGTCGAGCAGGGTGTCGTTGACGATGTCGAGCGCCGGGCGGGTGAGCAGGGCCTCGTCGAGGTCGGCCTCCAGCCCGTTCTTCTCGCCGTCGATGATGCGGCGCTTCAGCCGCTCCTCCAGCGGCAGGGCGGCCAGCTCCTCGGCCTTGCCCGCCTTCATCGACTTGGTGCTGACGCCCTCGAACAGCTCCATGAGCTTCTGGAGGGGGTCGTAGCCCTCGGAGCGGCGGTCGTACACGAGGTCGAGGGCGACCTTCACCTGCTCCTCGTCGAGGCGCGCGATCGGCAGGATCTTGGAGGCGTGCACGATCGCGGAGTCGAGACCGGCCTTGACGCACTCGTCGAGGAAGACCGAGTTGAGGACGGTACGGGCGGCCGGATTGAGCCCGAAGGAGATGTTGGACAGGCCGAGCGTGGTCTGCACCTCGGGGTGGCGCTTCTTGAGCTCGCGGATGGCACCGATGGTGGCGATGCCGTCGCCCCGGCTCTCCTCCTGACCGGTGCAGATGGTGAAGGTGAGGCAGTCGATGAGGATGTCCGACTCGCGAATGCCCCAGTTGCCGGTCAGGTCGGCGATCAGCCGCTCGGCGACGGCGACCTTGTGCTCGACGGTACGGGCCTGGCCCTCCTCGTCGATGGTCAGCGCGATCAGCGCGGCACCGTGCTCGGCGGCCAGGGCGGCGACCTTGGCGAAGCGTGACTCGGGGCCGTCGCCGTCCTCGTAGTTGACGGAGTTGAGGACGGCCCGGCCGCCGAGCTTCTCCAGACCGGCGCGCAGCACCGGCACCTCGGTGGAGTCCAGCACGATCGGGAGGGTGGAGGCGGTGGCGAAGCGTCCGGCCAGCTCCTCCATGTCCGCGACGCCGTCGCGGCCGACGTAGTCCACGCACAGGTCGAGCATGTGCGCGCCCTCACGGATCTGCTCGCGCGCCATCTCCACGCAGTCGTCCCAGCGCGCTTCCAGCATGGCCTCGCGGAACTTCTTGGAGCCGTTCGCGTTGGTGCGCTCGCCGATCGCGAGGTACGAGGTGTCCTGGCGGAACGGGACGGCCTGGTACAGGGAGGCGGCGCCCGGCTCGGGACGCGGGTCGCGCGGCGCGGGAGCGGCACCGCGGACGCGCTCGACGACCCGGCGCAGGTGTTCCGGGGTCGTCCCGCAGCAGCCGCCCACCAGGGAGAGCCCGTACTCCTGGACGAACGTCTCCTGGGCCTCGGCGAGGCCCTCGGGGCCGAGCGGGAAGTGCGCGCCGTCCTTGGTGAGCACCGGCAGGCCGGCGTTCGGCATGCAGAGCAGCGGGATGCGGGAGTGGCGCGTGAGGTAGCGCAGGTGCTCGCTCATCTCGGCGGGGCCGGTGGAACAGTTGAGGCCGATCATGTCGACGCCCAGCGGCTCCAGCGCGGTGAGCGCGGCACCGATCTCGGAGCCGAGCAGCATGGTGCCGGTGGTCTCGAACGCCAGGGAGACCAGGAGCAGGAGGTCGCTGCCGGTGGCCTCCAGGGCGCGCCGGGCGCCCAGTACGGCGGCCTTGGTCTGCAGGAGGTCCTGTGTCGTCTCGATGATGAGCGCGTCCGCACCGCCGACGATCAGGCCCTCGGCGTTGCGCTGGAAGCCGTCGCGCAGCGTCGTGTACGGGGCGTGGCCCAGGGTCGGCAGCTTGGTGCCGGGGCCGATGGAGCCGAGGACCCAGCGCTGCTGTCCGGTGGCGGCGGTGAACTCGTCGGCGACCTCGCGGGCGATGCGGGCGCCGGACTCGGAGAGCTCCTGGATGCGGTCGGCGATGTCGTACTCGCCCAGGGCGGAGGCGTTGGCCCCGAAGGTGTTGGTCTCGACGCAGTCCACGCCGACGGCGAAGTACTCGCGGTGCACGGAGCGCACGATGTCGGGGCGCGTGATGTTCAGGATCTCGTTGCAGCCTTCGAGGTTCTGGAAGTCCTCGAGGGTGGGGTCCTGCGCCTGGAGCATGGTGCCCATGGCACCGTCGGCCACCACCACCCGGGTGGCGAGGGCTTCGCGCAGCGCGTCTGCGCGGTGGCGGCTGTCGGCGGAAGGGGTCGGCAACGAGGCCATGGATGTACTCCCTGGAGTGCGACGGCTGTCGGCTTTGCGTCTTCGGTGGAAGGCGCACCAGGCCAGCCTAGCCGGGAGGCGGCCGGGGCCGTCACTCCGTCCCACGGAACGGACGGCATGCTGTGGCGGGCGGTGTCCGGATCCGGACGGTGCGGAAGGCTACGGCGGATTTCCTCCGTGATCGAGCGCCGGTCGGCATCGACCGATAGTGTTCAGCATTGTCGAACCACAGGTGGAGGAGTACGGCGCGATGGCCAAGAACATCCAGTCGCTGGAACGAGCGGCGGCGATGCTGCGCCTGCTGGCGGGCGGCGAGCGGCGGCTGGGACTGTCCGACATCGCCTCCTCGCTGGGTCTGGCCAAGGGGACCGCGCACGGCATCCTGCGCACGCTCCAGCACGAGGGCTTCGTCGAGCAGGACGCCGCTTCGGGCCGCTACCAGCTGGGCGCCGAGCTGCTGCGCCTGGGCAACAGCTATCTGGACGTCCACGAGCTGCGGGCCCGCGCGCTCGTCTGGACGGACGACCTGGCCCGCTCCAGCGGCGAGAGCGTCCATCTGGGCGTGCTGCACCAGCAGGGCGTCCTGGTCGTCCACCACGTCTTCCGCCCCGACGACAGCCGCCAGGTCCTGGAGGTCGGGGCCATGCAGCCCCTGCACTCCACCGCCCTGGGCAAGGTGCTCTCGGCGTACGACCCGGTGGCGCACACCGAGGCGCTGGAGGCCGAGCGGCAGTCCTTCACCCCACGCACCGTGACCGGAGCGGAGGACTTCGAGTCGATGCTCGACCTGGTCCGGGCCCGGGGCTGGGCGGCGGACGTGGAGGAGACCTGGGAGGGGGTGGCCGCGGTGGCCGCCCCGATCCACGACCGGCGGCGGATGCCGGTGGGCGCGGTGGCGGTGACCGGCGCGGTCGAGCGGGTCTGCGCCGACGGGGAGCTGCGGCCCGAGCTGATCGCGGCGGTGCGGGACTGCGCGCGGGCGGTCTCCCGGGACCTGGGCGCCGGACGCTTCTGACACGCGGCGGGCCGCCGCGGTAACGGACGCACCGGACGGCGGCCCCGCCCCGCGCGGGGCGCACCACCACCGGCGACGGGCCCGCGCCTCCACGCGGCCCCGCCCCGAGCGGGGCGCACCCCCGCGCCGCACGCACCCGCACTCCGTCGCCGCCCCGCGCCGCGGGCCGGGCGCCGCGAGGGTAACGATCGAGTTTTGGGCCACACAACTCTTGACGACCGAACCACCGCCGGGAAGCATTGCCGTTCACCGGTCGGCATTGTCGAACAACTAACGGAAATAAGCGTTATGGTGTGACAGCGCTCTAGGCCGGAGAACGCCCTCACACGAGGGCGCGGACCACCGGAGGGACCCGGGGTTCGGCTTACCTGGACTAAGGACAAAGGAGTCGCGGGTGTCCAGCTCCGACATCTTCATCGGCGAGACCATAGGTACCGCCGTGCTCATCCTCCTGGGCGGTGGTGTGTGCGCCGCCGTCACGCTCAAGCGCTCCAAGGCGCAGAACGCCGGATGGCTGGCGGTCACCTTCGGGTGGGGGTTCGCCGTGCTGGCCGGCGCGTACCTGGCCGGTGGCGTGTCCGGTGCGCACCTCAACCCGGCGGTCACGATCGGTCTCGCGATCAAGGGCGGCACCGAGTGGAGCGACGTGCCGCTGTACATCGCCTCCCAGATGCTCGGCGCGGCGATCGGCGCGGTGCTGGTCTGGCTGACGTACTACGGGCAGTTCCGCGCGCACCTGACGGATCCCGGGGTCGTGGGCCGGAAGGGTGAAGAAGGCATGGTCGACCAGGCCGCCGCCCCGGAGGCGGGCCCGGTGCTCGGCATCTTCTCGACCGGCCCCGAGATCCGGCACGTGGCGCAGAACCTGGTCACCGAGGTCATCGCGACCGTGGTGCTCGTCCTGGTGATCCTCACCCAGGGCCTCAACAACGACGGCAACGGCCTGGGAACCCTCGGCGCGCTGGTCACCGCCCTGCTCGTGGTCGGCATCGGGCTCTCGCTCGGCGGCCCGACGGGTTACGCGATCAACCCGGCTCGCGACCTCGGTCCGCGTATCGTTCACGCGCTGCTGCCGCTGCCGAACAAGGGCGGTTCCGACTGGGGTTACGCATGGATCCCGGTCGTCGGACCGCTCATCGGCGGCGCGATCGCGGGCGGGCTCTACAACGTCGCCTTCGCCTGATCCATGACGCACCGAGCCCCGACCCCCCAAGACCACACAGACCTCCGGGAGCACACCGTGACCGACGCACACACCAGCGGCCCGTTCATCGCCGCCATCGACCAGGGCACCACCTCCAGCCGGTGCATCGTCTTCGACCGGGACGGCCGGATCGTCTCCGTCGACCAGAAGGAGCACGAGCAGATCTTCCCGAAGCCGGGCTGGGTCGAGCACGACGCGACCGAGATCTGGGAGAACGTCCAGGAGGTCGTCGCCGGTGCCGTCGTCAAGGCGGGCATCACCGCCGCCGACGTGAAGGCGATCGGCATCACCAACCAGCGCGAGACCACGCTGCTCTGGGACCGGAACACCGGTGAGCCCGTCCACAACGCCCTGGTCTGGCAGGACACCCGTACCGACGCGCTCTGCAAGGAGCTCGGCCGCAACGTGGGCCAGGACCGCTTCCGCCGCGAGACCGGTCTGCCGCTCGCCTCGTACTTCGCGGGCCCCAAGGTGCGCTGGCTGCTGGACAACGTCGAGGGGCTGCGCGAGCGCGCCGAGCGCGGCGACATCCTCTTCGGCACCATGGACTCCTGGGTCATCTGGAACCTGACCGGCGGTACGGACGGCGGCGTCCACGTCACCGACGTCACGAACGCCTCGCGCACCCTCCTGATGAACCTGCACACCATGGCGTGGGACGAGAAGATCCTCGCGTCCATGGAGATCCCGGCGGCCATCCTGCCCGAGATCCGTTCCTCCGCCGAGGTGTACGGCAGCGCGAAGGGCGGCGTCCTGGACGGCGTGCCGGTCGCTTCCGCGCTCGGCGACCAGCAGGCGGCCCTCTTCGGCCAGACGTGTTTCTCCGAGGGCGAGGCCAAGTCCACGTACGGCACCGGCACCTTCATGCTGATGAACACCGGTGAACGGCCCGTCAACTCGTACAACGGACTGCTGACGACCGTCGGGTACCGGATCGGCGACGAGAAGCCGGTCTACGCCCTGGAGGGCTCCATCGCCGTCACCGGTTCGCTCGTCCAGTGGATGCGCGACCAGATGGGCCTGATCAAGTCCGCGGCCGAGATCGAGACCCTGGCGTCGTCGGTCGAGGACAACGGCGGCGCGTACTTCGTGCCCGCGTTCTCGGGTCTGTTCGCCCCCTACTGGCGCTCCGACGCGCGCGGCGTCATCGCCGGCCTGACCCGGTACGTCACCAAGGCGCACATCGCCCGTGCCGTCCTGGAGGCCACCGCCTGGCAGACCCGCGAGATCACCGACGCCATGACCAAGGACTCCGGCGTGGAACTGACCGCCCTCAAGGTCGACGGCGGCATGACCTCCAACAACCTGCTGATGCAGACGCTCGCCGACTTCCTGGACGCGCCCGTGGTGCGGCCCATGGTCGCCGAGACGACCTGCCTCGGCGCCGCCTACGCCGCCGGTCTCGCCGTCGGCTTCTGGCCGGACACCGGCGCCCTGCGCGCCAACTGGCGCCGGGCCGCCGAGTGGACCCCCCGCATGGCCGCGGACACCCGCGACCGCGAGTACAAGAACTGGCTCAAGGCCGTGGAGCGGACCATGGGCTGGATCGAACACGAGGAGTAAGCGACATGACCACCCTGCAGAGCGTCCCGGCCCTCGGGACACACCCGGCCTCCGGCTCCCTCCCGAGCCGTGCCGAGACTCGGGAGCAGCTGTCCAGGGCTGCGTACGACCTCCTGGTGATCGGTGGCGGCATCCTGGGCATCTCCACGGCCTGGCACGCCGCGCAGTCCGGGCTGCGGGTGGCCCTGGTGGACGCCGGCGACTTCGCCGGCGCCACCTCCTCCGCCTCCTCGAAGCTGCTCCACGGCGGTCTGCGCTACCTGCAGACCGGTGCCGTGAAGCTGGTCGCGGAGAACCACTTCGAGCGCCGTGCGGTGTCCCGCGAGGTGGCACCGCACCTGGCCAATCCGCTCACCTTCTACCTGCCGGTCTACAAGGGCGGCCCGCACGGCGCCGCGGTCCTCGGCGCGGGCGTGTTCGCGTACTCGGCGCTCTCCGCGTTCCGCGACGGGGTCGGGCACGTGATCAGCCCGGAGAAGGCGCAGCGCGACGTGCCGGAGCTGCGTACGGACAACCTGAGGGCCGTGGCGGTCTACGGCGACGGCCAGATGAACGACGCCCGGATGGCGCTGATGACGGTCCGCGCGGCCGTCGACGCGGGCGCCGTGGTCCTGAACCACGCGGCGGTCACCGGGCTGCGGTTCACCAGGGGCCGGGTGACGGGCGCCGATCTGCAGGACCGCCTGGACGGCACGGAGTTCGGCATCGACGCCCGTCTCGTGCTGAACGCCACCGGGCCGTGGGTCGACCACCTGCGCAGGATGGAGGACCCGAAGGCGGCCCCGTCGGTGCGCCTGTCGAAGGGCGCGCACCTGGTGCTGAAGCGCACGCGTCCGTGGAACGCCGCGCTCGCGACCCCGATCGACAAGTACCGCATCACGTTCGCCCTGCCGTGGGAGGACATGCTGCTGCTGGGTACGACGGACGAGGAGTACGAGGGCGATCCCGCGGACGTCGCGGTCGACGAGAAGGACATCGCCCAGATCCTCGACGAGGCGGCGTTCTCCATCAAGGACCAGCAGCTGTCGCGCGATCTGATCACGTACTCCTTCGCGGGGCTGCGGGTGCTGCCCGGCGGACCCGGCGACACCTCCAAGGCCAAGCGCGAGACGGTCGTCACGGAGGGCCGCGGCGGGATGCTGTCGGTCGCGGGCGGCAAGTGGACGACGTTCCGCCACATCGGCCGCACGGTGATGACCAAGCTGGCCGCGCTCCCCGGGCGCCCCCTCGGCAGCGGCGTGGAGCCGATATCGCACCTGCCGAGGAAGCTCCCGCTGCCCGGCATCGCCAACCCGAACGCGGTGGCGCACCGGCTGCTGATCGACGGCGCCGCGCCCGGCCCCCGGATGGCTGCGGACACCGCGCGCCACCTCGCCACGCACTACGGTTCGCTCGCCTTCGACATCGCGCGGCTGGCGAACGAGAACCCGGCGCTGGCCGCGCGCATCCACCCGGACGCGCCGGAGATCTGGGCGCAGGTCGCCTACGCCCGCGACCACGAGTGGGCCGGGACGGCGGACGACGTGCTGCGCCGCCGCACGACCCTGACGATCCGGGGCCTGGCCACGGACGAGATCCGGGCCGGTGTCGAGTCCATGCTCGGCAACCTGGGCTGACGGGACGCGCGAGGCGCGCACGACGAGACGCGCACGAGGCGGACGGGGCGGCTCCCGCGGCTGGACCGCCCCGTCCGCGTCCCGTCGGCCGCGGTCGCCCACACGGCGGACGCGGCACGCCGAACGCGCCGCACGACCGCCATCCGCGCGCGGTACGACGCGGGGACGGTCGAGGCACGAAGTCCTCGGTGCTCTCCCTCATCGCCCGTGCCCCGCATCCGCTCGTCCGCCATCTCCCCTTCCCCGCCGAGCGGTTCGAGGAGGTGATCGGGACCGGCGTCGTCGCGGAGCGGCCGGGCTTCGACGCGTACGCGACTGGCGAGCGGCACGCCGGACCGTTCCTCTCGTCGAGCCCGAGCGTGGTGCTCGGCGCGCTCGCCGCCCCGACCTCCGCCATCCGGCTGCCGACCGGTGTCACGGTCGTCGCGATCCTCGATCCGGTGCGGATGGCCGAGGACTTCGCCACGCTCGACCCGATCTCCGGGGGCAGGATCGAACGGGTCGTCGGGAAGGGTGCGGAGGCCGGACACTTCTCCCTCCTCGGGCTCGACGAGGAACGCCGGTGGGACCGCCGGAAGGAGAAGCACGAACTGCCGCGGCGGCTGTGGGCAGACGAAAGCGTCGAGCGGGAGGGCGAGTTCAGGCCCGCGCTGAAGAACACGACGCCCTGTCGGGCCCCTGCGACGGGGCCCCTCGCGTCCGGCGCGGTCCGGCGACCGGCCTCGGCTCCCCGGGCCGGCCGCGCGGCACGGCGACCCGCTGTTCACCGCCAACGCCGTCCAGCCCCGCGCGGCCTGCGCCCGGCTGATCGACCACTACCGGGAACGCTTCGAGGCGTACGGGCACGATCTCCGGTCGGTCACCGTGGACGGCCTCGGGCCGAGCCGTCCCGAACAGGACGGGACACCGCTGCGGTTCGCCGAGGAGAGCGCGCCGGTGGTACGGCGCGAGGCGCCCACCTCGCTCCGGGGCCGCCGCCCGTGCCCGACGGCCGGCCGACCCGTCCGGCCTTCCGGAACCATGTGATCACCCCTTCCCGAAACCGCGGGATCGCCCCTTCCCGGACCGCATAATGACGGGATGCATCGGACGTCTGATTCCGGTCCGTTCCCAGGAGGAGCGTCATGACTGTCACCGACGAGGCGATCGGGAAGATCAAGGGGATGATCGTCTCGGGTGCGCTGCGGCCCGGCGACCGGCTTCCCAGGGAGAGCGAACTCGCGGCGGAACTGGGGCTCTCCCGCAACTCCCTGCGGGAGGCCGTGCGCGCCCTGTCGCTGATCCGGATCCTGGACGTGCGGCAGGGCGACGGCACGTACGTGACCAGCCTGGACCCGCAGGTACTGCTGGAGGCGCTGAGCTTCTTGGTGGACTTCCACCGCGACGACACGGTGCTGGAGTTCCTCGCGGTGCGCCGGATCCTGGAACCGGCGGCGACGGCGATGGCCGCCGCCCGGATCACCGAGGCCCAACTGGACGCGCTGGACGCGGCGTTGGACGCCCTGGGGGAAGCCCCCTCGGTGGAGGAACTGGTCGCGTCCGATCTGGAGTTCCACCGCGGGATCGTACGGGCGTCCGGGAACACGGTGCTCTGCTCGTTGCTCGACGGGCTGACGGGCCCGACGCTCCGGGCGCGGGGCCGGCGCGGCCTGACTCAGGAGGACGCGATCGGCCGGACGCTGTACGAGCACCGGGCGATCCTGTCCGCGCTGCGCGACCGGGACGCGGAGGCCGCGCGGTCCTGGGCGACGGTGCATGTGGCGGGCGTGGAGCAGTGGTTGCGGTCGATGTCGCGGGACGCCGGGCGGGGGCCGGACCCCGCCCCCTGACACCGGCGGGCGGGCGGACCCGCACCGCGCCGCCGCGAACGCCGGGGCGACCGGGATCCCGAGGACGGGTTCACCCCGCCGTGTCCGAGGGCTGCGTCGGAGGTGGCCAAAAGCCGTAAGGTTGTTGCGTACGCAAGGGAACTTCGGAAGGAGGCCTGGGTGATCGAGCTCGAGGGGGTTCCCGAGCTGATCGACCCGGTCATGGTGGCCGCGTTCGAGGGATGGAACGACGCGGGTGACGCCGCCTCCACGGCGGTCGCGCACCTGGACCGGGAGTGGAAGGGAGAGGTGTTCGCGGCACTGGACGCCGAGGACTACTACGACTTCCAGGTCAACCGGCCCACGATCTGGCTGGACGGCGGTACGCGCAAGGTCACCTGGCCCACCACCCGGCTCTCCGTGGTCCGCGTCGGCGGGGAGCAGCCCCGCGACCTCGTCCTGGTCCGGGGCATCGAGCCGTCCATGCGCTGGCGCTCGTTCTGCAACGAGCTCCTGGGCTTCGCCCACGAGCTGGGCGTGGAGATGGTGGTGGTCCTGGGCGCGCTGCTCGGCGACACCCCGCACACCCGGCCGGTGCCGGTCAGCGGGGTCACCTCCGATCCCGACCTGGCCCGGTCCATGGACCTGGAGGAGACCAGGTACGAGGGTCCGACGGGCATCGTCGGCATCCTCCAGGAGGCGTGCACCCACGCGGGCGTGCCCGCGGTCAGTCTGTGGGCCGCGGTGCCGCACTACGTGTCGCAGCCGCCCAACCCGAAGGCCACCCTCGCGCTGCTCAACCGGCTGGAGGACCTGCTCGGTCTGCGCATCCCGCTGGGCGAACTGCCCGAGGACGCGCGCGCCTGGCAGCTCGGGGTCGACCAACTGGCCGCCGAGGACAGCGAGGTGGCGGAGTACGTGCAGACGCTGGAGGAGGCCCGGGACACCGCGGAGCTTCCCGAGGCGAGCGGCGAGGCCATCGCCCGCGAGTTCGAACGCTATCTGCGCCGACGGGACGCCGGTCCGGGTCAGGGCCCCGGCGGGCACGCGACGGAGAGCGGCGACACCGCGTATCTGCGCGACACCTCCGGTGGCCGGAACCGTCCGGCGAAGTCGCCGCGGCCGGAGGGCGAGGGCCGGACGGCACCCGGCGCTCCGCCCGCGAGCGGCTCCGCCCGCCCGGACACCGCCGACGACGAGGGCGAGGACGACGACGGCCCGGCCCGGTCCTCGGAGGAGTCCCCCGACGACTGAGGTGCCCGCGGCCCTGGGCACCTGCCCCGGACGCGTGCCCCGGGTCCGGGTCCGGACCCCGGAACGGAACCGGCCCCGGACTTCGCACGAAGTCCGGGGCCGGTTCGTCGGTCGGGGAATCGGCGGGTCGCCCCGCGCGGGTGCTACAGCGCCACGCCCAGCAACGCGTCGACGGTGCGCGAGACGAGTCCGGGCGCGCCCTCGTCCGTGCCGCTCTCGGCGTGCTGCCGCTCGGCCCAGCGGTCCACGGCGGCCAGTGCCGCCGGTGCGTCCAGGTCATCGGCGAGGGCCTCGCGGACCTCCTCGACCAGGGCCTCGGCGGACGGTCCGTCGGGGCGGGAGACGGCGGAGCGCCAGCGTCCGAGCCGGGCGACCGCGTCGGCGAGCACCTGGTCGGTCCACTCCCAGTCGGACCGGTAGTGGTGCGCGAGCAGGGCGAGACGGATCGCCGCAGGGTCCACGCCGTCGCGGCGGAGCCGTGAGACGAAGACCAGGTTGCCCTTGGACTTGGACATCTTCTCGCCGTCCAGGGCGACCATCCCCGCGTGCACGTACGCCTGGGCGAACGGGTACTCGCCGGTCAGGACCTGGGCGTGCGAGGCACCCATCTCGTGGTGCGGGAAGGCGAGATCGGACCCGCCGCCCTGGACGTCGAAGCCCATGCCGAGGTGGTCCAGCGCGATGGCGACGCACTCGATGTGCCAGCCGGGCCGTCCGGGGCCGAGCGAGCCGCCGTCCCAGCTCGGCTCGCCCTCGCGGGCGGCCATCCAGAGCATCGGGTCGAGCGGGTTCTTCTTGCCTGGGCGCTCCGGGTCGCCGCCGCGCTCGGCGGACAGCAGCCGCATCGCCTCGGCGTCGAGGCGGGAGACGCCGCCGAAGTGCGGGTCGGCCTCGACGGAGAAGTACACGTCGCCGTCGAGTTCGTAGGCGGCACCGGAGTCCCGGAGCCGTTCGACGAGCGGGACGATGCCCGGTATCGCCTCCACCGCGCCGATGTAGTGCTTCGGCGGGAGCATGCGCAGGGCGGTCATGTCCTCGCGGAACAGGGCCGTCTCGCGCTCGGCGAGCTGGGTCCAGTCCTGACCGTCGCGCACGGCCCGCTCCAGCAGCGGGTCGTCCACGTCGGTGACGTTCTGCACGTAGTGGACCTGCCGCTTGGTGTCGAGCCACACGCGTTGAACGAGGTCGAACGCGTTGTAGGTCGCCGCATGACCCATGTGGGTCGCGTCGTACGGCGTGATGCCGCAGACATAGATGCGGGCGACGGGACCGGGTTCGAGAGTGATCCGTCCGCCGGTCGCGGTGTCGTGGATCCGAAGGTCGCGGCCCTTGCCAGGCAGGGCGGGGACCTCAGAAGCGGGCCAGGCATGCATGCCACGAGCCTAACCGGATGCACGTTCCGGATACGAACCGGATACCGGATCCTGGCCGAAGAGGCGCTCTTGCGCGAAGCGGCCCCGTCTGCTTCGGCCGCGGAGGAAGGCGGCGCCGGGGACCGCGCGTGCCCCGGGGAGGCGCACGGTCCCGCCCGCCTTCTGCCGCACGACCGCCGAACCGGCCTGTTCCCCGCGGGCATCGCACCCGGCGTGCCCCCGCGCCGGGTGCGATGCCCGACTCCGGAACGACCCGGGCCGCCCGGACGGTCCTCCGCGCCGGAACGTTCGCGCCGGTGCGCCGCCCGCGCCCGCCCCGGTGCCGCCGCTCACACCGGCGGCCCGGGGCACCGGCTCACACCGGCGGCCAGGGGATCGAGGGCCACGAGCCGCTGGGTTCCGGGTGTCGTCCCGACGCGCGCAGCCCGCCCACACGACCCCGCAGCGCCTCGATCTCGGCCTCGGTGATCAGCTCCCCCAGCCGGGTGACGAGCGGGGTCCCGGGGGCGAGTTCCGTGCCCAGCCGGTCCACGACGCCGACGGCCTCGGCCGTCAGCGGCTCCCCCGCCCACCCCCACAGCAGGGTGCGCAGCTTGTCCTCGGCGTTGAAGGTCACACCGTGGTCGATGCCGTAGAGCCGGCCGTCGGGCGCGGGCAGCAGATGGCCGCCCTTGCGGTCGCCGTTGTTGATCACGGCGTCGAGGACCGCCATCCGCCGCAGCTCCGGGTCGTCCGCGTGCACCAGCAGGGCCGTCCTGCCCTCCCCGATCTCGGCGCGTACGACGGCCTTCCAGCCCTCGCCGGGCTCGTCGTCCTCGACGAGCGCCAGCAGCGGGCGCCGCCGGTCCTCGGCGTGCCCGTCGCCGTCCGGCCCGGCATCGATCCACAGCTGGCACATGCCCTCGCCGTACGGACCGTCACGGAGCACGGTGGGGGGTATGAGTCCCCAGCCGGTCGCCTCGGAGATCTCGTACGCGGCCACCTCCCGCTGGGCGAGGGTGCCGTCGGGGAAGTCCCACAGCGGCCGTTCGCCGGCCACGGGCTTGTAGACGCAGGCCAGTTCCGCGCCCTCGTGGGAGACCGCGCAGTGCAGCACCGCGTTGGACGCCCCGCGGACCTGTCCGCGGACGGTGAGCCGACCCTCGGTCAGCACGGTGACCGGGTCGGCGTCGGTCAGGCTCCGCGGCGGTATCCGTTCTGGCGCGGGCATACGTGTCCTTCCGGGTCGAGCGGCAGGCTGCACAGCGGGCACGGGGGTCGCCCGGCGTTCACGACGTCCAGGGCGCGCTTGGCGAAGGCCCGCGCCTGTGCGCCGCTCAGACGGACCCGGAGGACCGGAGGACCGTTCTCCTCGTCCTGCAGCAGCCGTTCCTCGGCCTCCGCGAGGTCCTCGTCTGATTCCACATCCAGTTCGACCAGGGCCTGCGCCTCGACGATCATGCGCTGTTCCTCGCCGTCCCACGCGAGCGCCATCGTGCCGACCCGGAACTCCTCCTCGACGGGCACGTCGAGCGGGGCGGTGTCGGTGACGTCCATGGGCGCGACGGCGGGCACCGGCGAGTTGCCGCCGGTGCGCCGGACCACTTCGTCGAGCAGTTCGTCGATGCGCTCGGCGAGTGCGGCGACCTGAGTCTTCTCCAGGGCCACGCTGGTGACGCGGCTGCCCGAGGATGCCTGCAGGAAGAACGTACGACGTCCAGGCAACCCGACCGTGCCGGCCACGAAGCGGTCCGGGGGGTCGTAGAGGAACACCTGACGGGACACGTCCTGTCTCCCTTGAAGATCGACGGCGAATGGGGAATGGGGGCCGGGCCGCCGGGCCGTCCCGGTCCGGGCGCCCACGGCGCGTCCACCCTACTGCGCGAAGCGATCACGGCGCCCCGGCGCCGCCACCGACCTCCGCGTCGACTTCGGTGCCGGCGGCCGGGTGCGCGGCCGGCTCCGCCCCGTCCGTCCGCTCGCGCGGCGCCAGGGAGGCGAGGTCCCCGGTGTCGCCGAGCCGCAGCAGGAACGGCCGCAGACGTGTGTAGCGGATCGCGGTGACCGAACAGGGGTCCACGTGGATCCGCTGGAAGAGGTCGAGGTGCATGCCGAGCGCGTCGGCGACGAGCGCCTTGATGACGTCGCCGTGCGAGCACATCACGTAGGCGGCGTCGTCGCCGTGCCCGGACTCGATCCGCGCGTTCCAGTCCCGTACGGCGTCCACGGCGCGCGCCTGCATGGCGCGCAGGGACTCTCCGCCCGGGAACGCCGCCGCCGACGGGTGCCGCTGCACGACGCTCATCAGCGGCTCGTCGGCGAGCTCGGCCAGCTTGCGCCCCGACCAGTCCCCGTAGTCGCACTCGTTGATCCGTTCCTCGGTGTGCGCCACCAGGTCCGGCCGGGCGTCGAGCAGCGGGCGCAGGGTCTCCCGGCAGCGCTGGAGGGGGCTGGTGACGACGGCGGCGAGGGGCAGCGCGGCCAGCCGTCCGGGAAGCGCCGCGGCCTGCGCGGTGCCGCGCTCGTCGAGCGCGACCCCCGGGGTGCGGCCGGCGAGCACCCCGGCCGTGTTGGCGGTGGAGCGTCCATGGCGTACGAGGATCAGGGTGGGCATACGGGCCAGCGTAGGCCGCCGCAGGGGCGCGCGGAGCGGGCCGGGATGCGCGGGAGTGCGGGGCAGGGAAGAATGCGCGCCGTGATTGTGGACTGTGCGATCTACCGGGACGGGCGCCGTACCGAGGGCCCCGCCGACCTCTCCGACGCCCTCGCGCAGGCACGGGCCACCGGGGACGCGTTCCTCTGGATCGGGCTGTACGAGCCGACGGAGCGGGAGACGGAGCGCGTCACCGAGGAGTTCGGTCTCCACCCGCTGGCCGTGGAGGACGCCCTGAGCGCCCACCAGCGGCCCAAGCTGGAGGTGTACGACGACTCGCTGTTCGCGGTGATCAAGCCGGTGGTGTATGAGCACTTCAGCGACACGGTCACCGCCGACGAGCTGATGGCCTTCATCGGCGATTCGTTCGTCGTGACGGTCCGGCACGGGGAGGGCGCGCCGCTCGCCGCGGTACGACGCCGGCTGGAGGCGGAGCCGGAGGTGCTCAGGCACGGGCCGACCGCGGTGCTGTACGCGATCAGCGACGCCGTCGTCGACCACTACATCGAGGTGGCGGGCGAGCTGCAGAACGACCTGGAGGAGCTGGAGACCGAGGTGTTCGCGCCGACCGGCTCGGCGAACACCAAGAACACCGCGTCCCGCATCTACACCTTCAAGCGGCAGATCATGGAGTTCCGCCGTGCCGCCGGTCCGCTGAGTGCCCCCATGGCCCGGCTGGCGGGCGCGGACGTGCCGTTCGTCCACGAGCACTCGCAGCCGTTCTTCCGGGACGTGAACGACCACCTGACGCGGGCCAACGAGTACGTGGAGGGGCTGGACCGGCTGCTCTCGGACATCCTGGCCGCCCATCTGGCCCAGGTGGGCGTGCGGCAGAACGACGACATGCGCAAGATCTCGGCCTGGGCGGCCATGGCCGCCGTTCCGACCATGGTGGCGGGGATCTACGGCATGAACTTCGAGCACATGCCGGAACTCGGCTGGGTGTGGGCGTACCCGGCGGTGATCGCGCTGATGGCCACCGTGGTCTTCGGGCTGCACCGGCTCTTCAAGCGCCGCGGCTGGCTCTGAGAGCCTGCCGGGTGAGCTCCGACCGGAAGGCGGACGCGGCATGGTGCGTGGGCTTCCGGCGTTGCCGGGCCGTCCGGTGCGGGGGTGCCGGTCAGACGGGCTCGGCCTCGCACGGCGCGCGCCCGCCCAGTGCGTCGCGGCGCTCCGGCTGCTCCAGGCGCACCATGCGCCGCCATCCCCCGAGCCGTTCGTACGCGTGGACCAGGTGGATCCCCGCCGCCAGTACGGCCGCCCTGGCCCGGGACCAGCCGAGGATGCGGCCCATGTGGTCCATCACGGCGAGGCTGACGTCGCGGTACACCCGGATCTCGGCGAGCGCGCACTCGCGCAGCAGGCGCTGGATCGTACGGCCGTGTCCGGCAGCGGCCAGGCGCAGCAGCTCCTCGTGGCAGTACGCCAGGTGGTTGTCCTCGTCGTCCGCGATCATCCGCACCGCGCGGCCGATGCCGGGGTGGTCGCCGAAGTGCCGTCGCAGCAGCGCCATCTGCTCGGAGGCGCGCTGCTCGGTGACCCGGCTGTGGGCGAGATAGGCGATGATGTCGCGCTCGGTGAGCGGATCCCGGCGCGCCAGCCGTTCGTGGGCGAGGCCGATGCCCCGCCGTTCCAGCAGCATCGTGTAGTCGGTCCCGGGCGGGACCTCGACCGGTCGCAGTCCGCGCTTCCTCAGCAGTGCGTGGAAGATCCGTCCGTGCTTGTCCTCGTCGGCGCCGTGCCGGGCGATCCTGGGCGCCAGGGCCCGCTGGCTCCCGGGGACGAGGGCCGCGATCCGGCCGTTCTCCCAGCCGCCCTGGGCCTCGCCGCCGGCCGCGATGGAGCAGAACAGCCGGAACGACTCGTCCTCGTCGAGAATCTCCTGGAACAGGTCCCTTGCCGAGAACACCACAGCCACCTCCGTACCGGCTTCGGCCCATCGCCAGTCAAATGCGACGCGTCCAGCCGGGCAACAGGAACGGCCTTTGGCTACGCCGGACGGGCTGCCGGCCGCGCGGCCGCCGTGGCCGCTGTGGCCGCCGTGGCCGAAACCTTTCACCTCCGAGGGACGGCGGGCCGGGCGGGCGTAACCGCGCGCCGTCGGGGGCGTTGTTCCGCGTGACGGCCGTGGCGGGGAGACCCCCGAGCCCCCACCACGGCCGCGACGCCTGTCGGAGCCCGTGGCGCCGGGGTCCGCGGATCCGTGTCACGCGAGGCCGGACCGCTCCAGCGCCTCCGTGCCGGCCCGCAGCCCCGCGATCCGCTCGTCGAGCGTGAATCCGGCCGGGGCCAGGGTGAGCGTCGTGACGCCCGCGGCGGCGTACGCCTGCATCCGCTCGGCGATCCGCTCGACCGGGCCGAGCAGCGTGGTCCGGTCGATCAGCTCGTGCGGGACGGCTGCGGCGGCGCCGTTCTTGTCGCCGGACAGGTACTTGTCCTGGATCTCGACGGCCTCCTTCTCGTAGCCCATGCGCCGTGCGAGCCGGTTGTAGAAGTTCTGGTCGCGGCTGCCCATACCGCCCACGTACAGCGCGGTGTACGGACGGAACGTGTCCGCGAGCGCGTCGATGTCGTCGCCGACGGCGAGCGGCAGCGTCGGGCACACGTCGAAGCCGTCCATGGTGAGCCCGGCCTTCTCGCGCCCGGCCCGCAGGTACTTGACCGCGGTCTCCTCCAGGTGCTCGGCCGCGGGGAAGATCAGCAGGGCGCCGTCGGCGATCTCGCCCGTCTGCTCCAGGTTCTTCGGGCCGATGGCGGCGATGTAGAGCGGGATGTGCTCGCGCTGCGGGTGGACGGTGAGCTTGAGGGGCTTGCCCGGGCCGTCCGGCAGCGGGAGCGTCCAGTGCTGCCCCTCGTACGTCAGCCGTTCACGGGACATCGCCCGGCGGACGATCTCGACGTACTCCCGGGTGCGGGCCAGGGGCTTGTCGAACTTCACGCCGTACCAGCCCTCGGAGACCTGGGGCCCCGACACACCGAGGCCGAGCCGGAAGCGGCCTCCGGAGAGCGAGTCGAGAGTGGCGGCTGTCATCGCCGTCATCGCGGGCTGGCGGGCCGGGATCTGCATGATCGCGGAGCCCACGTCGATGGACTCGGTCCGGGCGGCCACCCAGGACAGCACGGTCGGCGCGTCGGAGCCGTACGCCTCGGCCGCCCAGCAGACGTCGTAGCCGAGCCGGTCGGCCTCCTGTGCCACGGCGAGGTTGTCGCCGTCCATGCCCGCGCCCCAGTAACCGAGATTGATGCCGAGCCGCATAGCCGCTCCCCTTACCGATCAGTAACGTCTCTGGGTCCTGGACTCTAGCGCCCGTCGGCCCCTCGCGTCAGGGGCGACCCCGGAACCGGGTTGTCCACAGCCCCGCGCCCCGTGGGGTTCTGGCCAGTAATCTCAGCGCCCATGGAGCAGAGGCATCTCGGCCGCACCGGCCTTCGCGTGTCCAGGATCGGGCTCGGCACCCTCACCTGGGGACGGGACACCGACGAGCACGACGCCGCCGAACAGCTGAAGGCGTTCTGGGAGGCGGGCGGCACCCTGATCGACACGGCCGACGTGTACGGCGGCGGAGAGGCCGAGTACCTGCTCGGACGGCTCACCGACGGCCTCGTGCCGCGGCACGAGCTGATCATCGCGACGAAGGCGGGCAGTGTCGCCGACCCGTACCGCAGGTTCAACGGCTCCCGGGGGCATCTGCTGGCGGCCCTGGACGCCTCGCTGGACCGGCTCGGCACGGATCACGTCGACCTGTGGCAGGTCCACGCCTTCGACCCGGCGACTCCGCTGGAGGAGACGCTTCAGGCGGTGGACCTGGCGGTGTCCAGCGGCCGGGCCCGGTACGCGGGGGTGTCGAACTTCTGTGGCTGGCAGCTGGCGAAGGCGGCGACCTGGCAGCTGGCCGCACCCGGCGCGCGCACCCGGCTGGCGAGCACCCAGATGGAGTACTCCCTGTTGCAGCGGGGGGTGGAGCGCGAGGTGCTGCCCGCCGCCCTCGACCTGGGCGTGGGACTGCTCCCCTCCTCGCCGCTGGGCCGGGGAGTGCTGACCGGGAAGTACCGCACGGGCACTCCCGCGGACTCGCGCGGCGCCTCGGAACTGCTCGCTCCGTTCGTCGAGCCGTATCTGGACGACGCGGCGGCCCGCGTCGTGGACGCGGTGGCCACGGCGGCGGACGGTCTGGCCACCACACCGCTCCAGGTGGCGCTGGCCTGGGTACGGGACCGGCCGGGAGTGGTGGCCCCGATCGTCGGCGCACGCAACGCGCAGCAGCTGACGGAGGCATTGTCGGTGGAGACGCTTAGTCTTCCTGACGAGATCTGCCAGGCGCTCGACGACGTGTCGGCGCCCGTGCACCGCTATCCCGACCAGGACTGGAGCACGCTGTGACCGCGCTTCCCGGGGGAGACACCCCCGGCTCCCCGGCCGCCGACGACGCAGGCGCCGTCGCGGACCCCGCAACCGTTCCCTCCCCGCCCTCACCACCCGTGCGGGGCGAGGGCGGGGAGGCACACGAAGGAGCGGCGACGGCCGACGTCGCCGCCGAGGGGGCGGAGGCGGCCCCGGACGGCGGGGACGACGGGACCCCCGAGGACGGGGAGTCCGGGGGCGGAGAGGCCACCGACGCCGAGGGGACGCCCGGCGAGGAGACCGCCGGGGGCGAAGGGGCCGCCGCGCCGCTCTCGGAGACCGAGGCCGAGCTCGCAGCCCAGCGCGAACTCAGGGAGCGGATCGAGAAGCGCAAGGCCGAGAAGGCGGGCCCCATCCCGGCCGGCGGGAAGCTGAGCGGCACGGCGGCCGATCTGCTGGCCGCCGTGCGTGCCGTGGAGAGCGGCGAGAAGACCGCCGCCGCGTTCTTCGACTCGCCCGCGCCCGCCGCCGTGCCCAGACGGCCCGCTCCGGCCCCCGCGCCCACGCGCCCCCGGCCGCCCGAGCCGGCGCCCGCTCCTCGCGGCCCCGCCCCAAGGACGGTGGCCGAGGTGGCCGCGGTGCTGGCCGAGGGCGGTGCTCCCGAAGCGCTCGCGGGACCGACGGCCGAGGCACTGGGCCCGCAGGCGGCCGGGGTCCTGCGCGAGGACCCGTGGCGGATGCTGGCCGTGCCGGGGGTCGGACCCGAGCAGGCCGACGCCTTCGCGCGGGCCCTGCTGGGGCCCGGATGCAGTCCGGACGACGAGCGCAGGACCACCGCCCTGATCGGCCGACTGCTGGAGCGGGCCGCACTGCGGGGACACACGGCGATGGAGGCGACGGCGGTCCGCGCCGCGCTCGCCGAGCACGCGGTGTCCGACCCGGAGGCAGCCGTGCGGCACGCCGTCGCCGCGGGCGCGGTCCTCGTGTTCCAGGAGGACGAGGCCGGGGACGGCGGCCCGGCCACCGCCCCGGAATCCGGCGAGGACACGGGAGAGGACGACCCGTCCGGGCGGGAACCTGTCCGGGTGCTGCTCGGGCTCGACCGGTACGCGCTCGCCGAGGAGAGCCTCGCCGACGGTCTGGCCCGCCTGGCCCACGCCTGCGAGAAGGGCGACTGGACGGAGGCGGCAGCGGCCGCGGGTTCCCCGTCGGCGGCCGAGCTGATCCGCGCGGTCGCGGCCCACGGCGTCGTGGCGCACACCGGCGGCGAGGCGGCCCGTGCCGAACCCGCCGCGCTCCTCGTCACCGCCCGCGCGCTGGGCCTGCGCGTCCTGGGCGCCGCGCACGGCGTCGACGGCAGACGCAGGCTGGCCGGGGCGACCGGCGATCCGGCGGCGGCCGTCACCCTCGCCGGGCTGCTCTCCGGCGCGGAGGGCCCGGGACGGGACGAGGAGGGGGCGATCGCCGTCGACCTGCTCGTCGTCCTGGACGCCCCGCAGGTGGACGTCGAGTCCGCCGCGATGCTCGTGGAGTCCCTGGCCGACGGCACCCGGCTGGTGCTCAGCGGCGATCCGGGCGTGCTGGGATCGGCCGGTGCGGGGCGGGTGTTCGCGGATGTGCTGGCGGCCCGCGCCTGCCCGCAGGTGGTCTCCCGCACCCCGGATCCGGGGCCGATCGGCGAACTGGTCTCGGGCATCGGCATCGGTGAGCTGAACCAGGTCGAGGCGCCGGGCAGGGAAGTGGTGATCGTCCCCGTGCGCGACGGGGGCGAGGCGGTGCACCGCACCGTGCAGCTGGTCGCGGACTCGGTGCCGCGCGCCCTCGGCATCCCCTCGGCCGACACCCAGGTCATCACCGTCGGCCACGGAGGTTCGGCGGGCACCCGCGCGTTGAACGCGGCCCTCAAGCAGCGGCTCAACCCCGGCCCGGGGCGGTTCGGCGGATTCGATCCGGGCGACCGGGTCGTCCACGTCCCGGCGCCCGGCAGGACCGTGCCCGCCACGGTCGTCTCGGCCGACGCCGAAGGCCTGCACCTGGACTGCGCGGGCGAGCGGATCGTCGTCCCCCAGCGGCGGGTGGCGTCGTCCGTGCGGCACGGCTGGGCCCTCAGCGCCCACCAGGCGGCCGGGACGCGGTGGCCGGCGGTGGTCGTCGTGCTGCCGGGCGACGCGGCGCAGGGGCTGAGCCGCCCCTGGGTGTACACCGCGTTCGGCCGGGCCGAGCGGCACCTCTCCGTGGTGCACGGCGTGGACCAGGCGCTCCCGCGCGCCGTCGCCGAGCCCCCGGCCCAGGACCGCACGACGCGGCTGCGCGGCCTCCTGGAGGCGGCGGACCGCTGACCGGGCCACCCGTCGTCCCGTACCCCCGGCCGATTCCGGCGGCGGGTACGGGACGGGCCGGGCGCCCGGGGGTACGGACCCGGCCGACGGCACAGGTCAGGAGCCGTCCGCCACCAGTCCCGTCGGTTCCTCGTCCGCGTCGTCCTCGTCGAAGACGGAGCTGACGTCGAAGCGGCACACCACGAGTTGCGGATCCGCGTCCTCGAACGGCGCGTCGAGCCACTCCCCCGCCTCCGGCGGCTCCTCCACGGCCGTGACCCAGAGCGTGGAGTCCCCTTCCTCCAACCCGAACTCGGCGTGCCGGGAGGCGATCTCGTCCGGTTCGTACTCCCCGAACAGCACTCCGAGGGCCGCGTGCACGCTGGAGCCGACGACCGCGGCGCTCCCGGTGGCCCGGTCGTCGGGATCGAGGTCGGCGATCCGCTGTGCCTGTGCGAACAGCCGCGGCGGCTCCACCACGGCGTAGTCCCGCCGGATCAGAACGCTGAGCGCGTTCGGTTCCTCGGGGCCGGTGTACGGCGGCAGGGAGCCGTCCGCACCCGGGATCTCGAAGGGGGTGACCTCGTCGTAGCGGTCGTAGAGCAGTTCGTCGTAGACCTCGGCGGCGGCGGCCAGTGCGTTGAACGCGTCGTAGACGGCGGGATCGTCGTCCCCCGTCCGGCGCTCGACCGCGTCGAGGTGACGGTCGAGCGCGGCTTTGATGGCTTCGGCGGCGGCGCGTACCTCGGCAGCGGTGGGCTGCGCAGCATCAGACATGGTGCAGACGCTATCCGTACCGGGCCTCTGCCCGCACAATGGATGCGATGCCGGAATACGAATTTGTCGATGTGTACGTACCGCGCGGGGTGTCCCGGAAGGAGACCGCACGCCTGCTGACCGACCATGCCGAGTACGGGTACTGGGAACTGGACCGACTGACGCTGCGCCACGACGGCAGCCGCAGGGTGCGACTGCGACGGCGGATCATCCGCCAGCTCCGCGCCACCTGGTGAGAGGGGCGGGCCCCGCTGTCGCGGGTCCCGCCCCTCTCGCTTCGCCGCCCCGGTCCGTTACGCGGACAGGCGGGCGCGGCGGTAGAACACCGCCCCGGCACCCGCCAGCAGCAGGCCCGCGCTCGCCGGGATCAGCAGTCCGGCACCTCCCGCCCCGGTGTGGGCGAGCTGGGGCACGTTCCGCGCCTCGGGCACGTTCGGCACCTCCCGCGGACCCGGCACCGGCGGCTTGTGCTCGGTGACCGGGGTGACCGGCGTGACCGGCGTGACCGGCTTGACCGGCTTGACCGGCTTGACCGGCTTGACCGGCGGTGTGACGGCGTCCGTGCCGTTCCCGCATTCGTTGCCGAAGGTGGGATTGAGCAGTCCGCCGATGGTGACGCTGTTCCCGCAGACGTTCACGGGAATGTCGATCGGCGCCGAGACGCTGTTCCCGGACAGCACGCCCGGTGAACCCTTTGCGACGGCCTGGGCCGTCGCCCCGCCGTCGATCGGGGCCCGGTGCTTGCCCGTTCCCGGCCGACTCGCCTGGGTGAGGTCGCCGGACACCTGGCTGCCGGAGGCGTGCTTGCCCGCGGAGGCCCCCTGCGAACCGTTTCCACAGGTGTTCCCGAACGCGGGGTTGATCAGCGCCACGACGTCCACGGAGTTTCCGCAGACGTTGACCGGGACGTCGACCGGGATCTGGACGGAATTCCCCGAAAGCACCCCCGGGGAATTCGCCGTGCCGCCGGACGCCCCCGCGTCCGCGTGCGCGTACCCACCGCTCAGCGCGAGCGCACCGCCCGCCGCCGCCATGGTGATCAGGCCCTTGCGCGTGACCTGTCGCATAACTTCTTTCCTGCCTTCTGCCTTCCGGAATACCCCCGGACTCGATCGAGCGGGGGCGGATTACCCAGCAGCCCCGGAGTGCATGACGTGCACTCCGGGGCCGACCGGATTCAAACCCTCACGGGTTGACCCATCAACGTCAGGCGTTGACGCAGGGGTTGCCGAAGGTGGGGTTCAGCAGCCCGATGATGTCGACCGTGTTGCCGCACAGGTTGATCGGGGCGTGCACGGGCACGTGGATGACGTTGCCCGAGACGACACCCGGGTTGCCGACGGCGGCGCCCTGGGCACCGGAGTCCGCGACGGCCATGCCCGCGCCCGAGAGCACCAGACCACCGGTCACGGCCGCAGCAGCGACGACCTTCTTGATCATTAGTTTCCTCCTAGTTGGCAATGCGGTCCCAGCCGCGGACCGCATCACCTGTAACGAGGACGAGCTAATCGGGCTACGAGCGTATGGTTCCTTTCACTCGTTCCGGGCAGATGCGCACACGTTGGCGAATATTTGCGTGACGCAGAGGCGGACCGGTGTCACTCGTCCCTGCTCGGAGGCGGCGCGGGCTCAGCAGTTGTCGATGAAACGGTCGAGCACCCGCACGCCGAACTTGAGGCCGTCCACCGGCACCCGCTCGTCCACGCCGTGGAACATGCCCGCGAAGTCGAGCTCCGGGGGCAGCTTCAGCGGGGCGAACCCGAAGCACCGGATGCCGAGGTCGTCGAAGGACTTGGCGTCGGTACCGCCCGAGAGCATGTAGGGGACCGCACGCGCGATCGGGTCCTCGGCCTTGAGGGCCACCTGCATCGCCTCGACGAGCGAGCCGTCGAAGCTGGTCTCCAACGCCTTGTCCGTGTGCACGTCCTCCCGCTTCACCCGGGGGCCGAGGATGCGGTCCAGATCGGCCAGGAACTCCTCCTCGAAGCCGGGCAGGAAGCGGCCGTCGACGTGGGCCACGGCCTGTCCGGGGATGACGTTCACCTTGTAGCCGGCGCCGAGCATGGTGGGGGCCGCGGAGTTGCGGAGCGTGGCGCCGACCATCTTGGCGATGCCGTTGAGCTTGGGAAGCGTGGCCTCCATGTTCTCCGGGTCGAGCGGAACGCCGAGCGCGTCGGACAGCTCGTCGAGGAAGGACCGCACGGTCTTGGTGACCCGGACCGGCCAGTTGTGCCGCCCGAGCCGTCCGACCGCCTCGCACAGCTCGGTGATCGCGTTGTCGTCGTTGGTCATCGAGCCGTGACCGGCGGTGCCGTCCACGGTGAGCCGCATCCAGTGCATGCCCTTCTCGGCCGTCTCGACGAGGTAGAGCCGCAGCTTCTCGTTCACCGTGAAGGAGAAGCCGCCGACCTCGCCGATCGCCTCGGTGACGCCCTCGAAGAGACCGGGGTGCTTGTCCACGAGATACCGCGCCCCGTACGTGCCGCCCGCCTCCTCGTCGGCGAGGAACGCCAGCACGATGTCACGCGGGGGCTTGCGGCCGCTGCGCAGCCGGTCGCGGACGACCGCGAGGGTCATCGCGTCCATGTCCTTCATGTCGACCGCGCCCCGGCCCCACACGCAGCCGTCCGCCACCTCGCCGGAGAACGGATGGTGGGTCCAGTCGTGGGCGTTGGCCGGCACCACGTCCGTGTGCCCGTGGATGAGCAGCGCGGGACGGGACGGGTCCTCGCCCTCGATCCGGGCGACGGTCGAGGCCCGGCCCTTGTGGGACTCGATGATCTGCGGCTCCAGCCCGACCTCGGCCAGCTTCTCCGCGACGTACTCGGCGGCGCCGCGCTCCCCCGGTCCCGAGTGGTCCCCGTAGTTGCTGGTGTCGATGCGGATCAGGTCACGACAGAGGTCCACGACCTCGTCCTCGCCCGGGACGGTCCGGGCCGTGTTGGTCTCGCTCACACTGCTTCCTTCCACTGTCGCTGTGTCCCTCCCCCTCATCCTCTCCCGCCCTGTCCGCCCGCCCAAGGCCCTCCGCCTCTCGTCATGTGCCCTTCACACTCCCCGGCGTGATCGAGCACCCCCGGATGTTTGCTATTGTTTTCCACGTCGGAACGGGCGAGGCCCGCACGACAAACACCTGGTCCGGGTGGCGGAATGGCAGACGCGCTAGCTTGAGGTGCTAGTGCCCTTTATCGGGCGTGGGGGTTCAAGTCCCCCCTCGGACACCAATGAAACCCCAGCTCAGCTGGGGTTTTCTGCTATTTCGGGCAGGGGCACGGGAGCGCACGGGCCCGGCACGCCGTCCGTCGACGTCCCGGGCCCCGGCTCCCCCCGGTTACGCGAGCGCCTCGGCCAGCAGGGCGGCGGTCCTGGCCACCAGCGCGTTGTCGGCCGGCGCGTCCTCCTCGTACCTGGTCGTCAGGACGGCCATCACGATCGGAGCGCCGCCCGGAGGCCAGGTGATGCCCACGTCGTTGCTGCCGCCGTACCGGCCGCCGCCGGTCTTGTCGGCGACGGTCCAGTCGGCGGGCAGACCGGCGCGGAACCGCTCGTCGCTGGTGGTGTTGCCCAGCAGCCAGCCGGTGAGGAGGCGCCGGTCCCGGGGCGAGAGCGCGTCGCCGAGCGTGAGGTTCGCGTAGGTGCGGCCGATGGCGCGCGGGGTGGTGGTGTCGGTGACACGCCACGGCTCCGCCGAGTTCAGTTCGGGCTCCCAGCGGTCGAGCCGGGTGCGGCCGTCCCCGGTCGAACGGCAGAAGCGGGTGATGGCGGTCGGCCCGCCCAGCTCCCGCAGGAGCAGGTTGCCCGCGGCGTTGTCGCTGTGGCGGATGGCCGCGTCGCACAGTGCCTCGACGGTCATACCGCGGGCGATGTTCTCCTCCTCGCCGGTGATCGGGCAGTACCCGGAGTCCTCCGCGTACCGGCGGGTGTAGTGGATGCGCTCGGCCAGGAACTCGCCGTCGTGGTCGAGGTCGCGCAGCACGGCCGCGGCGGCGATCGTCTTGAACAGCGAGCACATCGGGAAGCGCTCGTCCGCCCGGTAGGCCACCGTTCTCCGCGTGCGTGTGTCGTGGGCGTACACGCCGAGCCGGGCGCCGTGCTCCCGCTCCAGTCGTGCCAGGCGCGAGGCGACGGTGCCGCCGGTCGAGGCGTACGCGGTGCCGCCGAGTGCGAGGGGCAGGGCGGCGGAGAGCGCCGCGCCGGCGCCCAGGGCGAGCGCGGTACGGCGGGACGGGCGTGGTCCTGTGGGGTGCAAGGCGTTCCCTTCTCCGGTGATCACGACATCCCCCGAATACTCCGACACGCAGTCGGCCGCCGAACGGTTCCGTCCGGTCGAATGCGGAGCGGTGGGCACGGGCCGTGCCCCGCCTGCCGCGTGCGCGAGGGTCCGGTCGGCCGCGTCGTCTTCCCGGGCGGAGCGGGCCCGCGCTCCGTCCCGCGGGGCGGGGGCGGTGGCCCGGCGGGCCCGGACGACCGGGGATACTGGGCGAGCGCCCCGACGAGGACACGAGGAGTCCGTGCCATGCCCACCGCCGTACCGGACGGCGCGCCCCGGTGAGGGGACGCGCGAAGCCCCCGCCCGCGCCGCTGCCCCAGCGGGACGGGATCGATCCGGTGCGGGTGCGGCTTCCGGAGGACCCGGAGGGGCGGTGGGCGACGGTCGGGGATCATCTGCGGGCACGGTTCGCGGGCGCGATCGGGGCTGCGCGGGTGGACGCCATGTTCGCCGAGGGGCGGTTCGTGTCCGTGCGCGGTCCCGTGTCCGCCGACGAGCCGTACGCCGCGGGGCGGTACCTCTGGTTCCACCGGGACTTCGCGGCGGAGGAGCCGGTGCCGTTCCCGGTCGGGGTCGTCCATCGCGACGCGCATCTCGTCGTCGCCGACAAGCCGCACTTCCTTGCGACGACGCCGCGCGGACGTCATGTCACCGAGACGGCGGTGGCCCGGTTGCGCCGCGAGCTGGACATGCCCGCGCTGCAGCCCGCGCACCGGCTGGACCGGCTGACCGCGGGACTGGTCCTGTTCGTGGTGCGGCCCGAGGAGCGGGGCGCGTACCAGACGCTGTTCCGGGACCGGCTGGTGCGCAAGGAGTACGAGGCGGTGGCGCCGTACGATCCCGGGCCGGCCCTGCCCCGGACCGTGCGCAGCCGGATCGTGAAGGAGCGCGGGGTCGTCGCCGCGCGTGAGGAGCCGGGCGAGCCGAACAGCGAGACCCGGATCGAGCTGCTGGAGCACCGGGCGGGTCTCGGCCGCTACCGGCTGCTGCCCGCCACCGGACGCACCCACCAGCTGCGGGTCCATATGAACGGGCTGGGGCTGCCGTTGGTCAATGACCCGGTCTATCCGGTGGTCGAGGCAGACGGCCAGGCCGACGACTGGTCGCACCCGCTCCAACTGCTCGCGCGCGTACTGGAGTTCACCGATCCGGTCACGGGCGAGCCGCGCCGCTTCGAGAGCGGGCTGCGGCTCTGCGCGTGGCCGGAACGGTGACCGGCGGGCCGTACCGGTCCGGGGCCGGGTGACCTCCGCGGGCCCGGACCGGTGTGCGCCGCCCGGCCTCAGTGGCCGCGGGCGATCCACTCGTCGAGGTGCGGGGTCTCCGAGCCGATGGTGGTGGAGTCGCCGTGTCCGGTGCGGACGGTGGTCTCCGGGGGCAGGGTGAACAGCCGTTCCCTGATCGAGTCGATGATCGTGGGGAAGTGAGAGAAGGAGCGTCCGGTGGCTCCCGGGCCGCCCCGGAAGAGCGTGTCGCCGGTGAAGACGGTGGTCAGCCCGGGGGCGTACAGGCAGACGGCGCCGGGCGCGTGGCCCGCGGTGTGCAGGACCGTGAGCGTCGTGCCGGCGATCCGCAGCTCCTGACCGTCGGTCAGTTCGCCGTCCGGGGCGCGGTCCGGGTGGGTGCGCCTCCACAGCGGCAGGTCGTCGGGGTGCAGCAGGATCGGTGCGCCGGTGGCGGCGGCGAGGGCCGGGGCCGCGTCGATGTGGTCGTTGTGCGCGTGCGTGCACACGATGGCACGCAGGGCACGGCCGTTCAGCGCGGTCTCGATGGCGTCGGCGTCGTGGGCGGCGTCGATGACGATCGCCTCGGTGTCGTCGCCGACGATCCAGACGTTGTTGTCGACGTCCCACTCCCCGCCGTCGAGGGCGAAGGTGCCGGAGGTGACGAGGTGGTCGATGCGGGCGGCCATCAGAGGACCACCACCGAGCGCAGCACGTCGCCCTCGTGCATCCGGGCGAACGCCTTCTCGACATCGCCGAGTCCGATGGTCTCGGTGACGAACGCGCCGAGGTCGATGCGGCCCTGCTGGTGCAGATCGACGAGCATCGGGAAGTCGCGCGAGGGCAGGCAGTCGCCGTACCAGGAGGACTTGAGCGAGCCGCCGCGGCCGAAGACGTCGAGCAGCGGCAGCTCCAGCCGCATCTCCGGGGTGGGGACGCCGACCAGGACGACGGTGCCCGCGAGATCGCGGGCGTAGAACGCCTGCTGGTACGTCTCGGGGCGGCCGACCGCCTCGATGACGACGTCCGCGCCGTTGCCGCCGGTCAGCGAGCGGATCGCCTCGACCGGGTCGGTGGAACGGGAGTTGACGGTGTGGGTGGCACCCATCGACTTCGCCGTCTCCAGCTTGCGGTCGTCGACGTCCACCGCGATGATCCGCGCCGCTCCGGCCAGCCGGGCGCCGACGATCGCCGCGTCGCCGACACCGCCGCAGCCGATCACGGCGACCGAGTCGCCGCGGCCGACCTGGCCGGTGTTGAGGGCGGCGCCGATGCCCGCCATGACGCCGCAGCCGAGGAGTCCGGCGACGGCCGGGGAGACCTCGGGGTCGACCTTGGTGCACTGGCCGGCGGCGACCAGGGTCTTCTCGGCGAACGCGCCGATGCCGAGGGCCGGGGAGAGTTCCGTGCCGTCGAGCAGCGTCATCTTCTGCTTCGCGTTGTGGGTGTCGAAGCAGTACCAGGGCCGGCCGCGCAGACACGCCCGGCACTGGCCGCACACCGCTCGCCAGTTGAGGATGACGAAGTCGCCGGGCGCGACGTCCGTGACGCCCTCGCCGACGGACTCGACCACGCCGGACGCCTCGTGTCCGAGGAGGAACGGGAACTCGTCGTTGATACCGCCCTGCTTGTAGTGCAGATCGGTGTGGCAGACGCCGCACGCCTGGATCTTCACCACGGCCTCGCCGGGGCCCGGGTCCGGGATCACGATGGTCTCGACCCGTACCGGCTCGTTCTTCCCCGGTGCGATGACCCCTTGCACCTGCTGCGACATACCGCGGTCTCCTGTTTCCGTCATTTCGTGAAGATCGAACACGAACAACCGTACGCCCCGAAAGGGTGTCACGGCGGCGCGCCGCGTTGGCGCGAAACGGCCGCCGTCCACCCAGTGGGATGTACCGGTTTCGGTCAGATGGGGCGTTGTGGTGAACTGCGGCACCATTCTCCGCGGTCCTTCGATGCAGAGGGACCACGGGGCCGATACCTGCGGGGGCAGGGGTCCCGTGGTCCACCGACAAATGATCTATGGATCACGGGGGATGTGCCTTGACCGAGATCGCCGAGTTCACGGAGAAGACCGGCCGGCGGACCGACACGGCGGGAACCGACGCGGTGACGGCCGCGGCACCGGCCGACGCGGCCCGGACCGACGCGGTGGCGCCGGAGGCCGGGGCGGCCGTGCCGGCGGCGCGGGTGGGCGGGCTCGTGCCGTACGCCGACCCGTTGCCCGTACCACCGGTGCTGCGCCCGCGGAGCGACGACCCGCTCCACGAGACCGAGATCGCCGTGTCGCCCACCTGGGTACGGATGCACTCGCAGCTGCCGCCGACCCTGATGTGGGGGTACGACGGGATGGTGCCGGGGCCGACCATCGAGGTGCGGCGCGGGGAGCGGATCAGGATCGCCTGGACGAACCGGGTGCCCGAGGGGAGCGAGTACCCGGTGACCGCCGTGGAGGTCGGTCCGGTGGGTCCGGGCGAGACGGCCCCGCACAACCGGCCGGGACGCGACGGCGTCGAGCCGGACGCGGACGTCGCCGCGCTGCCCGCCTGGACGGTGACCCACCTGCACGGCGCGCAGACCGGCGGCGGGAACGACGGCTGGGCGGACAACGCCGTCGGTTCCGGCGACGCCCAGTTGTCGGAGTACCCGAACGACCACCACGCCGCCCACTGGTGGTACCACGACCACGCCATGAACATCACCCGGTGGAACGTGTACGCCGGGCTCGTCGGCACCTACCTGGTCCGGGACGACGAGGAGGACACGCTCGGTCTGCCGTCCGGCGACCGGGAGGTGCCGCTGATCCTCGCCGACCGCAATCTGGACACCGACGAGGACGGACGGCCGAACGGACGGCTGCTGCACAAGACCACCGTGGTCGTCGCGGCCGACCCGGAGACCGGAAAGCCGGTGTCGCTGCCGTTCCTGGGCCCGTACACGACGGTCAACGGCCGTATCTGGCCGCACTTCGACGTGGACGATGCCTGGTACCGGTTCCGGCTGGTCAACGCCTCCAACGCCCGGATCTACGATCTGGTGCTGCTGGACGACGCGAACGAGCCGGTGCCGGGCGTGATCCGGCAGATCGGCAGCGACGGCGGGCTGCTGGCGCGCCCGGTGCCGGTCGACTTCGACGAATCGATGCCGGCGCTGACGATCGCACCGGCCGAGCGGATGGACCTGCTGATCGACTTCTCGGCGCTGGCCGGGCGACGGGTCCGCCTGGTCAACCGGGGCAGGCTCGGGCCGGGGGTGCCGGACCCGGCGTCCAGCGTGCCGTTCCCGCAGGTGATGGAGTTCCGGGTACGGGAGACCGGGCGGCGGGACGCCTTCGTGCCGCCGGAGGTGCTGTCGGGTTCCTTCCGCCGGTACGAGCACAGCCTGGTGGAGCACGGGCACCGGCTCGTCGTGCTGACCCCGCCCGGCACGGTCGGGGGCGGCGGCCACCCGGAGATCTGGGAGATGGCGGAGGTCGAGGACGCGTCCGGGGTGCCGGTGCCGTCGGACGGCATCGTCCAGGTGCGGGGCGAGGACGGCACGGTGCGCACGTACCGCAGGATCGCCCGGACCTTCAACGACGGGCTCGGGTTCACGGTCGGCGAGAACACGTACGAGCAGTGGTCGTTCCTCAACCTGGGCGCCCCGACCCATCCCATGCACATCCACCTGGCGGACTTCCAGGTCCTCGGCCGGGAGGCGTACACGGTGGACGGCTTCGACACCGCGATCGGCGGCACCCGCTCCCCCGTGGCGTTCGACCACGGCACCAAGATCCCGGTGCCGCCGAACGAGCAGGGCTGGAAGGACGTCTTCCGGGTGCCGCAGGGGCAGTTGGTGAAGGTGCTCGGCAACTTCGACGGCGGGTACGGGCGGTTCATGTACCACTGCCATCTGCTGGAGCACGAGGACATGGGCATGATGCGGCCGTTCGTCGTGATGCCGCCGGAGGCGCTCAAGTTCGACCACGGCGCCGGGCACGGCGGCCACGGCCCGGGGCACGGCGTCTGACCCGGTCGCGAACGACGGCCCCCGCGGGAGCGCCGACGCCGTCCCGGTGACGCGTCGGCCGCTTCGGGCCTGTCGTCGGACCGCCGCCGCACGGACGGCGGGCGACGACCCGACGGCAGGTCCCGGCGGGGGCCGCCGTGTGTCCGGGCGGGGTCAGGGCGCGAGCACGTCCAGCTCGTGCAGGGCGCCCACCGCGATCTCCTTCGTCAGCCGCTCCGCCGCTTCCGCGTCCCCCTCGCGCACCGCCTCGGCGACCCGGACGTGGAGGGTGACCGCCGCCGGGTCGGGGTCCTCGAACATCACGTGGTGGTGGGTGCGGCCGGCCAGGATCTCGGCGACGACGTCGCCGAGCCGCGCGAACATCTCGTTGCCGGAGGCGTCGAGCACGATCCGGTGGAACGCGATGTCATGCTCCAGATAGCCCTCCAACTGCCGGCCGCGCGAAGTGGCGACCATGCCCAGCGCGCACTCCGTGAGGGCCGCGCACTGCTCGGGGGTCGCGTTGCGGGCGGCGAGTCCCGCCGCCACCGGCTCGATCGCCGACCGCAGCACGGTCAGGGAGCGCAGCTGGCGCGGGCGGTCGGCACCGGCCAGCCGCCACCGGATGACCTGCGGGTCGTACACGTTCCACGCCTCGGTCGGCCGCACGGTGACGCCGACGCGGCGCCGCGACTCGACCAGGTGCATGGACTCCAGGACGCGGACCACCTCGCGCACGACCGTCCGGGAGACGTCGAAGCGCCGGGCCAGTTCTTCGGTGCGCAGTACCTGCCCGGGACGGTGCTCCCCGGCGGCGATCTCCAGACCCAGGGTGTCCAGCACATGTGTATGCAGCCCGGGGCCCTGTGTGGTCATGGGGACAGATTACGGGGCACCCTCGGAGACCGAAAAGTACGACGTTTATGTCACAACATCTTGAATATGTCGTACGTATACGTTTCAGTAGCGCGACGGACCGATGTCGAGGAAGACGTCGAAGAGAACAGCGAGGCCACCAATGAGCACCCCCCACGTCGTCGTGGTGATGGGCGTCGCAGGGACCGGCAAGACCACGATCGGCCCCCTGCTCGCCGCCGAACTGGGCGTTCCGTACGCCGAGGGCGACGACTTCCACCCCGCGGCGAACGTCGCCAAGATGTCGGCGGGCATCCCGCTGGACGACACGGACCGGTGGCCCTGGCTCGATGCGATCGGCCGGTGGGCCCACGGCCGGGCGGGGCTCGGCGGGGTGGTGAGCAGCTCGGCGCTCAAGCGGGTCTACCGGGACCGGCTGCGGGCCGAGGCGCCCGGCGCGGTCTTCCTGCACCTGACCGGGGACCGCGCCCTGATCGGGGCCCGCATGGCGGAGCGCAAGGGCCACTTCATGCCCACCGCGCTGCTCGACTCGCAGTTCGCCACCTTGGAGCCGCTCCAGGCGGACGAGGCAGGTGTCTCGGTCGACGTGTCCGGCACCCCTGAAGAAATCACCCAGCGAGCCGTCGCCGCACTGCGGCGGCTCGACGACTAAGGACCACCACCGTGACCAGTCTCAGCGTCGAGACGCTGGCAGCGGACGCCGTCGAACCAATCACTTCGGCGGGCAACGCGCAGTTGGGCATCGCCGTACTGGCGGGCATCGCCGTCATCGTCCTGCTCATCACCAAGTTCAAGGTGCACGCCTTCCTCGCGTTGACCATCGGGTCGCTGGCGCTCGGTTCGTTCGCCGGGGCCGCAGCGGACAAGACGATCGCCAGCTTCACCACGGGGCTCGGCTCCACCGTGTCGGGTGTCGGGGTCCTCATCGCGCTCGGCGCCATCCTCGGCAAGCTGCTCGCCGACTCCGGCGGCGCGGACCAGGTCGTCGACACGATCCTCGCGAGGGCGAGCGGGCGGGCCATGCCGTGGGCGATGGTGCTGATCGCCTCGGTCATCGGCCTGCCGCTGTTCTTCGAGGTCGGGATCGTGCTGCTGATCCCGGTGGTGCTGCTCGTCGCCAAGCGCGGGAACTACTCGCTGATGCGGATCGGCATTCCGGCGCTGGCCGGTCTCTCCGTGATGCACGGTCTGATCCCGCCGCACCCCGGCCCGCTGGTGGCGATCGACGCCCTCGGCGCCAACCTCGGTGTCACGCTCGCGCTGGGTGTGCTGGTGGCGATCCCGACCGTGATCGTCGCGGGTCCGATTTTCTCCCGCTACGCCGCGCGCTGGGTGGACGTCGAGGCGCCGGAGAAGATGATCCCCCAGCGCCCTTCGGAGGAGCTGAACCGCCGTCCGGGCTTCGGCGCCACACTGGCGACGATTCTGCTGCCGGTCGTGCTGATGCTGGTCAAGGCTCTGGTCGACATCGTCGTGGACGACCCGGAGAGCCACCTCCAGCGGGTCACCGACGTGATCGGCTCCCCGTTGATCGCACTTCTGACGGCCGTCTTCGTCGGCATGTTCACACTGGGCCGGGCGGCCGGGTTCACCAAGGGCCGGCTCTCCGGCACCGTCGAGAAGTCCCTCGCCCCGATCGCCGGGGTGCTGCTGATCGTGGGCGCGGGTGGCGGTTTCAAGCAGACCCTCATCGACGTCGGCGTGGGCCAGATGATTCTGGACTTCTCGAAGGACTGGTCCATCCCGGCCCTGCTGCTGGGCTGGCTGATCGCCGTCGCGATCCGGCTCGCGACCGGTTCGGCGACCGTGGCCACCATCTCGGCCGCCGGTCTCGTCGCCCCGCTGGCCGCCGACATGTCGACCGCTCACATCGCGCTGCTGGTCCTCGCCGTGGGCGCGGGCTCGCTCTTCTTCAGCCACGTCAACGACGCCGGGTTCTGGCTGGTGAAGGAGTACTTCGGAATGGACGTCGGTCAGACGATCAAGACCTGGTCGGTGATGGAGACCATCATCTCCGTGGTCGCGCTGGCCTTCATCCTGCCGTTGTCGCTGCTTCTCTAAGGGCTGTCCCGTAATCCGTGGCGGATCAGCGCGCGGCGTCAGATGTGGTGCATCGCAAGACGGAGGGGCGCCCGCATACGGGACGTATGTGGGCGTTCCGACAACGCGGCGAGGTGCCGCGGCTGTCGTCGGGCGCCCGTCAGGGATTGCGGGACAGCCCTTAGTGCCGCGACCGGCAAGGTTTGCTTCGAAATGCCGAGGCGTGCGTCCGGTGCGGGCGCCGTCACCGTCTGCGCGGTTGACCAGCGGGAACGGAGGGCGTGCCGTCCGGCACCGGGTTCGTGAGCGCGTGCCAGACTGAGCGCCATGCCGAACAGTGAACCGCTCAAGCCCTTTCTGCTCGCCTTCCCCGGCCCGCTGCGCGACCGGCTCGTCCGGGCGGTGCTCGACGGCGTGAAGGTGTCGACGACCGGGCTGCTCGCCGAGTACGAGGCGGAGAAGGAGGAGCTGCCCCCGGTGGGTGAGCGCTCCGCGCTGATCGACTCGGACGGCCGTGAGATCGCGGTGCTGGAGGTGACCGAGGTACGGGTGCTGCGCCTCGGCGACATCGATCTGCCGCATGTGATCGACGAGGGCGAGGGGCACGCCTCGGTGGCCGAGTGGCGCGCGGACCACGAGAGGTTCTGGCACGGCGCGGAGATGCGGGAGGCGCTCGGCGACCCGGGCTTCACCGTGGACGACGACACCATGGTCGTCGCCGAACGGTTCCGGGTCGTCGAGCTGTCGGCCCCCGTGGCGGGCACGGCGGAACGGTAGGGGCGGCCGGGCCTCACCCGCCTTCCCGGGAACGCGATCCGGGCCCCGTCCCCGGCCGCGCCCGTGGCCCGTGTTGCGGGCCCCGCCCCGGAGCCGGGCCGGAACCGGACCGGGCCCGCGGACAGGTCAGGAGACCTTCCGGCAGGTCAGGGGCGGCGGGACGGCGCCCGGGCGGCCGGTGCGCGCGAAGCCGGTCCAGGCGGCGCGCATCGCCCGGCCCAGCTCGTCCACCTCGTCCCATCCGGTGTCCCCCAGCATCGGGGACTTCCGCCAGGCGGCCCGGGTGCCCAGGAGCAGGGGCAGTTCCAGGCAGTGGGTGGCACCGAACGGCGAGCCCGCCGGGCGCCAGTCCAGCCGGTAGGCGTGGACCCGGGCCCCGGCGCGCACCAGCCGCTGCCCGAGGGCGGTCAGCGGTTCCTCGTACATCCGGCGGGTCGGTCCGGCCGGGTCGCCGTCCTCGTTCGGCTCGTCGGGGAAGGCCGTCATGTCGTCCGCGTTCCAGCCGTACAGGACGTCCATGCCGCGCACCCCCGCGTCGAGTTCCGCGCCGGGCGTCCGGACCGGTCCGAACGGCGGTTCCAGGGTGGAGCCGGAACGGGCGCGGTGGGCGAGGGCGGTGTCCCGTTGCGCGGCGAGCAGGGCGGCGGGGGCGGCGGTGCGCGGGTCGGCGCCGGGGGCGTGGACCGCGAGCCGTTCGACGAAGAGGCGTCCGAGGGCGGTCGCCTCCGCACGGGGGCGGGTCGCGATCGCCAGCGGGGCGCTCTGCAGGATCGCGCGGTGGAACAGCCCGCGGGCCTCGGGCAGTTCCATCAGCAGCCGGATGGAGAGAGCCCCGGCGGACTGCCCGAAGACGGTGACGTCCGCGGGGTCGCCGCCGTACTCGGCGATGTGCCGGTGCACCCACCGGAGCGCTTCGAGCTGGTCGTAGAGGCCCAGGTCGCCCTCGCAGAGCCCGTCGAGGCAGAGATAACCGAGCGCACCGAGGCGGTAGTTGACGGACACCACCACGACGTCGCCCTCGGCGGCGAGCGCTCCGCCGTCGTACCAGTCCATGAGGCCGCCGCCACTGCTGAAGCCGCCGCCGTGGAACCAGACCATCACCGGCCGCCCCCGGCCGTCGCGGGCGGGCGTGGTGACCGTGAGGCCGAGGCAGTCCTCGCCCTGCGGGCGCCGGTCGAGCGGGGGGCCCATGACCGCGTCGAGCCGGGACGGCGGCTGCGGACAGATCTCGCCGCTCGCCGGGCGGGTGTCGTGCCCGGCCACCGGCCGCGGCCGGCCGAACCGCTCGGCCACGGCGTAGCGGATCGGGCCCGACCGGTGGACCCGGGCACCGGTCCGGTCCGCGCCCTCGCCCGGACCGGACCTCGGCGCGCCGCTCACGCGGCGCTCCCGGGCACCGACTCGGCCGGGACCCGCGCCGGTTCCGGCGCCCCTTCCGGCACCAGCCGGAACAGGGCGACGGCGCCCGCCAGGCTCACCGAGCAGATCGCGACCAGGTACCAGGTCACCCCGGTCGAGGAGCCGCCCGAGTTGAGGAGCGCCGTCGAGATCATGGGGGCGAGACCGCCGCCGAGGATCGCGCCGGCCTGGAGGATGAGCGAGGTGCCGGAGTAGCGGACGTTGACGGGGAAGGTGTCGACGATGATGCTGCCCTGCACGCAGTGGGTGACCGGGATGATCAGGCCCATGCCGAGCAGCGCCACCACCGCGAGCGCGGAGTTTCCGGTGTTCAGCAACGGGAAGAAGGCGACGCACCAGACAAGGATGGCGACGGATCCGCCGATGAACATGGTGCGCCGTCCGTGCCGGTCGGCGATCTTCGTCCACACCGGGATGGTCGCGAACCACAGGGCGGCGGCGACGGTGACGCTCACGATGAGGAACTGCTTGTCGTAGTCGAGGTGCTGGGAGCCGTACGACAGGGTGAAGACCATGAACACGTAGGCGACGGCCGAGTTCGCCACGACGGCGAACAGGGTGAGCGCCAGCCGGGGCAGGCCGACCTTGAAGGACTCCGCCAGCGGGAACCTGACCACCTCGTCGCGGGCACGCGCACGGTCGAACGACGGGGACTCGGTCACCCGCAGCCGGATCAGCAGCCCCACGGCGACGAGCACGAAGCTGAGCAGGAACGGGATGCGCCAGCCCCATGAGGTGAAGGCGGCGTCGCCGACGAGTGCGTTGGTGGTGAGGAAGACGATGTTGGCCAGGACCAGTCCGCCGGGCGTGCCCATCTGCGGGAAGCCGGCGTACAGGTTCTTCTTGCCGCGCGGTGCGTGTTCCATCGACATCAGTGTCGCTCCGGCGCCCTCGCCGCCGAGGCCGATGCCCTGGACGATGCGCAGGGCGACCAGGAGGACCGGGGCCCAGAAGCCGATGGTGTCGTAGTTCGGGATGGCTCCGATGAGGGTGGAACCGATGCCCATCAGCACGAGGGAGACGACCAGCGTCGCCTTGCGGCCGATGCGGTCCCCGTAGTGGCCGAAGACCAGTCCGCCGAGGGGGCGGGCGATGAATCCGACGGCGAAGGTGCTGAACGCGGCGAGGGTGCCGGCGGCGGGGCTCAGCGACGGGAAGAACTGCTGGTTGAAGATGAGTGCCGCGGCCGTGCCGTAGAGAAAGAAGTCGTACCACTCCAGCGTCGTGCCCGCGAGCGTGGCGAGCGCGGTTCTGCCGGCGGTGGCTCGGGCTTCGCCCGGGTTTTCTTCGCGAGGTGAAGTGTTCACGGGGTGACCTATCACTTGGATGGCGGGCTGGGGCGGTTCGCTCCGGACAGCCGCTACGACGGCCTGGCTTCACCCGTCGTTAACGGTGGATCCTGATGCCCTGAGACATGACGCACAAATAACCAATTGGGGACTCGCCATACCTGTTCGGGTATAGCGGAGGTGACCGCTCCGACATCGGCACGTCGACTCGGCCGTCCACCGGCACCGTCCGGCCGGTATGCCGAATCTGCTATACCTCTCCACAGAAATCGCATTTGTACGGCATGACGGCGGGGATCACAGTGGGACCCATGACGGCAGAGACTGGGCGGTGGATCCGCAACTTCGTCGCCGGGCAGTTCGTGGAGCCCGACGAGAACCGCAGCTTCGAGAAGACCGACCCCGCCACCGGCCGGGCGTTCGCCCGGGTGCACGAGGCGGACCGGGAGCTGGTGGACCGTGCCGTGACGGCGGCCCGCCGGGCCCTGCACGACGGGTGGGCGTCGACACCTGTGCGGGAGCGCACGGCGCTGCTGCGGCGGGCGGCGGACCGGATCGAGGAGCGGTTCGAGGAGTTCGTCGCCGCGGAGGTCGCGGACACCGGCAAGCCGGTCGTGCAGGCGCGGGAGCTGGACGTCGCCCGCGCCCTGACGAACTTCCGCACGTTCGCCGACGTGGTGGCCGCCGCCGGGCAGGAGTCCTTCGTCACCGATCTCGCGGACGGCCGTCAGGCGCTCAACTACGCGGTCCGCAAGCCGCTCGGCGTCGTCGCGGTCGTCGTCCCGTGGAACCTGCCCCTCCTGCTGCTGACCTGGAAGGTCGCCCCGGCTCTGGCCTGTGGCAACGCCGTGGTCGTCAAGCCCAGCGAGGAGACCCCGGCCACCGCCGCACTGCTGGCCGAGGTGCTCGCGGAGGTCGGGCTGCCGGCCGGGGTGTACAACGTGGTGCACGGGTTCGGGGGCGGCTCCGCCGGGGAGTACCTGACCTCGCACCCCGGGATCGACGGCGTGACCTTCACCGGTTCGTCCGCGACCGGGTCGCACGTCATGCGGACCGTCGCGCCCCGGGTCCGCCCGGTGTCGTTCGAGCTCGGCGGGAAGAACGCCGCGGTCGTCTTCGACGACGTCGACATCGACGAGGCGCTGAACGGACTGACCAGGTCGGTCTTCACCAACACCGGCCAGGTCTGCCTGTGCACCGAGCGGGTCTACGTCCAGCGCGGGATCTTCGACGACATCGCCCAGGGGCTCGCCGAGCGGGCCCGGGGCCTGCGGCTGGGCGACCCGCTGGACGAGTCGACGACCACCGGCCCGCTGATCTCGCAGGCCCATCGCGAGAAGGTGCTGGGCTACTTCGAGCTGGCCGAGCGGGACGGGGCGAAGGTGCTCGCCGGTGGCGGCGTGCCGCAGCTGGGCCCCGGTCTGGCGGGCGGTTCCTGGATCGAGCCGACGCTGTGGACGGGCCTGACCAACGCGCACCGGGCGGTGCGCGAGGAGATCTTCGGCCCGGTGGCCGCCCTGATCCCCTTCGACACGGAGGAGGAGGCGATCGCTCTGGCCAACGACACGGACTACGGCCTCGCGGCCTCGGTGTGGACCAACGACCTGCGCCGGGGGCACCGGGTGGCGCAGGCGATGAACGTCGGCATGGCCTGGGTCAACACCTGGTTCCTGCGCGATCTGCGCTCCCCGTTCGGCGGCATGGGGCTCTCGGGCATCGGCCGCGAGGGCGGCGAGTCCTCCCTGCACTTCTACACCGAACCGACGAACGTGTGCGTGCAGCTGTGACCGGTCGACGTGGCCGATCGCCCGTGAGCGATCGACGTGGTCCGGTCACCGGTGACCGGGCCCCCGCGACCGGTCGTCACGACCCCGGCCCGCGCCGCGCGGATACGGCACGGGCCCCGAAGGAAAGGAACGACCAGTGATATCGGCGGAACTGACCGGCATCCTGGCGCAACGGCTGGACACGGCGCAGACGTCCCGCAGGGACACCCCCAGTCTCGCCGACGGCCATGAGCTGGACATCGACGACGCCTACGCGGTGCAGGCCGGTCTGCTGGCGCTGCGCGAGGCGCGCGGCGAGCGGATCGTGGGCGTGAAGCTGGGCTTCACCAGCAAGGCGAAGATGGCGCAGATGGGCGTCTCGGACGTGATCGTGGGGCGGCTCACCGACGCGATGCGGATCGCGGACGGCGGCGAGGTGGACCTGTCGCGCTTCATCCACCCGAAGGCCGAGCCGGAGGTGGCGTACCGGATCTCCCGGGACGTGGACCTGGACGACCCGTCGGCGGACATCGTGTCCTGCGTGGACGCGATGGCTCCGGCCATCGAGGTCATCGACTCGCGGTACCGGGACTTCCGGTTCACGTACACCGATGTCGTCGCGGACAACACCTCCGCGTCCGCCTTCGCGATCGGCCCGTGGCGGCCGGTGGAGAACGTCGCCGACCGCGCGGTGCGGCTGCGCACCGGTGGTCAGGAGGCGACGGGCTCGACCGCCGCGATCCTCGGTGACCCGGTGAACGCGCTCCACGCGCTGCTGGACATGGCCCGGCGCCGCCGCATCCCGCTGGAGGCGGGCCAGGTGGTGCTGGCGGGCGCGGCCACGGCGGCGCTGCCGCTGACGGCCGGAATCACCGAGTGCGAGGTGGCGGGCGTCGGGTCCGTCACGATGAAGGGGTGCTGATGAACGGCTCACGGGTGATCGAGGGCAAGGCCGCCCCGCGCGGGCGGTTCCCGCACGTGAAGGTCGTCGGGGACCTGGTGTTCGTATCCGGCACCAGTTCGCGCCGGCCCGACAACACGTTCGTGGGGGTGGAGGCCGACGCGTTCGGCACCACGAACCTGGACATCCGGGCGCAGACCCGGGCGGTGATCGAGAACATCCGCGACATCCTCGCCGAGGTGGGCGCGGAGCTCTCCGACATCGCGCAGATCACCACCTATCTGGTGTCCATGAACGACTTCGGCGGATACAACGAGGTCTACGGCGAGTTCTTCGACGAGCGGGGCCCGACCCGTACGACCGTCGCGGTGCACCAGCTGCCGCATCCCCATCTGCTGATCGAGATCCAGGCCGTCGCGCATCTGCCGCGGCCCCGCACGACCGCCACGGCGCACAGCACGGAGGTGTCCTCATGACCGCCATTCCCCCGGTCATCGATTTCCAGGGCTGGATCACCGAGCACGAGCACCTGCTCAAGCCGCCGGTGAACAACCGCACCATGTCCCTGGGCCAGGACTTCATCGTCCAGGTCGTCGGCGGTCCCAACCAGCGGACCGACTTCCACGTCGACCCGTACGAGGAGTGGTTCTACCAGGTCAAGGGCGACATGCACGTCGACCTGATGACCGATCAGGGGCCGCGGACCGTGCACATCCGGGAGGGCGAGGCCTGGCTGCTGCCCGGCAACGTGCCGCACTCCCCGCAGCGGCCCGACGCCGGTTCGATCGGGCTGGTCATCGAGCGGGTGCGGGAGGAGGGGACCCTGGAGAAGTTCCAGTGGTACTGCCCCGGCTGCTCCGCGCGGATCCACGAGGTGGAGCTCCAGGTGCGGGACATCGTGGCCGACCTGCCGCCGGTCTTCACCGAGTTCTACGGTGACGAGAAGGCGCGTACGTGCCAGGAGTGCGGTGTCCTGCACCCCGGGAAGGGCTGAGCGTGGACCGCACGATCGACATCCACACCCATTACGTCCCGCGCGGCTGGCCGGATCTGACGGCCGAGGCCGGACCGGACGCGCCCTGGCTGCGGATCGAGTCCGAGTCGGACGCCGTGATCATGATGGGCTCCAAGGAGTTCCGGCGGATCCGGTCCGATGCCTGGGACGCCGGGACGCGGCTGCGGGACATGGACGCGGACGGGATACACCGTCAGGTGGTCTCCCCCACCCCGGCGTTCTTCAGCTACGGGCGCGACGGCGCCGAGGCGGCGAAGATAGCGCGCATCTTCAACGATCTCGCGCTGGAGATCGTCGCCCCGGCGCCGGACCGGCTGATCCCGTTCTGCCAGGTGCCGTTGCAGGACCCGGACGCGGCCTGCCGCGAGCTGGAACGCAGCATCGCGGGCGGCCACCGGGGCGTGGAGATCGGCAACCACGTCGGTGACCGGGACCTGGACAGCGAAGGCGTCGTGACCTTCCTCCAGCACTGCGCCGCGCTCGACGTGCCTGTGTTCGTGCACCCCTGGGACATGGCGAGTTCGCCGCGTCTGGACCGGTGGATGGCGCAGTGGCTCACGGCCATGCCCGCCGAGACCCATCTGTCGATCCTCGCCCTGATCCTGGGCGGCGTCTTCGACCGGATCGACGAGCGGCTGAAGATCTGCTTCGCGCACGGCGGCGGGTCCTTCGCCTTCTGGCTCGGCCGGATGGAGAACGCCTGGTACGGCAGGAACGACGTGATCGGCACCTCGGAGCGCCCGCCCTCGCACTACCTGGGCCGGTTCTACGTCGACTCGGTGGTCTTCGACGACCGCGCGCTGCGGCTCCTGGTCGACACGGTCGGCGCGGAGCGGGTGATGGTGGGCAGCGACTACCCGTACCCGCTCGGGGAACGGCCGGTCGGCGAGGTGGTCCGCAAGAGCTCCTTCCTGGACGACCACAGCCGGGAGCTGATCACGTACGGCAACGCGGAACGGTTCCTGGGGCTGGACGGTCCGCAGGGCTGAATGATCACGGAAACCGGCCGGTCCGGGGGCGAACGGCCCCTCGGCCGGCCGGTTTCCGTTGTCGCGGCCCCGGGCGTACGGCATCGGGACCCCGCGGTCGTCGCGGGAGGAGGCGCCCTCACGCCCCGCGGTCCCGGACCAGACCGGCGGCACCGCAATACGACTACCTACCGTCATTCGGAGGTTTCTAATCGTCATGATCATCACACCGTGTTCACCGAACGTATGAGCTAGCGTTCCCCTTCATGATCAACATCTCGCCCACTTCCGACCAGGCCGCTCCCACCGTCGCCGCGCTGACGCGGGCGCTGTTCGGCGAACAACGGGAGAGCCTCCACGAGCCCTGGCGCAAGCTGTTCGGCACCGAGCCGTTCCGCTTCCGGGAAGGGCTTTTGCCCGACGAACGCGCCGCGCTCTCCTACGAGCGTCTGCGTCTGATCAACGACGCGCTCGACAGCCCCGAGGAGTTCGTCGCCGACGTGGAACGCCTCACGGCGCTGCACGAATGGGTCGGGCCGGTGGACGCGGGGCTGGGAACGGTCGCGAGCATCCACTACAACCTCTTCCTCGGCAGCCTCCTCGACCACCCCGCGGGCCCGGACCGCGAGATCGGCGAGTTCGTCGACTTAAGGCGTACGGGAACCTTCCTGTGCACGGAGGCCGGCCACGGCAACAGCGCCGCACAGCTGGAGACCACCGCCACGTACGAACCGGCCTCGCGCGAGTTCGTGCTGCACACGCCCCACGCGGGCGCCCGCAAGTTCATGCCGAACACGAGTCCCACCGGCGGCCCCAAGACCGCCGTCGTCGCCGCCCGTCTCATGACGGACGGGCAGGACCGGGGCGTCTTCCTGTTCCTCACCCCGCTCGGCGACGAGAACGGGCTGCCGACGCCGGGCGTCGACATACGCAGGCTGCCGCAGACCGCCACCGCCCCCGTCGACCACTGCGTCACCTCCTTCGATCAGGTCCGACTGCCGTACGAGGCGCTGCTGCAGGCCGAACACGGGCGCCTCACACCGGAAGGCGTCTTCACCAGCTCGATCGGCAGCCCCCGCAAGCGGTTCCTCCAGTCCATCGGCCGCGTCACCGCGGGCAAGCTCTGCATGAGCGCCTACAGCCTCGGGGTCACCCGTCACGCGCTCGCCGTGGCGGTGCGGCACGCCCACACGAGGCGGACGTCCGGGGTGACGGCGGGCGGCAGCGTTCCGCTGTTCGCCCACCGCAGCCACCACACCCCGCTCCTCGACGCGATCGCCACCACCTACGCGGCGACGTTCCTGCACCGCGCCGCGGTGCGGCGATGGGCGGGGGCCACCGGGCCCGAGCGGGAGGACGCGGAGCGGTTCGCGGCCGTCGCCAAGGGGTGGATCACCTGGCGGGCCCGCGACGTCATGACCGAGTGCCGCGAGCGCTGCGGCGCGCAGGGGCTGTTCCTCGCCAACGGGATCGCGGGGCAGCTCGCCGCCAACGAGGGGACCATCACGGCGGAGGGCGACAACCTCGTCGTCTGGGTCAAGGCCGCCGGCGAGATGCTCCTCGGGCACTTCACCCCGAAGGAGCCCCAGGGCACGCCGCCCGAGGCCCGCGAGCTCGACGACCCGCTCTTCCTCCAGGACCTGCTGGCCGACATCGAGGGCATATGGCACCGGCGCGCACGGACCCGGCTGCGCGGCGGAGCGGCCGGCAACCCCCTCAACCGGTGGAACGCCACGGTCACACCGGCTCTGGAACTGGTCGACGCCCACGCGCACCGCCAGGCGGCCCAGGCTCTCCAGGACGCCGCCGACCAGGCCTCCCACCCCGAGGCACAGCGCCAACTACGTCTGCTGCACCGCCTGTTCGCGCTGCGCCGGGTGGCGGCCCACAGCGGGGACCTGCTCGCCGAGGGACACCTCACCCACGAACAGGTACGGCGGCTCCCGGACGTGGCCGAGTGCGTGGTCGAGGAACTCGCACCCCACGCCATGACCCTCACGGACGGATTCGCCGCCGTGGACGAGGTCCTCCTCGACCACCCCATCAACCGTCCGGACGCGTTCGAGGGCATCCTGCCGCCCCGGTGAGAACCCCTGCCGGTGCGGAGGGCCGGTGCGCGGGACCGGTGCTCGGGACCGGTGCTCCGGGTGGCCGCCCCGGTGACGGGCTCGGCGCACCGCCCGTCCGCCACCGCCCGAGGCCCCTCCGGGCCCGGAACGGGTCAGTCGCCGTCCACGGCCTGCGGGGACATGTGGGCGGCGATGTCCTCCAGGCTCCGGATCACCGCCTGCGCCGAGGGGCCCAGCGCGCGGGCGGCCGACAGGGTCAGCCCGACGCTGTGACTGATCGGGTCCAGCGGCAGCGCCAGCCGGACGAGCCGCGGGTCGTCCTGGACGATCAGGCTGGGAAGTGCCGCGACGACATCCGTCTCCAGCAGGAGTTGACGGACCGTCAGGAAAGAGGTGGTCTCCACCCGGTTCATCGGCAGCTGCATGCCGTGCCGGGCGAAGAACTCCTCGATCTCCCGCCGCAGCGCAGTCTCGGCCCCCGGCAGGATCCACGGGTAGTCCGCCAGCCCGGCGAGGTCCACCGGGTCCCGCCCGGCGAGCGGGTGCCCGGCCCCGACGACGAGTTCGACCGACTCGTCGTAGAGCTTGCGGCGCACGATCCGCTCGTCGGAGGGGACGGTGAGCCGGCCGACGACGAAGTCGATGCGGCCGGCCTCCAGGTCCAGGAGCAGCGCTTCCGGCGACGCCTCCCGCACGACCACCGTCAGACAGGGGCGCTTCTTCTTGATGTCCGCGATGGCCCTCGGGAGGAGCACGTTGGATCCGGCCAGGTGGGTGCCGACGATCACGGTGCCGCGGTCGGCGTCGGCCAGCTCCACGACATGACGGCCCGCCTGGGCCAGCTGGGCCAGCACCGCCCGCGCGTGCTCGGTGAACGCCTCGCCGAACACGGTGGCGGTGACGCCCCGCGGACCGCGTTCGTACAGCGGGACGCCGAGGATCTCCTCCAGCTCGTGCAGGCTGCGGGTGGCGGCCGGCTGGGTGACGTGCAGCTCCGCGGCGGCGCCGACGACGCTTCCCTGCCGCGAGAGCGCGTCGACGAGGACCAGGTGGCGGAACTTCAGCCGCCCGTCGAGGAGGCGCGGGATCTTCACTCCCCGACTCTATCCGCGATCCGCGCCCCCGCACCGGACGGGCCGGTTCCGGACATCCCACGAGGGCCGGGCCGGCGCGGGACGGTCCTCAGCCGACGGCCTTCGCCGCCGCCCGTCCCGCCGCGCGGCCGGAGAACACGCAGCCGCCGAGGAAGGTCCCCTCCAGCGAGCGGTAGCCGTGCACCCCGCCGCCGCCGAATCCGGCCGCCTCCCCCGCCGCGTACACACCGGGCAGCGGGCCGCCGCCCTCGGTGAGCACCCGGGAGGACAGGTCCGTCTCCAGCCCGCCGAGCGACTTGCGGGTCAGGATATTGAGCCGTACGGCGATCAGCGGGCCGGCCGCGGGGTCGAGGAGGCGGTGCGGTGCGGCCGTGCGGATCAGCCGGTCGCCGAGGTAGGCGCGGGCCCCGCGCATCGCGGTGATCTGGAGGTCCTTGGTGAACGGGTTGGTGATCTCCCGGTCGCGGGCGACGATCTCGCGGCGCAGCTCGGCCTCGTCGATCAGCGCCTCGCCGGTCAGCGCGTTCATCCCGCGCACCAGGGCGGACAGGTCCTTCTCGACGACGAAGTCCGCCCCGTGGTCCATGAACGCCTTCACCGGTGCCGGTACGTCGGCGCGGGCCCGCCCGATCACGTCGCGGACCGACTTCCCGGTCAGGTCGGGGTTCTGCTCGGAGCCGGAGAGCGCGAACTCCTTGCCGATGATCTTCCGGTCGAGGACGAACCAGGTGTACTCATGGCCGGACCTCATGATGTGTTCGAGGGTGCCGAGGGTGTCGAAGCCCGGGAAGAGCGGGACGGGCAGCCGCCTGCCGCGGGCGTCCAGCCAGAGCGAGGACGGGCCGGGCAGGATCCGGATGGCGTGCTTGTCCCAGATCGGGTTCCAGTTCTCGATGCCCTCGGTGTAGTGCCACATCCGGTCGCGGTTGATGTGGCGGGCGCCCGCCTTCTCCGCGACGCCGAGCATCAGCCCGTCGACATGGGCGGGCACGCCGGAGAGCAGCTTCGCGGGCGGGGTGCCGAGCCGCCGGGGCCACTGCTCGCGCACCAGGTCGTGGTTGCCGCCGATGCCGCCGGAGGTGACGATCACCGCCTGGGCCCGCAGCTCGAAGGCGCCGGTCACCACCCGGCTGCTCGCGGTGCCCCGGGCCGCCGCGCTCGGTTCCAGGACCTCGCCGGTCACCGTGTCGACGGTGCCCGCGGTACGGCCGAGGCCGGTGACCCGGTGGCGGAACCGGAACCGGACCAGCCCCCTGGCCGCACCCGCGCGGACCCGGCGCTCGAAGGGGGCGACCACGCCGGGGCCGGTGCCCCAGGTGATGTGGAAGCGGGGCACGGAGTTCCCGTGGCCGGTCGCCTCGTAGCCGCCGCGCTCCGCCCAGCCGACGACCGGGAAGATCCGCAGCCCCTGGGCGTGCAGCCAGGACCGCTTCTCACCGGCCGCGAAGTCGACGTACGCCTCGGCCCACTTCCGCGGCCAGTGGTCCTCCTCGCGGTCGAAACCGGCCGTGCCGAGCCAGTCCTGGAGAGCCAGCTCATGGCTGTCCCTGATCCGCAGCCGACGCTGTTCGGGCGAGTCGACGAGGAACAGTCCGCCCAGCGACCAGTGCGCCTGGCCGCCGATCGACTGCTCGGGCTCCTGGTCGAGCAGGATCACCGACCGGCCCGCGTCGACCAGCTCGGCGGTGGCCACCAGACCCGCGAGCCCTGCCCCGATCACGATCACGTCAGCGTCGTACGCCATGGGTTCCATCCTTGTCGGGGGTCCGGCCGGGCCTCATGGCTTCGTCGGCGGGAACCGCCGGGCCACGTCGGCGTCCGGCCCGAACGCCGGGATTCAGCGGAAGTTACTCGTGCGTCAGATCTTCGGCACCGGCCGCCACGACGTCAACCGCCCGGTCGGCGGCACTCCGACCGCGCTCGGCGGTCACAGGCGCTATCGTCGAAACAAATCACCCATTTCCGGCCTGCCTTGGGGTAGAAGCGTGTCGGTGCTGGTTTTCGTGCTCGCCGTGAGTGGCGCCTGCTGCCTGGGCTTCGGCTTCGTCCTCCAGCAGGACGCCGCCTCGCACGCGCCGAGGAGCGACTACCTCTCCCCCCGCCTGCTGCTGGATCTGATGCGGGTGCCGAGCTGGCTGGCCGGGATCGGGCTGATGGTCTGCGGCATGGTGCTGGGCGCGCTGGCCCTGGGCAAGGGCGAGGTGTCCGTCGTCGAACCGCTGCTCGCCACCAATCTGCTCTTCGCGATGGCCCTGTCGCGCCACCGCACCGGGCAGCGCCTCGGCCGGCAGGGCTGGTCCGGGCTCTGGCTGCTGGCGGGCGGGGTCACCGCGTTCCTGGTGGCGGGCCAGCCGCGCGGCGGCGAGGCGGTGACCGATCCGCTGCGGCACTGGCTGGTCATCGGCGTGGTCGTGGGCGCCGCCCTGCTGCTCACCGCCGTCGCCAAGCGCCACCGTTCCGGGGCCGCCCCGGCGCTGCTCGCGGTGGCGGCCGGCCTGCTGTACGGCTTGCAGGACGCGCTCACCCGGCTGACCGGCCAGCGGATCACCGAGGGGGGTTTCGCGGCCGCGCTGACCGCGTGGCAGCCGTACGGGGTGGTGGTCCTGGGGGTGACGGGCCTGCTCCTGGTCCAGAGCGCGTTCGAGACGGGCCCGCTGCGGGTCTCCCTCCCGCCGCTGACCGCCTCCCAGCCGCTGGCCGGGATCGCCTGCGGGGTCGGGTTCCTCGGCGACCGCCTGCGCACCGATGCGGTCGCGCTGGCCTGGCAGGCGTCGGGACTCGCGGCGATCGTCGTCGGGATCGTGCTGCTGGGACTGCATCCGGCCATGCCGGAGGGGCGGGTGGGCAGGCACCGGCACAAGAGCCTCCAGCCGAACTGAAACACGCGTCCGGTCACGGACCGTGATCCCAGTGATGAGGGAGAACGGCGGCGGTTCGATCGTCAACATCTCCTCGGCCGCCGGGCTGATGGGACCGGCCCTGACCTCCAGCTACGCGCACGAAGACGTCACGGGGCAGTGATCACGAAGGGGGATCTGCTGTTGGATGAGGGGTATGGCTTCTTCCGACAAGATCCCTTCCGGTACTGGCGCGATCGCTTCCACCGGAACCCCTCCCCGGACCCCTTCCGACGAGATCCTGGACATCGTCGACGAGAACGACGAGGTCGTGGGGCAGGCCCCGCGCGGTGAGGCGACCGCGCGGGGCCTGCGCCATCGCTGTGTGTTCATCGAGGCCAGGGACGCCGCGGGCCGGCTCTTCGTACACCGCAGGACCCCCACCAAGCCGGTCTTCCCGTCCCACTACGACATGTTCGTCGGCGGGGTCGTCGGAGCGGGCGAGTCCTACGACGAAGCGGCCCTGCGGGAGGCCGAGGAGGAGCTCGGCGTGCGCGGCCTGCCCCGGCCCGAGCCGCTGTTCTCGTTCCTCTACACGAGCGCCGAACACTCCTGGTGGAGCCGGGTGTACCAGGTACGGTGCGAGCTGCCGGTGAACCCGCAGGCCGAGGAGGTCGCCTGGCACGCCTTCCTCACCGACGCCGAACTGGAGCGCCGGCTCGACGACTGGGAGTGGGTGCCGGACGGCCTGGACGCGTACCACCGGCTGCGCGCCTTCCGGGCGGGCGGAGCGGCGTCCTGAGCCGGGTCGGCGGCCATCGGTACGACGACGGACGGGTTGGGGCATGAACGAATTCGTACGAGGACTGCGGCTGTGGTTCGCGCCTCAGCGCATCCGCGAGGAGGGCGAGACCCCCGACTACCGGTTCTCGCTCGCCAACGAGCGGACGTTCCTCGCCTGGCTCCGCACGGCCCTCGCGCTGATCGGCGGCGGCTTCGCGGTCGACCAGTTCCTTCCGGAGCTGGCGTGGGGCGTCCGGGCCGGTCTGGCGCTGGCGCTGCTGGCGTCCGGTGTGCTGTGCGCGCTGCGGGCGATCAACCACTGGGTGCGCTGCGAACGGGCCATGCGGCGCGGCGAGGACCTGCCGGTCTCCCGGTTCCCGACGCTGCTGGGGCTGGCCGTCGCCGTGGTCGCCGTGGCGATGGTGCTGGTGGTCCTCTTCGGCTGGGAGAGCCGGTGACGGACGGTGCGCGCGACCCCGGGCTGCAGCCCGAGCGGACCAGGCTGGCGTGGCGGCGCACGACACTGTCCTGCACGGTGGTGGCGCTGCTGGCGGTCCGGCAGGCGCTGCACGCCGGGGCGGGCCCCGCGGCCCTCGTCGCCGTCGCGCTCAGCGCGCTCGCCTGGCTGGCCTTCCTGCTGTTGGCGCACCGCCGGATGGTCCGGATGGCGACCGGGCGGCCCCGGCCGCTGCCGACGCGGGGCGCGCTGGCCGCGGCGGCGTGCGTGATCGCGCTGGCGGTGTTCGCCGCGGGCCTGGTGTTCTGAGGACCGGCGCGCGTACGTGCCACCGGGTCGCGGCCGCCTTTCCCGCCGCCCCGTACCCCCGCCTCCCTCCATCCCCCGTGCCCTCCGCCTGCCCCGTACCTCACCCCATCACCGGCCCCCGGCACCCCCCGCGCCCCGAATCCCCGGGGGCCGCTGGACGACATACCGACTGGTCGGCATCATGAACTCCGACCGTCTCTCATCCCGGAGGTGCGCACCATGAGCCCAGTCCATCCGCCAGGTCTCGACCTCGACCGGCTGCGCGGGCATCTCGACCGCGAGCGGCCGGGGCTGGTGAACGGACCGCTCGAAGCCCGGCTCGTCGAGGGCGGCCGGTCGAATCTGACCTATCTCGTGGCCGACGGCACCGGCCGCTGGGTCGTGCGCAGACCCCCGCTGGGGCACGTACTGGCGACGGCGCACGACATGAGGCGCGAGCACCGCGTCATCAGCGCCCTGCATCCCACCGCCGTGCCGGTGCCGGAACCGGTGCTGCTCTGCGAGGACGACTCGGTGCTCGGGGCGCCCTTCTACGTGATGGAGTACGTCGAGGGCACCCCGTACCGCACCGCCGAGCAGCTCGCTCCGCTGGGCGCCGGACGCACCCGGGCGGCCGTGCTCGGCCTCGTGGACACCCTGGTCGAGCTCCACGCGGTGGACCCGGCGTCCGTCGGACTCGGCGACTTCGGGCGGCCCGAGGGTTTCCTCGACCGTCAGCTGCGCCGCTGGGGCAAACAGCTGGACGCCTCCCGCAACCGTGAGCTGCCCGGTGTCGACGAGCTGCACTCCGCGCTCGGCCGCGCGCTGCCCGACTCCCCCGCGCCCGCGGTCGTGCACGGCGACTACCGCCTGGACAACGTGCTGATCGGCGACGACGACCGGATCAGGGCCGTGCTCGACTGGGAGATGTCGACGCTCGGCGACCCGCTGACCGACCTGGGCCTGCTGGTGATGTACAGCTCCGACCTCGGGCTGGCCGACTCCCCGGTCTCCACCACCAGCGGCGCGCCCGGACATCCCTCCCCGGCCGAGCTGATCGAGCGCTACGCCGCCCGGTCGGGCCGGGACACCTCCGCCCTCGCCTGGTACACCGCGTTCGCCTGGTTCAAGCTCGCCGTGATCCTGGAGGGCATCCACTACCGCTACACCCTGGGCCGGACGGTCGGTGCCGGCTTCGACCGCATCGGCGACCTCGTCCCCGTCTTCATCGAGCACGGCCTCACCACTCTCCAGGAAGGCTGACCACCCATGGACTTCGCATTCGACGCGCGCACCGAGGAGCTGCGCGGCAGGCTCCTCGCCTTCATGGACGAGCACGTGTACCCGGCCGAGCGGACCGCCGACGAACAGCGCGCGCTCCTGTCGTCCCCGTGGCAGACCCCGCAGGTCGTCGAGGATCTCAAGGCCGAGGCGCGCAGGCGGGGGCTGTGGAACCTCTTCCTGCCGGATGCCGAGTACGGTGCCGGGCTGACCAATCTCCAGTACGCCCCGCTCGCCGAGATCACCGGCCGGTCGCCGCAGTTGGCGCCGACCGCGCTCAACTGCGCGGCCCCGGACACCGGGAACATGGAGGTGCTGCACCAGTTCGGCGACGACGAGCAGAAGAAGCGGTGGCTGGAGCCGCTGCTCGCCGGGGAGATCCGCTCGGCGTTCGCGATGACCGAGCCCGAGGTCGCCTCGTCGGACGCGACGAACGTCGAGACCCGGATCGAGCGGGACGGCGACCACTACGTCGTCGACGGCCGCAAGTGGTACATCTCCGGGGCGATGAACCCGGACTGCGCGATCTTCATCGTGATGGGCAAGACCGATCCCGACGGGACCGACATCCGTCGCCAGCAGTCCATGATCCTGGTCCCCCGCGACACCCCGGGCGTCGACGTACGACGCGCCATGCGGGTGTACGGCTACGCGGACCACTACCACGGCGGGCACGCGGAGGTCGTGTTCGAGAACGTGCGGGTGCCCGCGGCGAACCTGATCGGCGAGGAGGGCGGCGGCTTCGCCATCGCGCAGGCGCGGCTGGGGCCGGGCCGCATCCACCACTGCATGCGGCTGATCGGCATGGCCGAGCGGGCGATCGAGCTCATGTGCCGGCGCGCGGTGTCCCGTACGGCCTTCGGCAAGCCGCTCGCCGCGCAGGGCGTGGTGCAGAACTGGATCGCGGACGCGCGGGTGACGGTGGAGCAGCTGCGGCTGCTGGTGCTGAAGACGGCCTGGCTGATGGACACGGTGGGCAACCGGGGCGCGCACACGGAGATCCAGGCGATCAAGATCGCCACCCCGCGCGCGGTGGTCGGCATCCTCGACCGGGCGGTGCAGCTGCACGGCGCCGGAGGGGTCGGCCAGGACTTCCCGCTCGCCGAGCTGTGGGCGGCGGCGCGGACCCTGCAACTGGCGGACGGGCCGGACGAGGTGCACCAGCGGTCGTTGGCGCGGCGGGAGATCAAGAGGTACCTCTAGTGCTGCGACCGGAAAGGTTCACCGGCTCGCGACGCCCGGCACGGCACCTCGCCGCGTTGTCGCATCACCCGAGTACGTCCCGTACGAGGGCGATCCTCCGCCTTGCGACGCACCGCACCGGACGCCGCGAGCTTCGCGGCAGACCTTTCCGGCCACAGCACTAGGCGGCGCTGCGGCGGGCCCGCGGGGGACCTGCGCCCGGCGGGCGCGCGGCCGGGCCGCCGGGTGCCGTCGCTCTCAGTCGCCGGACGGGCCCGGCCGCCGCCCTGCGGGCCGCGCCGCCGTGATCCGGTCGAGCACGGACGTGTAGCGGGCGCGCCTGTCGGGGCGGGCGTGGTCGGCGGCGTGGCGGAGGGCGGGGACGGCCGCCTCGCCCATCCCGGCGAGACCGTCGGCCGCCGCCTCGCGCACGGCCGGACGCGGGTGCGTGAGCAGGGCCGTCAGGGCAGGGATCGCGGGCCGCCAGCGGGTGCGGCAGAGCGTACGGACCGCCGAGCGCACCACGTCGCTCCGGGGGTCGTCGAGCAGGAGCTCGGTGTGGCGCAGATGCGTGTCGCGGTCGAGCATCACCCGTGAGGCCCGGTGGGCGCGCAGCCGGACCCTGCCCCGGGAGCGCAGCAGCAACTCATCGAGCAGCTCGCGCAGTTCGGGGTCCCGGTCCGGTTCCGGTCCGGGGTGCGCGTCGGCGAGTTCCGTCAGGGCCCGGCAGGCCCGGTCCGGGGTGCCGGTGCGGGCCAGCTCCAGCAGTTCCCGCCGGGAGGCGCGGCGCGGCGCCCCGGCGGGCGCGGCCGGTGTACGGGCGCGGAGCTCCGCCCGCGCCGCCGCGTCCCGTCGTCCCGCATCCGGGTCGCGCAGGGGGCCCTCGACGAGGACGAGCCGGTCCGCGAGCGCGTCGCATCCTTCGGCGCGCAGCCGCTCATGAACGCGCGTCAGCGCGGGGGTGCGCAGCAGCCGACGGCCGACGAGCAGGTCGAGGAAGCCCCAGGCTCCGGCGTCGAGGCGGCCTTCGAGGGCGCGGGCGAGCGCGTCGGCGGGGTGGGCGCGCAGGGCGCCCACGAGCGCCGGTCGCAGGGCGGGCGGGGCCTGCTCCCACCATTCCAGCAGCAGCGGCACCAGCGGTTCCCGTTCCCCCGGGCCGAGCTTCGCGGCCACGAGGGCCACCCGGTCGCGCAGGATGCCGTCGCCGCGCAGGTCCGCCGGGTCGAGCGCGGTCAGCACACGGGCGAGGCCGTTGTCGACGGGCAGATCCACGCGCCCCCGGAGGAACGCGAGCAGCACGGCCCGCCGGGTGTCGGGCTCGGGCCATGTCACCAGTGCGCGGGCGGCGGTCGCCCTGTGGTCGGCGGAGGCGGACTCCAGCATGGCGAGCAGGCGTGCGCGCAGCGGGGTCGAGCGGGGCCCGTCGAGGTCGTCGCCCCGTACGCGCCGGGGCGCGGGGGGCTGTGTGCGGGCGGTCTCGGCGATGGTCCAGGGCGGCGCGTCGAGCGGCTGGAGCAGCGTCATCCAGTCGAGCAGGGCGGCCCGGATCCCCGGGTCGGCCCCGTGGTGGGCCTCGATCAGCGCGGCCAGCCGGCCGCGGGAGCCGAGCCAGCCGTCGTCGCGCCGGCGGAACTCCTCCAGCGCGGCCGGGGTGCGCGTCGCCCCGTGCAGCGCCGCCCGCCAGGCCCGGGCCCTGTCGGCCTCGTCGCCCACGGCCCAGGTCCCGTCGGTTCCGAGCCCGGCGGGCGGGGCCGCGCCGACGGCGGTTCCGCGGACGGGGCTTCGTCCGGGCCGCGACGAGCCGGGCGCCGGGGAAGGACCGGCCGGGCCGTCCTCCGCCCGGCCACCGTCCGACCGGGCGGAGCCTGCTTCCGGGACCGCGAACGCCTCGCGCAGCACGGCGGTCACCGCCTTCCAGGGGTCGGCGCCGAGCCGGGCCGCGTCGAGCGCCCGGTCGAGGTCGGCCCGGACCAGCACCGCGTCGAGCCGGCGCAGCAGCGTCAACGTGGACCTGTGCGGGGCCGCGGGCGCGGGGCGCAGGGCCCGTACCGAGGCGACGACGGCCGGTCTGGCCGCCGCCGGCAGCTCGGCCGCGACCTCTTCGAGCACCGCTATCAGGTCGTGCCGGTCCTCGTCCCGGGCCTGGGTGAGCGTGGCGAGCAGGACCGGGACCGAGCGGGCGTACGCCGTCAGTTCGTCGGCCGTCCGGGGCCCGGGGCAGGCACGCAGCGCCAGTCGCACCACGTCCTTCCGGGCCGCGGGGCGCGCGGAGGCCAGCCGGAGCAGGTCGCCGAGCATCGGCCGCAGTTGCGCCGCCCGTTCGGGGCGGGGGCGGTCGGCGCGCCCGGCGAGGCGGAGCGCGACCGCCGGGTCCCAGCCCCCGGTCACCAGTGTCGTGATGTCGTGGTCGGTCCCGTCGTCCGTCGGCGGCCTCCGTACCTCGTCCGGCGCGGCGACCCCGTGCCGGGCCATGGCCGCGGCGAGGTCCGGCACCGTCCCGGATGCCAGGCCGACGCGCCCGGCCGCGACCAGGGCGAGCAGGGAGGCCGCCACCGGTGACCCCTGGTCGTCCAGGGCGAGGACCGAACGCGCCGTGAGGGTGCCGTGAAGTGCTTCCAGGAGCCGGTCCCGGCTCCGCGTGTCGCCGCTGTGTTCGGCGGCGGCGAGGAGCGTCGCCGCGTACGCGTCGCCGAGGACGTTGCGCAGCGCCTCGACGAGCGCGTCGCGCAGCCCGGGGTTGTCGTGGTGCCCGAGCCCGTGCAGGAGCCGGGGCACGGCTGCCGGGGTGCCGGCGCGGGCCAGCGCCTCGGCGGCCGTCTTCCTGATGTTCATGTTCGGATGGTCGAGGCAGGCGGCGATCGCCTCGGACGCCCAGTGGGCGCGCGCCCGGCCCAGGGCGAGCAGCGCCTGCCGGACGGTCTGGACGTCCGGGGCGCGGGTCAGCGCGATCAGGGTCGCCGACAGCGCCCGCGCGTCCTCGGCGTCGGCCCTGTCTCCGTCGGCGGACGTGTCCGCACCCGAGGGCGTGCCCCTGCCTCCGGGCGCGTCCACGCCACCGGAGTCGCGGGCGAGCAGGGCGATGACGTGCTTGCGCACATGCCGGTCGCGGTGACGCAGCAGCCGGTGGACCCGGGCCCGGGTGCCGGACCAGGGTGCCCTGCCCAGCAGCTCCAGCAGGATCGTCCGCTCGTGGTCGCCGAGGCCGGGACGTTCCAGCAGGTCCAGGGCCGTGGTCGCGACGAGCGCGTGACCGGCCTCCGGCGCGTCCGCCGCGTCGAGCAGGCACACCGGCCGGATCGCGCCCCGCTCGTACAGCCGACGGCCCAGAGCGTGCACGGCGTCCAGAACCTCCTGGGGCACCACCGGTTCGGCGCCCGGCCGGACCCGGTCGTGCGGCCCGGTGACGGGCGCGGTCAGCCGGCCGGCCGCCAGGTCGGACACGATGCGCAACAGCAGGTCGGCGACGGCCGGCAGGGTGCCCGCGCCGCCGTACGCCGCTGTCCGCCGCAGCGCCGCCACCGGCCCGTCCGGGTCCGGGCGGGAGCGCAACAGGGCCAGTTCCCGCTCGTCGGGTCCGCCGAGGTCCGCCGCCACACGTGCCGGAAGATCGAGCGGGTCGAGCCGTACCAGCAGGGCCTGCCGTTGCTCCGGGTCGCGGGTCAGCTGCCACAGCAGTTCGAGCGCGCGGTGCCGCACGGCGTACAGATGGGTTGCGGGCGGCGCCCCGGTCAGGCCCAGGCCGTCGCGCAGCGCCCGTACCGTCCGCCGCCCGCCGATGGCCTCCAGCGTGTCGAGAGCGGCGGCGGGCGCCGAGGGCAGCAGCGCGATCACGGCCTCCTCGGCCCGCCGGTGGCGCAGTTCGCGGATCGCGCGGAGGAACGGGCCGGGGTCGGGAGCCGAGGAGAGTACGCGGGTGATCGCCTCCCCGACCGGCAGCTCGTCCGTTCCCTGTCCGGCCAGAGCCACCAGCAGGGCGAGCCGTCGCGGCCATCCGGGATCAGCGGGGTCCGCGTCGGTCAGGCTCCGGAACGTCTCGGCCCGGCAGGTGAACAGGATGGTCGCGGCCTCGTCGGGCGGAATCGAGTGATCGGCCAGGGCCAGGCCGACGACGGCCCGCGCGTGCGGATCGGCCACGAAGTGCCCGCGCCGGTGGAGGCCCCGCAGACAGGCGAGCGCGGGCCGTCCGAGCAGCAGCGGATCCTCCGCGGCGACCGCCAGGAGATCGCCGATGTCGTCGCGGTCCGCCCGGCCGCCCAGCAGTTCCATCGCCCGTCGGCGCGCGCCCGGCGGAAGGCCGGGATCCGCGACGGCCCGTCGCAGCAGCGCCCCGTGGCCGTGGCGGGCGGCGGCGGTGAGCGCCGCGTCGAGCGTCCCGGGCCCGGTGCGGGCCGACGCGGCGGTGAGGAACGGGGACAGGTGTCCCGGCGGCAGTGGTTCGGTGGCGGCCCAGGGCTCCCCGAGTTCGCGCAGCGCGTCGGCGACGACGGGGGCGCCGCCGTCGAGGAACGGCGGACCGTCGGCGGGAGCCGGGGCGGTGTGGGCGGGAGACGGGGCGGTGTCGGCGGAAGGGGCCGCCGGGGCGTCGTCGGTGGCGATCAGAGCGGTCAGGGTCGTGCGGACCCGTGCGGGTGCCAGGAGTCCGGCGCGCAGGCCCTGCCGGGCGAGCCGCAGCGCCTCGGCGCGAAGCACCGGGTCCCCGCTGCCGGCGAGTTCGTCCACCAGCCGGGCCGGCCGGGGCGCGCGGGCGATGTCCAGCGCCCGTACCGCCTGGTAGAGGAGTTCGCCGCGGGTCTCCTCGCGGATCAGCCTCGGCTCGTCGAGGAGGTCGGCGCACAGCCACGCGATCCGCACCCGGGCCGGGAGCCCCGCCGTGCGCCACGCCGGGCGGGGACGGCCCCGCAGGTACGGGGCGAGCCGCTCATGAAGTCCGGCGAGGAGGAGGTCCGCCTCCGGCCGCCCCGTCGGCGTGCCGGGCAGCAGTCCGGCCAGTTCGGCCCCCTCCGCCCCGTCGGACGGGCCGTCGGGCGTGACGCGCTCGGTGAGCAGGACGAGCCCCAGTTCGCACAGGCCGGGATCCTCGTGCCGGATCAGGCGCCCGAGCAGGGCGGGCGGGCAGTCCCGGGCGTCGAGGAGCGCGGACAACCGGGCGGCGTCGGCCCGGCGTACGGCGTCGTGGATCTCTTCCCGTATCCGTTCGTGGAACTGTTCATCGGTCTGCGCGTCGCTCGGTGGCCTCACCGTCGGATGCTAACGACGGTGCTCCGGCCGCCGTCAACGGGATTCCGGCTTCCCGGGCGCGGCTCGTGACCGTGTCCGTGGTCGTGCCCGTGGGTCTGTGCCGCGTCCGTGCTCGTAACTCGTGCGTGGAGCGTGCCCCGGCCGCCGGAGACCGGCTGGTGGCTACGGGCGCAGGGCGCGCAGCAGCAGGTCGGCGAGGTGGTCGGCGACCTCCTGCTGACTGAGCGGGCCGTCGGGCCGGTACCAGGTGGACAGGTGGTGGACCGAGCCGAAGTGGTAGTCCACGATCAGGTCCGCGGGGGTGGCCGTGGAGAACACGCCGCTGCGCTGCCCCTCTTCGACCAGGGCCCGGAAGCGCTCGTGGTAGCGGCGCCGCTCCGCCCGCACCTGCTTGTTCTTCTCCGGGCTCAGATGGTGCATGGAGCGGAAGAAGATCGCGGCGTCGTCGAGGTTCTCGATGGTGGTGACGACCACGTCCGCCGCGGCGTCGCGAAGACGCTTCTCGACCGGGGCGTCGGCGCCCGCGAAGGCGTCGAGGCGTTCCTGCTGGAGGCGCAGCACCCGGGCGTACACCTCTTGGAGCAGGTCCTCCTTGGAGCCGAAGTAGTGGTAGAGCGCGCCCTTGGTGACGCCCGCCGCCTCGACGATCTCCTGGACGGATGTGCGGTCGTAGCCCTGCTCGGCGAAGAGTCGGGTGGCGGCGGCGAGCAGCCGTCGGGGTACGGGGGCCGGTTCCTCCGGTTCCCCGTCCGTCACCTTGGTCATGGCCGTCGCCTTCCTTCCGTCCTGTGCGCGGGTCCGCGCCGTGCGCCGTGCGTGCCGCGTGCGATGCGGTCCACCGAGGGGAACGCGGTCGGCGCCCGAGGATCTTCCCACTCGCGGTCCCCGGGTGTCCGGTCGGCGTCCCGGACGCGCGGGCCCGTGATATATGGGACACCCCTGCCCGTAGCCGCCAAATCGGCACCCCCTCTCTCGGCGGGACTCCCGTCCGCGCGGGTCCCTGCGGGTCCTTGCGGGTCCGTGCGGACGAATCGGGCCCCGCGATCCGTGCGGACGAATCCGGTCAGGCGCCGCCGCTCTCCTCCCACTTCCGCTGGAGGTGGTTCATGCCGCCGAGCCAGTGGTCGGGGTCGTCGGCCCGGGCACGGTAGAACCCGGCGACCTCGGGGTGCGGCAGCACGAGGAAGCGGTCTTCGGCCATGGCGTCGAAGAGCGCGTCGGCGACCGCCTCCGGCTCGATGGCGGTGGGCGCGAGGACGAGTTCACCGGCCGATCCGGCGGCGGTCAGCATGTCGGTGCGCACGCCCTGCGGACAGATGGCGTGCACCTTGACGCCGCGGTGGCAGTAGGTCAGCGACAGCCATTCGGCGAAGGCGACGACACCGTGCTTGGTCACGCTGTACGGCGCTGCGCCGATCATCGTCAGCAGCCCGGCGGCGGAAGCGGTCGAGACGAACCGGCCGGCGCCGCGCTCCAGCCAGCCGGGCAGCAGCGCCCTGGCCGCCCGGACATGGGCCATGACGTTGACGTCCCAGGCGGCGGCCCAGACCTCCTCCTCGGCGAAGACGTCACCGGGCGAGGCCAGACCGGCGTTGGCGCAGTAGACGTCGACGGTGCCGTCCAGCGCGTCGCGGACGGCGTCCAGGGTCCGCGAGGCGTCGCCGGCGACCGCGACGGCACCGATCTCCTCGGCCAGACCACCGATCCGCGCCTCGTCCAGGTCGTTCACCACGACCCGCGCCCCCTCCGCCGCGAAGCGACGGGCCAGCGCGGCCCCGATGCCGCCTCCGGCCCCGGTGACCACCACGCCCGCGCCCCGCACCGTGCCACTCATCGGTACCGCCTCTCTCCGCCGACTGCACCCGGCAGACTAACCAGTCGGTATGTGGGAACGGAAGAGGTCGCCGCCCGTCCGAGAGGTCCACGCGCGGGAGGCGCCCGAGCGGCCGGTCGCGCGGGTCGTTCCGCCTCCGCCGAGGCGGCGCCGCCCGGGGAGGCACCGCCGTCGCCCCCGCCGCACTGGTCACGTCCGGCTCGTTCCGTATGGCCTGATCACGCGCTAGCGTGCGTGACCATGACAGACGTCGCGATCACGGAGGTAGCCGAATGAGCCTGTCCAGACGTGGTTTGCTGGCCGCCGGCGGCGCGGTGGGCGCCCTCGCGGCGACGGCCGCAGGCAGTGGCGGGACGGCGACCGCGGCCCCCGCGGCCGGCCGAGGACACGGTGGCGGCAACGGCCGCGGGCGGGTCCGCACCGGCTTCGACCGGCTGGCGGCGGACGGCTACGCGCTGCTGAAGGGCCAGAAGGTCGGGGTCGTCACCAACCCGACCGGGATCACCTCCGACGTGCGCCACATCGTCGACGTGATGCACCCGGACGGCCGGGTGGACCTGACCGCCGTCTTCGGCCCCGAACACGGCTTCCGCGGCACCGCGCAGGCGGGCGGTTCGGAAGGACGGTACGAGGACCCGGCGACCGGACTCCCGGTCTACGACACGTACCTCAAGAGCGGGCAGCCGCTCGCGGACGTCTTCACCGCGTCCGGCGTGGACACGGTCGTCTTCGACATCCAGGACGCGGGTGCCCGCTTCTACACGTACATCTGGACCCTGTACGACTGCATGGAGGCGGCGGCCCTCGCGGGCAAGCGGTTCGTGGTGCTGGACCGGCCGAACCCGGTGACCGGACGGGCGGCGCTCGGGCCGGTCCTCGACCCGGCGTTCGCGACGTTCGTCGGTCGTCGGGAGATCGCCCAGGCGCACGGCATGACGGTGGCCGAGCTGGCGTTGCTGTTCGACCGGGAGTTCCTGGAGCGGCCGGTGGACCTGCGGATCGTGAAGATGTCCGGGTGGCGGCGCTCGGACTTCTTCGACACGACCGGCCTGCCGTGGGTGCCGCCGAGCCCCAACATGCCGACGCCCGAGACGGCGCTGGTCTACGCGGGCACATGCCTGTTCGAGGGCACGAACCTCTCCGAGGGGCGCGGCACGACCCGGCCGTTCGAGCTGCTCGGCGCGGAGGGCATCGACCACCGCTGGGCGGCCGCGGCGAACGCGCTGGACCTGCCGGGGGTCGCGTTCCGCGAGGCGTACTTCGCGCCGACGTTCTCCAAGTTCCAGGGGAAGACGGTCGGCGGGGTGCAGGTGCACGTCCACGACCGTGCCGCCTTCGATCCGGTCCGCACGGGCATCGGGCTGCTGGTCACGGCGAAGCGGACCTGGAGCGGCTTCGAGTGGCGCTCCGACAACTGGATCGACAAGCTCACCGGCAACACCCGGGTCCGCACGATGATCGACGCGGGGGCCGATACGGACGAGGTGGTGGGGGCTTGGGCGGCGGATCTCGCCGCGTTCCGGGCCGTCCGGAAGAAGTACCTCCAGTACCGCTGAGGCTGCGCCGGACGGGCCGGGTGGGTCCGGACCCGCGGGTCCGGACCCACCCGGGCGTACGTTTTCCGTCCCCACCCGGCGTACGGGTTCCGTGCTCACCGATGGGCGGGGAACTCCACCACCTGCTGGTACGTGGGACGGTTCTGCCAGTGGATGGTCTTCTGGGAGATGCCGCCGAGCGCCCGGTGCACGATCGCGTCCGCGCACCACTGGTCCCCGGCCTTGCACGTGTCGTCGCCCGGGTAGACCTGCGTGGCCGGCTGCGCCGCCGCCTCCTTCAGCGAGGCCAGCAGCGCGTCGCGGCAGCCGCCGAGGTCACCGCCGCCGCAGTAGGTCCTGGCCAGCGGGCCCTTGACCGGCTGCCCCAGGACCTTGCGCAGGTCCTTGTCCACGAAGCCCCACCAGCCGTACTGGAACGCCGAGCCGCTGTGCGCGCCGCTGGCGCCGTGGCTCGCCGCCGGGGACTCGTCGGTGGCGAGGGCCGCGGTCAGCTCCCGGTAGAGGTCGTCGCCGAGACCGGGCCGGAACTCGGCCTCGACCAGCCGGGGCCACCACGCGTCCATGACGCGGATCGCGTCGGCGTGCGCGTAGCCGTGCGAGCCTGAGCCGTTCTCCCTGCGCTGCGAGCCGGCCGCCCGCCAGGACTCCAACTGCTGGACCACACCGTTCAGTTCGGGGTCGGTGACCGGACGGGACCGGATCACCTTCAGCAGCTCGGGCAGCAGCTGCTCACCGCGCAGGTCGGTGATCCCGGCCTCGGCCATGGCCCGGGTGAGGGAGGCCCGGGTCACGCCGCCCTCCGCGACCAGCTTCGCCACCCGGTCGTCGAGCAGATCGCCCCGGTGCACCGCGCCGAGCCCGAAGCCTGCGGCGGAGTACCCCTCGGCCTGCTTGTTGTTCCAGGAGACGTAGTAGTCCTGGCCGTTGGAGTTCGGGTGCTCGGCGAACGAGGTGTACGCGGCGGTGTTGGCGGCCGGGTCGAAGTCCTTCCACTCGTAGGCCCGCTCGGCCTTCACCGGGAGCGCAGGGTCGACGCCCGCCGCGCGCACCGGGTTCATGCCGCTGTTGTAGTACGCGGCGGTGTGGGAGTCCGCGTAGAACCAGTTGAAGGCGTAGTCGATGTTGCTCGCCGCGCGCTGGAACGAGGCGGCGTCCTTGACCAGGTCCGGGTCGTTGAACATCTGGAAGCCGATGATCGAGTCGGCCTCGTGGCGGTAGGTGCTGCGCAGCGAGGTGTACGCGACGGGCTTGCCGCCGACGGTGGCCCGGTGGGTGACGACGCCGTAGTGCGTGCGCCGGACCTGCATGCGGTAGGAGCCCTCGGCCGTGGAGTCGGCGACGGTCGGCTTCCAGGAGTTGGTGCGCTCCAGCGTCTCCATGGCGGTGCAGGTGCCCCGGTAGCGGTAGTGCGTGGAGTCCTTGGTGGGCGCGGAGCCGTCGGGCTCGCACAGCTCGATGGCGTAGGTGTCGGTGATGTCCTGTCCCGCCGAGGTGGCGCTCCAGGCGTAGTCCTGGCCGCGGCCCATCTGAACGTACATGCCGACGCCCGCGAAGGAGACGCCGCGGGCGCTGATACCCGGCCCCTGGAGTTCCTGGAGCATCATCAGCTGCGGGGCGAAGTAGCCGGTCTGCGGGCCGAACACGGCGATCGGGTTCCCGCTCGCGGTGTGCTTGCCGGACACCAGCAGGGCGTTGGACATGCCGCGCTTCTGCGCGCCGGATCCGGACCCGGGCAGCGAGCCCTCGGGGATGACGCCGTCGTCGTAGATGCCCTGGGCCTTCCTGAGGTTCGCCGGGGCCTTGACGGGGGCCTTGCGGTCGGTGCCCGCCGAGCCGGTGCGGTCGAAGACGAGCGGTTCGACGGTGACGGACCCGGCGTCGGGTAGTGCGGTGCCGCGCGCCTTGTCGGGCTTGCCCGCGTACGGGAACGCGGTGCCGTCGTGGACGGTGAGGACCGCCTCGGGGTCGTTGCGCTGCCGGAACGACTCCCAGACCTTGGTCCCCTCGGCCACCCCGTACTTCTGCTGGGCGGAGAGCAGCGAGAGCGCCGCCTGCACCTCGCCGCCGCCACCGCCGCCGAACTGGCCGCCGACCACGGAGGCGATCGAGATCAGGTCGGTCAGCTTGAACGGCTCTATCTCGCCGACGTTGGTGATGGCGTCGATCTTGCCGGTGAGCACGTACTCGCCGGGGAAGTACCGGCCGTTCTTGGACTTGTCGCGGTACGCGTTGATGCCGTCGACGTACGCCTGGGCGTCCGCCATGGCCTGCTCGCCGCGCGGGCCCTCATGGGTCCGTATGTACGCGACCTGGGCCTCCAGGTCGGCCTCGGTGTACGGGGCCTGCGGCCAGAACTGCTGCTCCAGGCCCTGGTTGGCGAGCGCGCCCCCGGCGAACGAGGTCAACTGGCCGCGTCCGATGTGCCGGAAGAGGTCCATGAGCCAGAGCCGGTCCTGCCCGGCGGCGTATCCGGCGCCGAACTCGGTGCCGTAGCGGGTGGTGCCCTTGATGTGCGGGACGCCGGTGGCCTTGTCACGGGTGATGGTGACGTCGGCGCGGGGCGAGACGACCGACTCGACCCGGTCCTTCGGGACGCCGAACGAGGCGTCGTTGAAGAAGTCCGTCAGCTTCTGGTCGGTGAGCGCGGTGTGACCGGCCACCAGGCCGTCGTAGCGGTCGATCTGGTCGTCGCTGTGGGCGGGGTGGGTGCCGAACGCCTTGTTGCCGAGGATCTCGACGAGTGTGGCGTTGCCGTTCTGGCCGGGCGGCAGGATGTCGTCGCACTGCCCCTGGCAGTAGTCGGTGACGGGTGCGGGCTCCGCCGCCGCGGCGCCGGACTGCGGCGCCGCGGCCAGCAGGGTGACACCGAGGGCGAGGACGGCCGCCGTGGCGGCGGCTGTGGACATGATGGTGCGTGGGGGCATGCGCACTCCTCCGGGTGGCCGATGGGCCGGAGGTTACCGGCGGTACGACCGGCCGGTAAGATGAGCAACGATCACCTTTTCCGAATCGTCACATGCCGCCGCCACCGCTCCGCGTGACAGACGCTCATCTCGCTTTCCGGACACTCTTGCCCGTCGCGGGATCCCAAACGGGCGCCCGTTCGTCTATCTCTTGACGCCGAAGTACGAGCGACGGAGGTGATGGCGCAGTGGCCGGATTCCGGAGTCTTGCGAGACAGGTGCGCGACCCGGGGAGCGACCTGGCACTGCGGCGGTATTCGCTGCGCAAGTGCCTGGAGCGGTTCGCCCCTTACGGACACCGGGCGACCTGGGACCACCTGTGCACACGGCACGGGTTCGAGCCGGAGGACCGCTCCCCCGATCCGGTGCGCCTGGTGGGCGCGCTGGAGGAGTTGGAGGCGGCCAGGGCCGCCTGGCTCGGCTACGAGGCGTCCTTCGCCGCGCGCCGCAGACGCGAGAAGCACGACGGGCTGCGCAGACCCGTCGTGTTCGACGACTGGCACCGGCGCGCCTGGGGCGGGTACGGGGTGGCCCGCTGCGCGGATCCGGCCGTTCATCCCTCGGCGCCGCTCGCCGAGGTCCTCGACCGGCTGATCGCCGCCCTGGAAGCGGGGCCGGGCACGGCCTGCCCGGTGTGCGGGTGCGACGAGATCGAGTGGCGGCCGGATCCGGTGTGCGAGCAGTGGACCGGACCGGTCTGCTCGGGGTGCGGGATCCTGGTGCCCCGTCCGGTCCTCACACCGGGGGCGCTGGCGAGGGCCCGGGGCGCGCGGCGGCGGGACCTCGCGTCGGCGGCGTGACCGCGCCGCACGTCACCGGTACGCCACCCGAACGCCCACCTGGTGCCCACGAACGGGCCCGGGGCGCGCGGAAGACCTGGCGCGGGACTCGACGCCGTCGGACCGACGGGCGATCCGCCGCCCGGTGTCGCGGGCGCCCTGCCGCCGGGCCGATCCACCGGAGCGATCCACCGCAGATCCCCTTCCACTCCCCGCCCTCCTACGCCCCGTCCCGCCGATTCCCGTTCTTCCGGGCCTCGTCCTCCTCGGCCCCGCCCCTCCGCCCGCCGTCGTCCGCGCGGCGCTCCGGCATCAGGCGCGAGCCGCTGATCCACTGACCGGAGACGTCGTTCGGGTTGGAGAGCACACAGGTCTCCAACGACAGGCAGCCGCAGGCGATGCAGTCGGTGAGGTGGTCACGCAGCCGCGCCAACTGTGCGATGCGCTCGTCCAGTTCGGCGCGCCATGCCGCCGAGAGCCGCGCCCAGTCGTCGCGGTTCGGGGTGCGTTCGTCGGGCAGTTCGGCCAGAGCGTCCCTGATGGTGGCCAGCGGGATGCCCACCCGCTGCGCGGCGCGCACGAACGCGACCCTGCGCAGCGCGTCCCTGGTGTAGCGGCGCTGGTTGCCGCTGGTCCGGCGGCTCTTGATCAACCCCTTGGCCTCGTAGAAGTGCAGGGCGGAGACGGCTGCCCCGCTGCGCGCGGAGAGCTGGCCGACCGTGAGTTCCTGGAGTGAATGTGGAATCTGAGGCACTTCCCCAACCCTACGTGTCCCTCCCCGGGCCGGTCCGTCGTTGACAGGAACTCACCCGCCAACCATGCTGAGCAAGCGCTTGGACAGCCCGGGGCGAAGGGTGTCGCCCCTCGCCCGGCTTCCTCACTACGGGCGCGCGGCCCACGGGCGCGCGACGCCGGACGGCCGCGAGCGGAAGGCAGGACCAGGGACATGGCGGAGCCGAGGATCTTCACGTCCGCGCAGGAGTTGCGCGACGCGGTGGGCGAGCAGCTCGGGCACAGCGAGTGGCTGGAGATCGACCAGAAGAGGATCGATCTCTTCGCCGACGCCACCGGCGACCATCAGTGGATCCACGTGGACCCGGAGCGGGCCGCGACCGGCCCGTTCGGCACGACGATCGCGCACGGCTATCTCACGCTCTCGCTGCTGCCGGCCCTCGTACCGCAGGTCATGCGGGTCGAGGGCATGAAGATGGGGATCAACTACGGCACGAACAAGGTCCGTTTCCCGTCCATCGTGCCCGTGGGCTCCCGGCTGCGCGCGACGGCCCTGCTGAAGAACGTCGAGGAGGCCGGGGGCGGCGTGCAGGTGACCGCCCTCGTCACGGTCGAGCGCGAGGGCGGCGACAAGCCGGTGTGCGTGGCCGAATCGGTGTCGCGCTACTACTTCTGACCGGACGCGTCCCCAACCGGTCGCGGCCCGAATCCGCGCGCCCGGCGGGATACGACCCGGGCCGGCCGGTGCGGCCGGAACCGTCGCTCCCGGCCGGGTACGGGGCGGCCCCCGGCCGGCCCCGCCGCCGCTACCGCTCGGCGCCCACCATGCGCAGCACGAGACCGGCGTAGAACTCGCCGACCTCGTCGGGCGTCCGGCTGCCCCGTGCGTTGAACCAGCGCGCCACGTCGATGCAGAGCGAGAGCACCGCGAGGGCGGTGCCGGGGACGTCGGGGACGTCGAACTCCCCCGCCTCCACGCCCTCGTCGATGATCCGGCGCACCACCGCTTCGGTACTGCGGCGCAGCCCGACGATCTCGGCGCGGTGCTCCTCGCCGAGCGCGTCGAGTTCGTACTGGACCACGCGGGCCGTGGTGTGCTGCTGCGCGTGCCAGCGGACGAAGGACCGTACGGCCTCGGCCAGCCGCTCGGCGGCGGTGCCGTCCCCGTCGGCGGCGGCCTCCAGGACGGCGAGGGCACGGTCGTGACCGATCCTGCTGATGCGGTGGAGCAGTTCTTCCTTCGTCTTGTAATGGATGTAGAGCGCGGCCGGGCTCATTCCCGCCCGGCCCGCGATGTCCCGCGTGGTGGTGGCGTGGTACCCGCGCTCGGCGAAGGCGTCGACGGCGGCGACGAGGAGCCGTCTGGCCGCCTCGGGCGTCACCTCGGCCCACGGCGCGCGGTCGCCGTCGGTCTCCTCCGCCGTGCTCATGATCACTCGCCCCTCTCGTCAACAGGACGAACACCATACCCCGAACCTGAGCAAGCGCTTAGGGCCCCTTCGGGTGGAGGGTAGGCATCCGCTTACGCGTCGCAGCCGTCGCGCGCGGGGACGTTTCGGCAGCCGTCGAAACGTCCCCGGCGCATCCTGGAACACATGGCACGCATGTCACATCCCGATCCGGCCGCGCCCCGGCTCGCCGCCCTGGCCGCGCTCCTCGCCGACGAGACCCGGGCGGCCTTCTGCCTGGCCCTGCTCGACGGCCGCGCCTGGACGGCGGGCGAACTGGCCCGGCACGCCTCGGTGGCACCGTCCACCGCCAGCGAGCATCTCGGCAGGCTCGTCGCGGGCGGGCTGCTGGCCGAGGAACGGCAGGGCCGCCACCGTTATGTGCGGCTCGCCGACGAGCGGGCCGCGCATCTCGTCGAGGACCTGGCGGCCCGCGTCGCCCCCGACGCGGCGGCCGACCGCCCGCGCGCCCTGAGCGCGGCGAGCGCGGGCAGCGCGCTGGCCCGCGGACGCACCTGCTACGACCATCTCGCCGGGCGGATCGGCATCGCGATCGCGGACGCCATGACCGCGCGCGGACTGCTGGTGCAGGACACGGGTTTCGCCCTCACCGCCGACGGCGTCGCCTGGTTCGCGACGCTGGGGATCGCCCTGGAGTCGGGGTCGCGGCGTCCGCTCGTACGGAGCTGCCTGGACTGGACCGAACGCAGGCCGCATCTGGCGGGGCTCGCGGGCGCGGCGCTGTGCCGGCACGCGCTGGGCACGGGGTGGTGCGTACGGATCGGGTCCGGCCGGGCGGTGCGGGCGACGGCCGACGGGGAACGGGCACTGCACGAGCACCTGGGCATCGAGCCGTCCATCCTTCGGTAGGGCCCGAACCGTCGCGCACCTACGGTCGCCCATGACGACATCCCCTCCCCCACGCTGCGACGCGAGGCGCTTCCGCCGCGGGCCGCCCGGTGCTGTGGCCGGGGGATCCTGTGGTCCGGGCTGCTCCGGTTCGGGCTCTGCACCGTGGTGCTCGGCCAGGCCGAGCGGCTGGTGGACGCGGGCACGGCGGCGATGGTGGTGGACATTCGGCCCGCTGCTGATCGCGCCGCCGGGTTCCCGGGTGCTCGGCGAGGCACCGCCCGGGAGGCTGGTGGCGGGGATGGGAGTGCCGTTCGTGGGCGCCGTCGTGGTCGGGCTCCCGATGACCATACCGAGGACCCCGAGGACGCCCCGGCCGGGACGGGCCACGCACTCGCCCTCCTGATGCCGGGCCTGGCGGCCGACGGCGGCGCACACCACTGACGTCCCCGTCCCACGGCGCCGGTCCGACGGATTCACGGGTCCGGACGCGGTCCGGCGGACTCCCGGCTCCCGGCGCGGTCCAGCGGACTCACGGATCCCGGCACGGTCCGACGGACCCACGGATTCAGACGCGGTCCAGCGGACTCCCGGACCCCTGGCGCTCGGCCCCGGAATCCTGGAACTGGGTGCGGTAGAGCTCCTCGTACCGGCCCCCGGCCGCGAGGAGTTCGTCGTGGGTGCCCCGCTCCACGATCCGTCCGTCCTCCACCACCAGGATGAGGTCGGCCGACCGCACGGTGGACAGGCGGTGGGCGATCACGACGGCGGTGCGTCCGGCGAGCGCCTCGGTGAGGGCCTCCTGGACGGCCGCCTCGGAGGTGTTGTCCAGGTGGGCGGTGGCCTCGTCGAGGATCACGACGCGCTGGCGGGCCAGCAGCAGCCGGGCGATGGTCAGCCGCTGGCGTTCGCCGCCGGAGAGCCGGTAGCCGCGTTCGCCGACGACGGTGTCGAGCCCGTCGGGCAGCGAGGCGACCAGTCCGTCCAGCCGCGAGCGGCGCAGCGCGTCCCAGAGGTCGTCCTCGGTGGCGTCGGGCCGGGCGAGCAGCAGGTTGGCCCGGACCGACTCGTGGAAGAGGTGGCCGTCCTGGGTGACCATGCCGAGGGTGTCGCGCAGGCTGTCGGCGGAGAGGTCGCGCACGTCGACGCCGCCGATGCGCACCGTGCCCTCGTCCACGTCGTAGAGGCGCGGCAGCAGTTGCGCGATGGTCGACTTGCCCGCACCGGAGGAACCGACGAGCGCCACCGTCCGGCCGGGTTCGGCCCGGAACGAGACTCCGCGCAGCACCTCCCCGCCGCCCCGGGTGTCGAGGCTCGCGACGTCCTCCAGTGAGGCGAGGGAGACCTTGTCGGCGGCCGGGTATCCGAACCGGACCCGGTCGAACTCGACGGACACCGGTCCCTCGGGGACCGCCCGGGCGTCGGGCTTCTGCGCGATGAGCGGTTCGAGGTCGAGGACCTCGAAGACCCGCTCGAAGCTGACGAGGGCGCTCATCACCTCCACCCGCGCCCCGGCGAGCGCGGTGAGCGGCGCGTACAGGCGGGTCAGCAGCAGGGCCAGCGCGACGACCGCGCCCGCGTCCAGCTGCCCGCGCAGCGCGTAGTACCCGCCGAGCCCGTAGACCAGGGCGAGCGCCAGCGCCGACACGAGGGTGAGGGCGGTGATGAACGCGGACTGGGCCATGGCCGTACGAATCCCGATGTCGCGCACCCGCCCCGCCCTGGCGGCGAATTCGGCGGACTCGTCGGCGGGCCGGCCGAACAGCTTGACCAGGGTGGCGCCGGGCGCGGAGAAGCGCTCGGTCATCCGCGTCCCCATCGCGGCGTTGTGGGCCGCCGCCTCCCGCTGGAGCCTGGCCATCCGGGTGCCCATGCGCCGGGCGGGCAGCACGAACACCGGCAGCAGCACCAGCGCGAGGACGGTGATCCGCCAGGAGATGGAGAGCATGACGCCGAGGGTGAGGAGCAGCGTCACGACATTGCCGACGACGCCGGACAGGGTGTTGCTGAAGGCGCGTTGGGCTCCGATGACGTCGTTGTTGAGCCGGCTGACGAGCGCGCCGGTGCGGGTACGGGTGAAGAACGCGACCGGCATGCGTTGCACGTGGTCGAAGACGGCGGTGCGCAGGTCGAGGATCAGCCCCTCGCCGAGGTTCGCCGAGAGCCAGCGGCCGACCAGTCCGAGTGCCGCCTCGGCGAGGGCGATCGCGGCGATGAGCAGGGACAGGCGCGTGACGGTGCCGGTGTCCCCGCCGGTCACGATGGCGTCGACGACGCGGCCGGCGAGTACGGGGGTGGCGACCGCGAGCAGCGCCGTCGCCACGCTCACGAGCAGAAAGAGGGCGACCCGGCGGCGGTGGGGGCGGGCGAAGGCGGCGACGCGCCGCAGGGTGGCGCGGTCGAAGGGGCGCCGGTCCGCCTGCGCGTTCATGACGTTGTGGAGCTGTGTCCACGCGGTGGTTTCCATGCTCATGGCTGGAACGTACGACCTCCAGCGGACTTGAGGTCAACGCCCGGCCGTCCGCCGCCCGTCACCGGCCCGGGATCCGTGCGGCGTCCGCCGGTCCAGGACCTGCGCGAGATACGCCCGGAGCAGGACGCGGGTCTCGGCCACGACGGCGTCGTCCCCCGACGGATCGGTGCGGAAGGCGAGTCGGAGCAGGGCGTCCGCGGCCTCGACGCACACCAGGATCGTCCGGTGCAGGTCCTGACCCGGCACCGGGCCCAGATACCCGGCCAGGAGCGGGGTGAGACGGACGGCCACCCGGTGGTTGGCGTCGTCGGCCGGGTCCTCGTCGGGAGCGGGGGCGGGGGCACCGAAGTCCACGAGGGCGAAGCCGGCCACGGCGCGCTTCATCGCCAGGTACTCGTCCAGCACGGCGTCGATGGCGCTCTGCCAGTCGGTCGTCGGGACGGTGGCCAGCCGGGCGGTGACGCGTTCGGCGTAGCTGTCCAGGTTGCGCCGGGCGAGTGCGTCGGTCAACGCGCGCTTGTCGGAGAAGAACCGGTAGACGGAACCGATGGGCACCCCGGCCCGGAGGGCGACGGCCCGGGTGGACAGCCGCTCGTACCCCGTCTCGTCGAGGAGTTCGGCGCAGGCGTCGAGTATCCGGGCCAGACGTTCGGCGCTGCGCCGCTGGACCGGGACGCGGCGGAGGTGGCTGTTCGCTGGGGGCACGGGCTCCATGATGCCGTGGCCCTCCGCCGCCCGGATTCCCCCGTGCGGCGCGCCTGCGCCACCGCGGGACGCCGTCTCGCGCCTGCACCGCCACGGAACCCCCTGCTTGTCACCGAATGGCGTTGACGAGCCACGTTCCGATTCCTACGGTTGTCCATAGGATTTCTTCGGCACCGGGAGCGCACATGAGTGGCATCGAGCAGGCGAGGAAGACGGCACAGGGGCTCGGGTATTCCCCCGGATTCGGCAATGAGCACAGTTCGGAGGCGGTTCCCGGGGCGCTGCCGCACGGCCGCAACTCGCCCCAGCGCGCCCCTCTCGGGCTCTACGCGGAGCAGCTGAGCGGCTCGGCCTTCACCGAACCGCGGGCGCACAACCGCCGTTCCTGGCTCTACCGGATCCGCCCCTCGGCCGCCCATCCCCCGTTCGTCCGCGTCGACAACGGCGCGATCCGCACCGCCCCGTTCACCGAGACCGTGCCCGACCCCAACCGGCTGCGCTGGGACCCGCTGCCCGAGCCCGCGGCCGGGACGGACTTCCTGGCCGGTCTGTGGACCCTCGGCGGCAACGGCGACGCGACGCGGCGCGCCGGTATGGCCGTGCACCTCTACCACGCCAACGCGTCCATGACCGACCGGGTGTTCAGCGACGCGGACGGCGAGCTGCTGATCGTCCCGGAACGCGGCGGCCTGCTGCTCCGCACCGAACTGGGACTGCTGCGCGCCGAACCGGGGCATGTCGCGCTGATCCCGCGCGGGGTCCGCTTCCGGGTGGAGCTGCTCGACGCCACCGCCCGCGGCTACGTCTGCGAGAACTACGGCCGCCCGTTCGTCCTCCCCGATCTCGGCCCGATCGGTGCCAACGGCCTGGCGAACGCGCGGGACTTCTTCGCGCCCGTCGCCGCGTACGAGGACGACGACCGCCCGGTGGAGGTGATCAACAAGTTCTGCGGGAACCTCTGGTCCGCGACGTACGACCACTCGCCGCTCGACGTGGTCGCCTGGCACGGCAACCACACCCCGTACGTCTACGACCTGCACCGTTTCAACGTCATCGGGTCGATCAGCTACGACCACCCCGACCCGTCGATCTTCACGGTGCTGACCTCGCCGTCCGACACCGCCGGTCTGGCGGGCGTCGACTTCGTCGTCTTCGCCCCGCGCTGGCTGGTCGGCGAGGACACGTTCCGGCCGCCGTACTTCCACCGCAACGTGATGAGCGAGTACATGGGCCTGATCGAGGGCGCGTACGACGCCAAGACGGCCGGGAAGGGCGGATTCGTGCCGGGCGGCGGTTCGCTGCACAACATGATGTCGGCGCACGGCCCGGACCGGGAGACCTTCGACCGGGCGAGCGCGGCGGAGCTGAGGCCGCAGAAGATCGACGACGGCCTGGCCTTCATGTTCGAGACCCGCTGGCCGGTGACCGCGACCGCGCAGGCGGCCGGTGCCGACCATCTGCAGCGCGGCTACGACGACGTGTGGCAGGGTCTGAGCCGCAACTTCAGGCCGTAGGCGAGGACCGCCACCACGCGGCCCACGCATCGTCGCGTCCGCTGTGTCGCAGTACGGAGATACCAGGTGACTCAGGTGCCCCAGATGCCCAAGACGCCCCCGGTGCCGGCCTTTGCCCCCGATTCGCTGGTCCTGAACCGCAAACTGCCGCTGTGGTACCAGGTCTCGCAGTCGCTGCGCGCCTCGATACTGGGGCGCGCGGCGGACGCCTCGCAGCGGCTGCCGACCGAGGAGCAGCTCGCCGCGCACTACGGCGTGAGCGTGCTGACGATGCGGCAGGCGCTCAAGGAGCTGGAGACGGAGGGGCTGATCAGCAGGCACCGGCGGCGCGGCACGTTCATCGAACCGCGCGCCCGCCGGGTCTCCCCGGTCCGGCTGCTGGGTTCGATCGACGCGATCGTGGCCCAGCAGTCGGGCGAACGGACCTCGGTCCTGGACCACGGCCCGGTGGCCGTGCCGTGCGAGCTCGGCGAGCACTTCCCCGGCTGCTCCGAGGTGGTCAGCTATCGCAGGCTGCGCCGGGACGAGGACAGCGACGAGCCCACCAACTGGGCGGAGAACGCAGTGCATCCCGAGGTGGCGGCGCGGCTCGATGTCGCCGACCTCGAACGCTGGCCGATGACCAAGGTGCTGCGCGACCGCGTCGGCGTCCGGATCGCGCGCATCACCGACACCGTCGAGGCGCGCCTCGCCGACCCGGTCACCGCCGAACTCCTCCGGGTGCCGCTGCTCAGCCCGATCCTGTTCTACACGGGGGTGACGTACGAGGAGGGCGGCCGGGTGGTGGACGTGGCACGGATCCGCTACCGGGGCGACCGGTTCTCCTTCTCGGTCACCGTGGAGGCGCACTGACGCGCCGGCACGACGGGGCCGCCGGACGCACCCGCGCCGGGTCCGCGCCCCCGTGCCTGGTACGCGCCCGCCGGGGTGCGCCCGTGCCGCGTGCGCCGGCGCCGGGCGAGCGCCACCGGCCGCACTCCGGCGGGCGCGGTTACGATGCCGGGGCAGGCACGCGGGCGACGTGGCGACGGGGAGGACGACACGGTGGCAGCACGGGCGGCGGGCGGCTCCGATGACGCCCGGGGCGACGGTGCCCCGCTCCTCGACGACCTGATGCCCTGGTCCGTAAGGCCGTTGCGCACCGGACGCGCCTGGGTGACCGCCCCCGACGCCGCCTCGCTCAGAGCCCGCTGGGACCGGCTGACGAAGGCCGCGCGGGACGAGCACGAGCGATTGTTCCGGGTCACCCGTTCCCGTGATCCCCGAAGCCGGGTGGCGGCACTGCCCGGACAGGCCACGGGCACCGGCCCGTTCGACCGCGAGGAGGGGCCGTGCCCCGCGCCGGTGCGGATCGCCCACGGCCCGTTCGACGAGCAGTGGCTGATCCCCGACCACCGGCTGATCGACGCCGCCCGCCCCGAGCTGTGGCGGGTGGCCGACGGACATCAGTTCTTCGTCGTCGAGCACGGGTACGTGCCGCAGGACACCGGCCCCGCGCTGTCCGTGACGGCACTGCTGCCGGACGGTCATTCGCCCGCGGGCCGGCCGGGCCGGATCCGGCCGCTGTACCGGCGCCCCGGCGGCCTCGAACCCAATCTGGCTCCCGGGCTGCTCGCCCTGCTGAAGGACCGCCACGGGGACGGGGTCACCGCCCGGTCCGTGCTGGCGTGGATCCTCGCGGCGGCGCGCCAGTCCCCCGCCGGATGCGTGGTGCCGCTGCCCGCCGACACGGCGCGCTGGTCGGCGGGGGTGGAGCTGGGGCAGGAGCTGCTGCGGCTGCATCTGCGCGGCGCCCGGGGCGGGGAACGTCCCAGGCTGCCGGGCGGACGGCGGCCCTATGTGCGTGCTTCGGTGCCGTCCGCGCCGACGGCCCTGGAGTACGACCCGGTCGACGAGGCGCTCCTGCTGGGCACGGGCCGCGTCTCGCCCGTACCGGCGGGGGCGTGGGAGTTCCGGGTGGGCCGGGTCCGGGTGCTGGAGCTCTGGTTCGGTCGCCGCGCGGCGTCCTGGGCGAACGGGGCCGGAGGCGCGGGCGCGGAGCGCTCGCCGGACGTGGCCGGCCTGGAGGCGATCCGGCCGCGCGCCTGGCCCCAGGAGTGGACCTCGGAACTGCTGGAACTGGTCACGGTGCTCGCCCTGCTCGCCGAACTCCGCCCCGAGCGGGAGGAGCCGGCCGAGGGCCCGCACCTCACGGCGGAGGACCTCCGGGCCGCGGGCGTGCTGCCCGTCCCGGACGCGGCTCGCCGCCCCGCCTCCGTGCTCGACCACCGCGAGGAGGGACCGGACGGGCAGTTCGCGCTGCTGTGACCGGCGCGGGAAAGGACGACCCCACCGAAGAGGGGCACGAGGCGGCGCCGCCGGATCGGGCCGGACCGCAGGGCGGAGCTATCGGCCGAAGGAGTCCAGCACCCGCCCGAGCGCCCGGTCGAAGACCCCGTCCATATCGATCGGACCGGGGTCCTCGGCGAACCCGGCCGCAATCCGCGGGTACTTCCCGGTCGCTATCTGGCTGATCAGGTACTCGGTGCGCACCGCATGCTCCCGCTCCTCGGACCAGGGCAACGACCGGCTGCGCTCCGCCGTGGCGATCTCGTTGGCCACATAGGTGGTGACGACGCCGTTGACCATGGCGACGAGCTCCATCTTCTCGCCGAACCGCGCGTCGACCCCGTCCAGGCAGCTGAGCGCGTACTCCAGGTACCGCAGGGCGTTCGGGCTGAAGCCGTAGACGGGTGACATCAGCCGGGGCATCCAGGTGTGGCGGTGCATCATCGCGCGCGCCTGATGGGCCAGCGCCATCAGATCGGCGCGCCAGTCGCCGGACGGCTCCGGGTACTCGTAGTCGCCGCTGACCGCGTCGAGCATCAGCTCGTGCAGGTCCTCCTTGCGCGGCACGTAGTTGTAGAGCGACATCGTGCCGCAGCCGAGCTCCGCCGCCACCTTCCGCATGGACACCGCGTCGAAGCCCTCCGCGTCGGCGATGCGGACCGCCGCCGCCGCGATGTCGGCACGGCTGAACGCCGGCTTGGGGCCGCGGCCCGCGCGCTCGGGGCGCGCCCAGATCACTTCGGGTACAGCGGGACGCCCCACCATCGATCATCACCTCGCCCCACCATCCTAGTTACGTACAGCGTACGTAGTGCGGTACGGTGGGCGGCATGACAACTACGTACGCTGTACTTAGTGAAGGTCTGGAGAAACGCTACGGCGAGGTCCACGCCCTGCGCGGGCTCGATCTGGCCGTCGCCGAGGGCACCGTCTGCGGGGTGCTGGGGCCGAACGGCGCGGGCAAGACCACCGCCGTCCGGGTCCTCACCACGCTGACGGTCCCGGACGGCGGCAGCGCCCGGGTCGCGGGCCACGACGTGCTGCGCGAGGCGCACGCGGTGCGCGCGGCGATCGGTGTCACCGGTCAGAACGCCTCGGTCGACGGCGAACTGTCGGGGCGGCAGAATCTGCGGCTGTTCGCGAAGCTGCTCCGGTTCCGGGGCGGGGCCGCCCGCGCCCGCGCCGACGAACTGCTGGAGCGTTTCGGGCTGACGGAGGCCGCGGACCGCCCGGCCCGCACCTACTCGGGCGGCATGCGCCGCCGGCTGGACCTCGCGGCCAGTCTGCTGACCCGCCCCCGGGTGCTCTTCCTGGACGAGCCGACCACCGGCCTCGACCCGCACAGCCGCAACCGGATCTGGGCCGCGGTCCGGGAACTCACCGGACGGGGAACCACCGTCCTGCTCACCACGCAGTACCTGGAGGAGGCCGATCAGCTGGCCGACGACATCGTGCTGATCGACCGGGGCCGGACCGCCCACCGCGGCACCCCCGCCGAACTGAAGTCGCTCATCGGCAGCTACGCCGAGGTGGTCGTCGCCCATGAGTCGGCGCTGGCCCCGGCCGCGGGCGCCCTCGACCAGCTCACCGGGGCCGAACCGGTGATCGACCGCGAGCGCCGCACCGCCGGTGCCGTCGCGACCGACAGCACGCTCACGCTCCCCCGCGTCGTGCGCGAACTCGACGCCGCGGGCGTACCCGTGATCGACGCGAGTCTGCGCCCGCCGACGCTCGACGAGGTCTTCCTCCGCCTGACCGCCCGCGGCGACGTCCGCACCGCCCCGCCACCGAAGGAGACGGCAGCATGAGCGGCACCACCGCACCCGTCCACGACCACGACCTCCCTGCCGCCCCGTTCGCCCCGGCGGCCGACGCCCTGGCCGTTCTGGTCCGCCACCTCCAGCGGATCAAGGCCGCGCCCGGCGTCGTGATCCTGACGCAGACCATGCCGATCACGATGCTGCTGTTCTTCGGTTACGTCTTCGGCAGCGCCCTGGCCGTGCCCGGGCAGGAGTACCGCGCGTTCCTGGTGCCGGGCCTGCTCGCGGCGACGGCCGCGAACGGTGTCATGACCGGGATGTTCCAGGCCTCGCAGGACTGCCACCGCGGGGTGATGGACCGGTTCCGCACGCTGCCGATGAGCCGGTTCGCCGTGCCGTTCGGACAGACCGCGGCCGACCTGCTGACCACGGCCGTCGGCATGGTCCCGCTGATCCTGGTCGGACTGGCGGTCGGCTGGCGGATCGAGGGCGGCCCGTTCGGCGCCCTGGGCGCCTTCGGGCTGCTGCTGCTCCTCCGGTTCGCCACGTCCTGGCTGGGCTGCTGGCTGGGCCTGCTGATCCGCAACGAGGAGGCGGCCGGTCAACTGGGCAGCGCCACGTTCGTCCTGCCGCTGCTGTCGAGCGCGTACATCCCGACCGACAACCTGCCGGGGTGGCTGCGCACGGTCGCGGAGTGGAATCCGATCAGCGCCCTGGCCGCCGCCGCCCGTGATCTGTTCGGCAACGCGTCACCGGCCGCCGATGCCGCCTGGCCGGTCGCCCACCCGGTGGCGGGGACGCTCGCCTGGTCGGTGGCGCTCCTCGTGGTCTTCGTGCCGCTGACCGTACGACGCCACGCGCGCGGCGGCGAATGACACCCGCGCACCGCGCCGTCCGGACCGACGGCCGGTGAGTACGCCGAAGCGCCGCTGCGGACCCCGGGGATGACGGGAGGGTCGGCAGCGGCGCGCGGCCGGTACGAACGATCGCCCGATCGGCCCGGGCACGGCCGATGAGCGGTGGTGACGGGCCGTCGGGTCAGTGGCGGCTGCCGAAGAGCGAGCGGCGCAGCCGGCTCAGCGGCGCGAAGAGCGAGACCCGCGCGCTCCTGCTCCGACGGCTGTGTCCGACCTCGCGCGAGGTCAGCTCGCGCATCAGCAGCGTGGCCTCGGCGACCTCCCGCCGGGGCACGGCAGGACCGCCGAGCACCGCGAGATGGCGGTCGAGGCGCGAACTGGTCGCACTGCTCCCGCATGTGATGGCAGGCACACGTGGCCTGCTGCGGACCGTTATCTGTTCCATGTCACTCCCCACCCGTACGAGGGCACCCGGCCCGGGCAGGCTAACCCTAACCCCCCGCGAGGACACTCGTGTATCCCGCCCGGGGGATCGGGCGCGCCGTCCGAAGGTCGACGATCACTCTCCACACCCGTCCGGTTCCAGGGCGAGTCGGCCGCTGCTGAGCCTCCGCCCCGCCCTGGACAACGGGAGGCCGGACGAGTACGCCGCGGACAGGGCCTCCCGACCCTCGCACCGGCCCGTCGGGCCCGGCACGTCCTACGGCGGGGATCAGGCCGCCGAGTCGAGAACCGGCAGGTAGCCGCCGGACTGTCCGGCCGCCGTGGGATGGTACGACTCACCGATGTTGAGCCAGTTGACACTGTGCAGCCAGGCGTCCCCGGAGCAGATCTCGTGCCCGGTGAACTTCCCCGCGACATCGGCGAAGGCGAACCCGTGATCGGCGGCACGCTTCGCGGTCGTCGTGTTGAGGAGGTCGGCGGCGTCGTTGATCGCGGTGCGCACCTTGTCGCTCAGACCGGCGGCGCAGCTGCCGCCGACCTTGTAGAAGCGCGGGTAGCCGAGGACGACCACACGGGCGGAGGGCGCCTTGGCGCGGATCGCCGAGTACACCGAGTCGAGGTTGCCCGGCAGGGTCGCGCCGACGTAGCTGCGGGCCGTGGCGATCCGGCCGAGACAGGTGGCCTCCGACTGGAGGACACAGGTCATCATCACATCGGCGAAGCCCGCGTCGTTGCCGCCGATGGAGATCGAGACGAGGTCGGTCGAGGAGTTCAGCGGCCCGAGCTGACCGGAGGTCACATCGCTGGTACGGGCGCCCGAGCAGGCGGTGAAGGAGAAGGACGAGGGCGAGTGGGAAGCGGCCCAGAGCACCGGATACGCCTTGGTGCTGCGTTTGCAGGACCCGCTGGCGCTGTCGTAGCTCCCGGCGCCGACGCCCGAGGAGTACGAATCGCCGAGGGCCACGTAGTCGACCCCCTGGACGGACTGCGCGGCGGACGCGGTGGCCGCCCCGGTCAACGCGAGTACGGCACCGAGCAGGAGCGAGGACGAGAACGCCACGAGTCTGGACACCTTCATGGAACCTCCCTTGGACCGACCGGCAGGATCTCCGCCTTGGTCTGCCGTGTCCGTGGTAGCAGCACCGGCCCCACCTTTGGAAGTGTGCATGCCAAGTTGCTCGAAGGAGTTCTTCCGCGCGCCCCCTTGATGTCGTGTCATGTCCGTGGCCGACCTGTCGGACACGGGGAGAAAGGTGATGAAACCCGGGTGCGCCGGGCCTCCCGTTGCCGGATCATGAGCGCCATGTCCTCCACCCCTGAGTCCGCGCTGCCGATCCGGCTCACCGTCGACGACGGCGATTCGCCGTCCGATGTCGTGGACGCGCTGTTCCTCGGCCGCTTCGCGACGGGCGAGCAGCCCTACTCGCACAGCTCCTCCCTCGACCGGGTCAAGGCCGATGCCACCCTGCTGCCCCCGGCCGCCACGGTGCTGCGCGCCGCCCGGGACGACGACCGCAGCGCCACGCTCGCCGAGGGCGACGGCTGGACCCTGCTCGTCTCCCGGTGGAACCGGGGCGCCGACGTCACGGTCACCGCGACCAGCGCGGAGCTGGCGCGCGAGATCCTCGACCGGGCGACGGAGGGCGTGCGGGACGAACCCGAACCGCAGCCCGAGAACGTGACGATGGGGTTCTGGTACGTGTCACCGCGCCGCGGCCCGTACCGCACCACCCGTCAGATCGCCGCCGGAGCATGGGACGAGGTCCGGAGCAACTACACGGCTCCGGTGGCCGATGCCATGGACCGGCTGATGAAGATCACCCCCGACGACATCGCGGGCCGGCTGCTCCTGCTGCACGGCCCACCCGGCACCGGCAAGACGTCGGCGCTGCGCACGCTCGCGCGTTCGTGGCGGGACTGGTGCCAGGTCGACTGCGTGCTCGACCCGGAGCGGCTGTTCAACGACGTCGGCTATCTGATGGACATCGCGATCGGCGAGGACGAGGGCACGGCGAAGGGCCGTTGGCGGCTGCTGCTCCTGGAGGACTGCGACGAGCTGATCCGCGGCGAGGCCAAGCACACGGCGGGCCAGGCGCTCTCCCGGCTGCTGAACCTCACCGACGGACTGCTCGGCCAGGGGCGCAACGTGCTGGTCGGCGTCACCACCAACGAGGACCTGGAACGGCTCCACCCGGCCGTGGTCCGGCCCGGCCGCTGCCTCGCCAGGATCGAGGTGGGCCCGCTGACCCGCGAGGAGGCGGTGGGCTGGCTGGGCGCGGAGGAGGGACTCGGCCGCGAGGGCGCCACGCTCGCCGAGCTGTACGCGCTGCGGCGCGGCAGCGGCCCCGCGTCGGTGCCGAGGCAGGATTCCGGCGCGGACGCGGGCCTCTATCTCTGACGGCCCGACACCTCCGGCGGATCCGGGCATCCCCAGGCGGATCCGACGCCCCCGGCCCCGGCCCGTTCCCGCACGGGCCCCGTGGCGCTCGCCGGGCGAGCGGTCCGGCGGGTGCTTCCCCGCGCGCCGGCTCAGTGCGCCGCGTAAGCCGCACGCACCGCTTCCTCGGCCAGCGACAGCGCTTCGGCCTGCGACAGGCCCAGCCGTCGCGCCTGATCGGCGTACTCGCGAGCGGCGGACGCCGCGTGACGGTCCGCCGCCTCACCGGCCGCGGCGATGAACGTGCCGTTGCGGCCCCGGGTCTCGATCACGCCGTCGGTCTCCAGCGCCCGGTACGCCTTGGCGACGGTGTTCGCGGCGAGGCCGAGCTCCTCGGCGAAGCCGCGTACGGTCGGAAGTCTGAAACCGACGGGAAGCGCGCCGGAACGGGCCAATTCGGAGATCTGCGCGCGCAGTTGCTCGTACGGGGCGGTCCCGGAGGCCGGGTCAAGGACGATCTTGAGAGTCACGTACCGATTGTCCACCACCGCGGCCCCCCGCCGCCGACGTCCGCCACGGTGCCGTCGCCGTCCCACCGCCGTCGCGTGGCGATCCCGACACCGTTCCACCACTGGTCCGATGCCGGAAAATCGGAGGCGGTGCGACGCACCCCCGCGTAGCGTCCGGCCCATGACTGTCCTCGTTCGCGACTTCCTGCCCGCAGACGCCGCTGCCTGGGCGCGCGTCGGGCATGCCGCAATGCCCTACATCGTGACCACCCCCGAGCAGGTCTCCTTCGACCTCGCCTCCGCCCGGTCCGAGGAGCGCCGCCGACTGCTGGTCGCCGAGGAGGACGGGGAGATCATCGCGATCGCCCGGACCGGGCTGGCGTCCGACAGCCCCGAACCCGGCCTGGCGTTCTGCGACCCGTACACGCATCCGGACCGCACCGGGCGCGGCGCGGGAGGGCTGCTGCTGCGGACGGCGGAGGAGCACCTCGCGAGGGAAGGGGCGCGCACCGTCTACACCTGGGTGCTCGACACCCCGTCGAACCGTGCCTTTGCGGAGAAGCGCGGCTACGCGCCGAGCCGCTCGGCGCACTTCCTCCGCCTCGACCTCGCGGGCGGCGCGCTGCCGCCCCGCCCGGCCGTCCCGGCGGGCGTCGAGCTGCGCACGGGGGCGGACTTCGCGGACGACCCGCGCCCGCTCTTCGAGGCCGACGCCGAGACCACGGCCGACGAACCGAGCGACACCCCGGCCGAACTGTCCGACTACGAGCACTGGCTCCGGCAGACCTGGCGCCACCCCGCGCTCGACCACGAACTCACGTCGGTCGTGACGGTGGACGGAGAGGTGGCGGCGTTCACCGCGGCCCGGACCGACGGCCGGACCCGCTACATGTCGGGGATGACCGGCACCCGCCGCGCGTACCGGGGCCGCGGGCTGGCGAAGCTCGCCAAGCACGACTCGCTGCGCCGGGCGCGCGCGGCCGGGTACACGGACGCGTACACCGGCAACGACGCGGACAACGCTCCGATGCTGGCGGTCAACCGCTGGTTCGGCTACGAGATCTGTGCCACGGAGGTGCGGCATGTCCGTGAGCTCGGCTGAGTCCTCGCTCGTGGTCGCCCTGGTGAAGGCCGGGCGGACCAAGATCAGGTATCCGGCGGGCCTGGTCCGCGACGACGGCACCCGGATCACGGCACGGGCGCCCTGGGCGGCGCCGGGGGTGCGGGACTTCGGCTTCGTACGGTTCGAGCCCGGGGACGTGTTCACCGAGCACTACTGGCGCGACCGCTGGTTCGCGGTGAAGGAGGTCCGGTCCGGGTCGGGCGGGCTCAAGGGCTGGTACTGCGACATCACCCGGCCCGCCGTGCTGCGGGACGGGGAGCTGATGGTGGAGGACCTGGACCTCGACCTGTGGGTGTCGGCCGACGGGTCGTCCGTGCTGCGGCTGGACGAGGACGAGTTCGAGGCGAGCGGTCTCGCCGAGCGTGATCCGGTGGCGGCCGACGCGGCCCGGCGGGCGCTGGACGAGCTGGAGCTGCTCGCCAGGACGGACGGTCTCGCCGCACTGCTCGGATGACGCGTCCGGCGGTCGGGCCGGACTTCCGGTCCTCCGCCTCCGCCCGGTCGGCCCCGGTGCGTCGGCCCTGCCGGGGCGGCCGGGGCCGGGCGGCACGGGCGGGGGACGAACGATCGAGCACGGCCAACCTCGGAGAACCGACTGTCCGTGATGATCGGCTCAATTAAAGTGCTCAGGTCAGTTCCCCACCCGGTGACCTGAGAAGGAATCACGGATATGCCCACTGAGACGTTCGAGTTTCAGGTGGAAGCGCGCCAGCTTCTGCAGATGATGATCCACTCGATCTACTCGAACAAGGACGTGTTCCTGCGCGAACTCGTCTCCAACGCCTCCGACGCGCTCGACAAACTGCGGCTGGAGGCATTGCGCGACGACTCGCTCGGCGCGGACGTGTCCGACCTCCACATCGACATCGAGGCCGACAAGCAGGCCCGCACGCTGACCGTGCGGGACAACGGCATCGGCATGTCTCACGACGAAGTGGTCCAGCTCATCGGGACGATCGCGAATTCGGGCACCGCCAAGTTCCTGCGGGAACTCAAGGAGGCCAAGGAGTCCGAGGACGCCACCGCTGCCGAAGGGTTGATCGGCCAGTTCGGGGTCGGGTTCTACTCCAGCTTCATGGTGGCCGACGAGGTCACACTGCTGACCCGGCGCGCGGGCGAGACCCGGGGCACCCGCTGGACGTCGACCGGCGAGGGCACGTACACGATCGAGACCGTCGACAGCGCCCCGCAGGGCACCTCGGTCACGCTCCGGCTCAAGCCGGAGGACACCGAGGACCGGCTCTACGACTACACCTCCCCGTGGAAGATCAGGGAGATCGTCAAGCGGTACTCGGACTTCATCACCTGGCCCATCAGGATGGTCACGGAGACCGACGCCGACGCGAAGGACGCCGAGGAGGGCTCCGACGACGCGCCGCGCGAGCCCGAGACCCTCAACTCGATGAAGGCCCTGTGGGCGCGCTCGCGCGACGAGGTCTCGGACGACGAGTACCACGAGCTGTACAAGCACATCAGCCACGACTGGATCGACCCGCTCGAAACCGTCCGGCTCCAGGCGGAGGGCACCTTCGAGTACCAGGCGCTGCTGTTCATCCCGTCGCACGCGCCCCACGACCTGTTCATGCAGGGGTACAAGCGCGGCATCCAGCTGTACGTGAAGCGCGTCTTCATCATGGACGACTGCGAAGCGCTGATGCCTCCGTACCTGCGCTTCGTGAAGGGCGTCGTCGACGCGCAGGACCTGTCGCTCAACGTGTCGCGCGAGATCCTCCAGCAGGACCGCCAGATCCAGATGATGCACCGCCGCCTGGCGAAGAAGGTGCTGTCGACGGTCAAGGACATGATGACCGCCGACCCGGAGCGCTACGCCACGTTCTGGCGGGAGTTCGGCCGCGTCGTCAAGGAAGGGCTGCTGAGCGACTTCGAGAACCGCGACGCCATCCTCAAGATCGCCTCCTTCGCCACGACCCATGACGAGGGCGAGCCGACCACGCTGCGGCAGTACGTGGAGCGGATGAAGGAGGGCCAGGAGCACATCTTCTACCTGACGGGCGAGTCCCGGCAGGCCATCGAGAACTCCCCGCACATGGAGGCGTTCCGGGCCAAGGGCATCGAGGTGCTGCTGCTGACCGATCCGGTCGACGAGGTGTGGGTCGAGGCGGAGCCCGAGTTCGACGGGAAGAAGCTGCGGTCCGTCGCCAAGGGCGAGATCGACCTCGGCACCGAGGAGGAGAAGAAGGAAGCGGCGAACGAGCGGGAGAACCGTCAGCGGGAGTACGCGGATCTGCTCTCCTGGATGACGGAGCGGCTCGGCGAGACCGTCAAGGAGGTGCGTCTCTCCTCGCGCCTCACCGTCTCGCCCGCCTGCATCGTCTCGGACGCGCACGACGTGACGCCCGCCCTGCGGAACATGTACCGGGCGATGGGCCAGTCCGTCCCGGACGCCAAGCGCATCCTCGAACTCAACCCGGAACACCCGCTGGTCGGCGGACTCAACCGGGCCTACGCCGAACGTGCCGAGAAGGACACCACCGGTCTGGAGGAGACGGCCGAGCTGCTGCACGACCTGGCGCTGCTGGCCGAGGGCGGGGAGCTGGGCGACCCGGCGCGCTTCGTCCGGCTGATGGCCGACCGCCTCGAACGCGCCCTGTGACCGAGGGCCCGCCGCACCACCGGCCGGGGTGACGTCACCCCGGCCGGTGACCGCTCTGACGGATGCCCGCCGGGGCAGTGCCCCGGGGGCATCCGTCAGTCCCGGACGCGTTCCCATACGTCGGTGTACGGGTCCGGCTCCTGCGGTGCCGGGCGGGCCTGTCCGACCCCGGCGACCAGCTCCACCTCGTAGCCCGCCGCGTCCTCCAGATACGCGGCGACGTGCTCGTCCCCGCCCGCGTGCGGGTAGCGGTCCGGGAAGAGCTGCCGCCAGCCGTGTTCCGGAGCCTCGGCCACCAGGGCGTCGAGGGCGGCCCGGTCCCGGACGTGGAATGCCAGATGGTTGAGCCCGGGGCGGCACCGGTCGTGCGTCCGGCCGGTCAGGTCGGGCGACTGCTCGACCACCACGTAGCTGTCGCCGCGCCGCCAGCTACGCCCGTGCTCCCAGTGCTGGTAAGGGACATGGCCCAGCTCACCGAGCAGCCACCCCCATCCCCGCTCGGCGGTCGGCAGGTCGGGCACCCACAGCTCGACGTGGTGCACCCCTCCGGTGCCCGTCCCCCCGGCCGGCAGCGGGACGGCGCGGCGGGCGCCGTGCGGCTGGTAGGCCACGGGGTCGCCGTCCTCGTGCCAGTGGATCAGGAAGTGGTCCCCCGCCCGGTAGCCGTCGAGCCCCGCGCGGCAGTAGGCGATGCTGTCGTCCGGGAGCGCGTCCAGCGGGAACCACTCCAGCTCGGAGCATTTGTCCGGCTCGCGGTTGTACGGCGGGCGGGCGGGGTCGTACTCCGCCTCGAAGAACCAGCCGGTTCTGGGTCCGCCGCCGGGGCCCCGGTGCTGCATGACCAGCGCGACCCGCAGCTCGTCCGGGCCGAGTTCGACACCGATCTCCTCGGCGGCCTCGCGGATCATCGCCTCGCGGACGTCCTCGCCGTCCTCGACGTGCCCGGACGGACAGTGGAACAGCCCGTCCGCGTATCCCGTCCCGTCCCGGCGGGCGAGCAGGACATCCGGGCCGCGGCGAAGGATCAGGTGCACGTCGACGACCTCGGTGTGCCGCCGAGGCGGTTCGGCACGGGCCACCAGCGCGTAGCGCTCGTCGTCGACCCGCCCGCCCCACAGGTCCGGGTCGCCGGAGAGCGGCTCGTGGTGGACACGCTCGGTGAACTCCGAGAGCAGCCCGGTCAGTTGCCCGGCAGGCAGACCGGCCCCGTCCCACACGCCCTCGATCAGGACCAGCCGGCCACCGGGCCGCAACAGGCCGAACCAGTGGCGCAGGGCCGCCACCGGATCGGGCAGCAGCCACACCACGTGCCGGACCATGACCACATCGAACCGCTGTCCGCCGACCGGGGGCCGTGCCGCGTCCCCGAGAAGGACCTCGCTCCCCGTCCCGGCGAGTTTGGCCCGCGCCCGCTCCACCATGCGCGGCGACCGGTCGACCGCCGTGACCCGGTGCCCCTGCCCGGCGGCGAGCAGCGCGAGGCTTCCGGTGCCGCACCCCAGATCGAGCACCTCGGAACGCGCGCCGGGCAGCCAGCCCTCCAGCCGCCTCGCCCAGGCGTGCCGGACCACCGGATCGAGCAGCCCGTGGTCGGGCCCCTCGTCGAAGGAGTCGGCCGCGGAGTCCCAGTCGATCGTCGTCATGGTTCGATCGTGCCATCCACCACCGACAACGGTGCCCGGGGAGAGGGGGCGCGGGCTGTCCGCCCGGGAGCTCGGGGGCGCACTCGGGGGCCCGCGCCGCTCGCAGAACCCGTGCGGGTCCCGTTCGAAACCCGTGCGGGTCCCGTTCGAAACCCGTTTCTCTACGGACCCGATGCCGTGCGAGGGTCGGCCGATGAGTGCCTCGCCGAATCGACCCGCCCCACAGCGCGCCCTCGAAGTGCTGCGCTGGCAGTTCGACCTGACCTGGTCGCTGTTCGAATACCACCTGGAGAGGATCGAACCCGAGGACTTCCTCTGGGAGCCCGCCGCGCTCTGCTGGACGCTGCACCGGGACGACGACGGGACGTGGGTGCCGGACTGGGCGGAGAGCGAACCCGATCCCGTTCCCGTGCCGACCATCGGATGGCTGAGCTGGCACATCGGCTGGTGGTGGGGCGTGACCCTCGACCACGTCCGGGGCGAAACGCCCCGGGCGCGCAGCGATGTCGTCTGGCCGGGCGCGGGCGAGCCGGCCGTCGCATGGCTGCGCGGTCTGCGCGAGGACTGGCTGACGGCGCTGGACCGGCTCACCGACGCCGATCTGGCCGCGACCGCCCCGTTCCCGTGGCGGAACGACCCCCGGCACACCGTCGCGCACATGGTCGCCTGGGTGAACGCGGAACTGATGAAGAACGCGGCGGAAATCGGCCAGCTCCGCCTCCAGCGGGCGGTCGGCGGGCCACCGGCCGCCCACCGGACCTGATGGACGTGCGGGGCGCCCGCGCGCCGGCCGATGCGGTCGGCCATGGCCGGGACACCGCGATCCGCTTTCACGGCGGTCCTGGTGTCCCGGCCGTGGCATCCGCGGAACTTCCCGGACCGGGCCGGGAAAGGGGGCGGTCGCAGTGCCAGGGCGTGTTGCGAAAGTAGCGCCGGACGGGACCTTCGCAGCACTAGTGCCGTGACCGGCAAGGTTTGACCGGAAGGAGCGTCGTCCGGTGCTTCCCCAAGCTCTCAGCCTTGTTCGAGCAGGGGAGACCCCATTGATCGCAAGGCGGCCGAAAGCCCTCGTAGCAGGCTACGTGGGATCTCGGCCAACGCCGAAGGGGGTCCCCCCTGGCCCTTAAGGCCTTGGGAGAGTGCGTACCGGACGGTGCGACGGGGCAAACGTTGCCGGGAGCGGCACTAGCCGATGACCGAGGCGCAGGTGGTCGGGGTGGCGCGGGCGGGGTCGAGGGCGTTCGCCACCTCGTGATAGGCGATCCGGTCGACGGTGCCGATCGCCACGTGCCCGGAGACATCGAGCGGGCACAGGTCCTGGAGCAGCACGTTACGGACGTTCGGCCCGTCCAGGAATTGCGTGCGGTACGGGGTCACGACCTCGTCGTACCTGGTCGCGATGACCGTGTACCGGACTCCGGGCACGGTGTCGCCGCCCGCGTTGAGCTTGGTGAGGAAGGGGGAGCCCGCCACCTGGTCGGCGAGGGCGGGGGTGTTGGTGTTGAGCAGGTGCTCCACGCCCGGGAAGTACGGCAGGAGTCTCGTCAGGCCGAGGAGGGTGGAGCCGTGATTGTCGGGGGCGATCCCGATCAGCGCGTTCACCTTGGCGGCCCCGTCGAGGAACTTCAGGTAGTAGTTCGGCATCATCCCGCCCTGGGAGTGACCGACGAGGTCGGCCTCGGAGGCGCCGGTGGCGGCGAGCACCTTGTCGACGAAGACGGCGAGCTGGCCGGCCGACTTGTCGATCGGGCCGAGGCCGTTGAAGAGCGGTACGCCGGGCAGCTGGCCGTAGTCCAGGGAGTAGACGCAGTATCCGCGGTTGACGAGGTAGGGGGCGAGGGCCAGCCAGTTGTCGATCGAGTTCCCGAAGGTCCCGTGGACCAGGACGACGGGCCGGGGGTGGGCCGTGGAGGGCTTGCAGGAGTAGTCGTTCCAGCCGCGGGACGTGGCCGTGGCGGCGGTGGGAGCAGTGGCTGTGGGGGTGGCGGCAGCGGCGGCCGTGGAGGTGGCGACTGCGGCGACGGCGAGGAGCAGCGCGGCAAGGGTTCTCCGGGCGCGGAGAACGCGTGACGCACGGGTCCGGGGCAGCATCGTGTGGTCTCCTTGCGGCTCAAGGGAGTTGCGATGGGTGTGCGCCCTGCGGCCCGGACCACAAGTTCTGACGGCTGACCTTTCGTGTGCTCAGGCCAAATTACGCATGGGTAGGGAGGCATGGGAAGTTACGCGTCGGTAAAAGCTGATGGCTTCACCGATACGACGGAGTCGCACGGTCATTGGGCGGCGGTGCGGAAGTCGACGCCCGGCACGGGCGGCGCGGGCTTCTTCGCGAAGACGGCGTCGGCGGTGTTCGCCATCGACGGCCGGCACGGGCCCTTGCGGACAGCGCACGGACGCCTGCGGGCCGCGCGGGGGCGGCGGGCCGCGCGGGAGCCGTCGGACCGCGCGGGGATCAGCCGTCCGCGAGGCGTCCCGGCATCACGGCCCGCGGGCCGTACTTGTCCCGCAGCCGGTCCGCCACCGCCTCGATCCGGCGCGCCCGTTCGTCCGCCGGGTCGAACGAGAGCTGGTGCGCGGCCCGTTCGGCGTCCATCAGGCCTTCCGCGCGCAGCGCGATCCCCCGGACCCGGGCCCGCTGCAGTCCGAAGGAGTCGTGGATCCGGTACGCGAGGTCGGTGAGCGCCGCGGAGTGGGCGGTGGGTTCCGGAAGCGTACGGGTTCGACTCAGCGTGGTGTACCCGGTCCGGGAGGCATGGCGCACGAGGACCGTGAGCCCTCGGCACACCTGCCCGTCCGCGCGCATCCGGGCGCCCAGTTCCTCGGTGAGCGACAGGATCGCGCGGCGCTGCCGCTCCTGGTCCAACTCATCGAGCGGGAAAGTGCGTTCGGCGGTGACCGACCGGGCGGCGGCGCCCGGTGCGACCACCGTGCGGTCGATGCCGCGCGACCGCTCCCACAGGTCCCGCCCGGTCCGTGCGCCGGTGATCCGTTGCAGGGTGCCGAGCGGGGTCTGCGCGATCCGGCCGACGGAGTCGAGCCCGTAGCCGCGCAGGGTGCGGGCCGTCGCCGCCCCGACTCCGTCCAGCGCCGTGACCGGCTCGGCGGTGAGGAACCCCGCTCCCCCGCCCCGGGGCACCACGAAGGTCGTTCCGGGGGCCGCCCGGCGGGCCGCCGCCCGGGCCAGCATCGGGTTCTCCCCCGCCCCGATCGCGCAGTCCACGCCGTGCAGGGCGAGCGCCCGGATCCGGATCACCGAGGCCAGCCCCCTCGCGTCCTGGCCGAAGTACCGCAGTGCGCCGCGCACATCGGCGAGCGCCCCGTCGGGCCGGACCGCCTCGACCACCGGGGTGAACGTACCGAGCAGGGCGAGCAGTTCCTCGTAACGGACATCGTCCGGGGGGCCGCCGCCGACCATACGGAACCGCAGGTACAGAATGCCCGGCACCCCGGTCCCCGGCACTCCAGGCAGGTCCCGTTCGATGCCACTCATCCCGCGCTCCCCGGGCTCTGGTGCCACAGCTTCCTACCGGTGGCGACGCCCTCGCCGGGCGGCTGGAGGTCCGACCAGGGATTCATCTCGTACCCCGTCGGCAGCCGGACGCGGCGTCCCTCGCCGTCGGGCGCGTGGGTTTCGGCAGCGGGCTCCCCGGACGAGGAACTGACACCGGCCGAAGGCTTCCGGTCCGGGGATTCCTCGGCCCCGGGCTTCTCCGCCAGTCGGGCGGCGACCGCGTCGAGCCCGCCGGTGCGCCGCAGTTCGGCCAGTTCGGCCAGGTTCCAGGCGGCCGAACCGACCACGCTCAAGCTCCGCGGTCCGCGCCGCTGCACCACGCCGCGCACCAGCAGCAGCCAGGAGTGGAAGACGGTGTGCGCGCAGGCCGCGTGGCTGTCGTCGAAGAAGGCCAGGTCGACCAGGCCGGTGCCGTCGTCCAGGGTGGTGAAGACGACCCGCCGGCCAGAGCGCACCGGCGGGGTCTGGGTGGCCGCCTTGGCCCCGGCGACCAGCACGGTCTGCCCGTGCCGCGCCTCGCGCAGCCGCTTGGCGGAGACCGCCCCGAGCTCCTTCAGGAACGCGTGGTGATCCTCCATCAGGTGGTGGGAGACGTCCATGCTCAGGACGCCCAGCTCGGCGCTGAGGCGTTCGGCCTCGTTGAGGTCGGGCAGCCCGATCGGACCGGTCCGGTGGCCGCCTCCGAGCGGAAGCTGCTCACCGGCACCGGCGCCCCGCCGGACGTGGCGCAGTTCGGACAGGTGCAGCAGCAGATCGCGCCGGTTGGCGCCGAACGCGTCCAACGCACCCACCTGGGCCAGCCGTTCGGCGACCGGCCTGGTCGGCCTGGCCCGCTGCCAGAAGTCCAGCAGTGAGGTGTAGGGCTGTCCGGCCTCGATCCGGGCGACCTCGGCCCCGCTGATGCCATGGACGTCCGAGAGCGCGAGCCGCACTCCCCAGACCCCGGAGCCCTCCCCGGAGCCCCCGGCCCCGTTCCCGGACAGGACCGCTGTCCCACTGTCAGACACCAGTTCGATTCGATGGGTGGCCGCCGAGCGGTTCACGTCCAGGCCCAGCACCGGCACCCCGCGCCGCCGCGCGTCCGCGAGCAGCAGCCGCTTCGGATACATCCCCGGGTCATGGGTGAGCAGCCCGGCGTAGAAGGCCGCCGGGTGGTGCGCCTTGAGCCACGCCGACTGGTACGTCGGTACGGCGAAGGCGACCGCGTGCGCCTTGCAGAAGCCGTAACTGCCGAACGCCTCGATGATCTCCCAGGTCCGGGCGATCACCTCGATGTCGTACTTCCGTTCCGCCGCCCGCTGCGCGAACCACACCCTGATCCGGTCCTGCGATTCGGGGTCGGACAGTCCGCGCCGCACCCGGTCGGCCTCGTCCCGTCCGCAGCCGGTCATGATGTCGAGCATCTCGATGACCTGCTCGTGGAAGACGACCACTCCGTACGTCTCGCGCAGCGGCCGCTCCAGATCGGGGTGCGGGTAACGGGCGGGCGCCCGGCCGTGCCGTGCCTCGATGAACGGCCGCACCATGTCGGCGGCGACCGGACCGGGCCGGAACAGCGAGATGTCGACCACCAGGTCGTGGAAGCCGGTGGGCTGGAGCCGGCCGACGAGATCGCGCTGGCCCGGCGACTCGATCTGGAAGCAGCCCAGCGTCTCGGCGCTCCTGATCAGCCGGTACGTCTCCGGGTCGCCCGGCGGCACGGCGTCCAGGTCCACGGCCCGGCCCGAGGCCCGCTCGACCTCGGCGACCGCGTGCGCCATCGCCGACTGCATCCGCACGCCCAGGACGTCGAGTTTGAGCAGCCCCAGGTCCTCCACGTCCTCCTTGTCGAACTGCGCCATCGGGAAGTGCTCCCCGCTCGTGGGCACGACGGGCACCCGATGCGGTAGGGAGGCGTCCGAGAGGAGCACCCCGCACGGATGCATGGCGATGCCGCGGGGCAGGGCGTCCAGCGCCTCGACCAGTTCCCAGAGTCGGCCGTGGCGGTCCTTCTCCCGTGCCACGTCGCGCAGTTCGGGCAGTTCCGCCATGGCCGCGCGGGCGTCACGGGCCCGGATGTGCGGGAACGCCTTGGCGAGCCGGTCGATCTCGGCCGGGTCCATGGAGAGCGCGGCGCCGACGTCCCGGATGGCGTGGCGCACCCGGTAGGTCTCGGGCATGGCGACGGTCGCGACCCGTTCGGCGCCGAAGCGTCCGATGATCGCGCGGTACACGTCGAGCCGGCGGGCGGACTCGACGTCGATGTCGATGTCGGGCAGCACGGCGCGGCGCTTGGAGAGGAAGCGCTCCATCAGCAGCCCGTTCTCGACCGGGTCGGCGTGCGCGATCCCGAGGAGATGGTTGACGAGGGAACCCGCGCCGGATCCCCGGGCGGCCACTCGTACGTTCATCGCCCGCACGTCGTCGACGACTTGAGCCACCGTCAGGAAGTAGGAGGCGAAGCCGTGGTGGGCGATGATGTCCAGTTCCCGGCGCATCCGCTCCCAGTAGTCGCGCCTGCGGTCGTAGCCGCGCAGCACCATTCCGGCGGCGGCGCGGGAGGCCAGCACCCGCTGGGCGGTGCGGTGGGCGGCGCCGACGAGGTGCGGTTCGGGGAAGTGGACGGTGCCGAGGCCGAGATCGCTCCGGGGGTCGACGACGCAGGCCTCGGCGGTGTGCCGGGTCTCCGCGAGCAGCCGCGCCCCGGCACCCTGGCCGAGACCGGCGGCGGAGGCGATCCGTTCGGCCGTCTCGGCCATCGCGCGGGCGCCCTTCAGCCAGCGCTCGCCGCTGTCCAGCGGGGCGCGGCGGGGATCGACGGGCACCAGCAGGCGAGCCGCGTCGAGCACGTCGGCGACCGGCCCCTGCCCGGGATCGGCGTACCGGACGGCGTTGGTCAGCACGGCCCGCACCCCCTGCTCGGCGGCGAAGCCGACGGTACGGGCGGCGAGCCGCAGCGATCCGGGGCCGGTGCCCTCGCGCCCGTGGTGGACGGCTTCGAGGCGCAGGGCGTCGCCGTGGATCTCCCGCCAGGCGGCGAGCAGTGCGGCGGCCCGGTCCGGACGGCCGGCGGCCAGCGCCCTGCCGACGTCGGAGGCGGGGCCGAGCAGTACGACGAGCCCTTCGCCGGGCAGCGCGGACCGGTCGAGCAGGGGCTGCCCCGGCCTCGCGCCCGTCCTCACGCCCGCGCGCGCCCCGGAAGCAGGTCCGGCACCGGCGTGCGCGGCGCCCCTACGCCCTGCGCGAGCGGGCCCGGTACCGGCGTACGCGGCGTCTCCGGCTCCGGCGTACACGCCCCCGGCCCCGGCGTGCGCGGCGGTGACGAGGCGGCACAGTTCCGCCCATCCCCGCGCGCCGTCCCGGGCGAGAAAGGTGACCCGGGGGGCCGATTCGTCGACAAAGGCACCACCCCGGGCGGGGGTCCGCAGCTGATGCGCACCGCCACCCTCTCTCGCACGCTCCGCCTTCACGGTCCCCGTCGCGGCCCCCACCGCGAGCTCCGTCCCGAAGATCGGCCGCACCCCGGCCCGCTCGCACGCCTTGGCGAAACGGACCGTTCCCGCGAGCGTGTCGCGGTCGGTCAGCGCGAGCGCGTCCATCCCCCGCTCCGCGGCGCGCTCCACCAGCCGCTCCGGGTGCGAGGCCCCGTACCGCAGGGAGAACCCGGAAACGGTACGCAGATGCGTGAACCCGGGCATCCGCACCTCCTGGACCGATCCGTACTCACCACCACCCCTCGCTTCCACCATAAACCACTTTTCGAACATTCGTACGACAATCGAGGGACACGCGAGCGGCGACAGGGCGCACCCGCACCCACATCCGTGTACCGTTCAACCGTTTGGCCTACTTTTCCTGTACTAACAGCCGATACCCCGGATTGTGAGGACATGACTTTCGTCGACGAGGTGAAGAACGCCGTCACTCCACGAGCCGCAGTGCTCGTCATCGGTGTACTCGCACTGCAACTCCTGTTCATCGCCTCCTACGTCGGGGCCCTGCACAAGCCGAAGCCGACGGAGATCCCCTTCGGGGTCGTCGCTCCCCAGCAGATGTCCGCACAGCTCCTGACCGAGCTGAAGAACCTCCCGGGCGGCCCGCTGGACCCCCGTGCGGTCGCCGACGAGGCCACCGCCCGCGAGCGGATCCTGAACCGCGAGATCGACGGCGCCCTGATCGTCGACCCCACCGGCACCACCGACACCGTCCTCGTCGCCTCCGGCGGCGGCACCGCCATGGCCGACACCCTGACCAAGACCCTGACCAAGGTGGAGCAGGCCCAGCAGCGCACGGTGCGGTCCGTGGACCTGGCCCCCGCCTCCGACCAGGACTTCAACGGGATCTCGTCCTTCTACCTGGTGGTGGGCTGGTGCGTGGGCGGTTATCTCTGCGCCTCGATCCTGGCGATCAGCGCCGGCGCCAAACCCGCCAACCGGCAGCGCGCACTGATCCGGACCGGCGTCATGGCGCTCTACTCCGTACTGGGCGGAATCGGCGGCGCGCTCATCATCGGCCCGATTCTCGGCGCCCTGCCCGGAAGCTTCTGGGGCCTGTCGGGGCTGGGAGCGCTGACCGTCTTCGCGGTCGGCATGCTCACCCTCGCCCTCCAGGCCCTCACCGGCATCGTCGGCATCGGCCTGGCCGTCCTGATCGTGGTGATCGCGGGCAACCCGAGCGCCGGCGGCGCCTTCCCGCTGCCGATGCTCCCGGACTTCTGGCGGGCGATCGGCCCCGCGCTGCCGCCCGGAGCCGGTACCTGGGTGGCCCGCTCGATCGCCTACTTCAAGGGCAACGCGATCAGCGGGCCGCTGCTGGTGCTGTCCGCCTGGGCGGCGGTGGGCACCCTCGTCACCTTCCTGATCGCCATGCGCCGCACCCCGCAGGACATCGCCGACGCCCCGCCGCCGTTCGGCTCGGTGGTCGAGGACTGATCCGTAAACACCGCGCCCGCCGCTCGCCGGGCCTGCGCCCCGGAGTACTGTCCGCTTGTTCGGAGCAGGCCCCGGGGCGAGGGGCCGCACGTGGGAGGGGTGTGTCATGAGTGGTACGGGGTCGGCGGACGGCACCTGGAAGCTGAGCGACGCGGAGGGCGGGGAGCTCTCGGGCCGGTGGTGGACGTGGGCCCTGTCCGCCCCCGACGACCGCGATCCCGTCAAGGACACGACGGGCGAGCACGCCGACTGGAACCAGCCGGACGACCTCTGGTTCCTCGCCGGCACGTACGGCGGCCGGGTGGTGCGGCGCTGTGCGGCCCCCTCGGACCGGCCGCTGTTCTTTCCCGTGCTCAACATGCAGCACCCCAGGTCGTACTCCAGGGTGCCCCTGTCCATGACCGTCGTGGAGGCCAGCGCGTCGCTGAACGGCGTTCCGCTGCCGCTGCGCGAGTTCACCGCGTCGTTCAGGACGGAGTCGACCCAGCGCTACACGTGGGGCCTCTGGGGAGGCGTCGCGCCCCTGCTCCCCGGACAGTACGTGCTGGAGATCAGGGCCAGGGCCACGAACGGTTTCTGGGTCGACACGACGTACCACCTGGAGTCGACGCCCGCCGTCTGACCCCGGGCGCCCCACGGACGGCCCGGCTGCCGGGCCGGGCTCAGCTCCCCGGGAGCGCCACTTCCGCCCAGACGGTCTTGGTGAGGCCGTCGCGCACGGTGCAGCCCCACCGGTTCGCGTAGGCGCCGATCAGAAGAAGACCGCGACCCGAGTCGGCGTCGGTGGGTACGGGGCCGGGTGGTGACTGGGGCGGGAGGTGGTCCGGGCGGGTGTCCGTCACCTCGATGCGGATGGCTTGAGGCAGGAGACGGAGCATCAACCGGAAGTCGCGCCCCGGCAGGCGTCCGTGGGTGATGGCGTTGGACGCCAACTCGGCCGTGACCAGGGCGACGGTCCGGACCGGTTCGGAATCGTGCGGAACGCCCCACCACTCGGTGAGCTGCTGCACGGCGAGAGTGCGCGCCAGCCGTGCGCCGCGCCTGGTGCTGCTCAGCTGGATCCTGAACTCGGCCGTGGACGTGCTTGGTTCATGGGTGTTTGCATGTTGCGTCACCGGACCATCGTGAGCGGGTGATCACCCGCTGACCAGGTACGACGGCCGTACGAGACGTCGGCGGTACGGACACGTCGTGGAGGTCGCACCCCGATTTGTACGAGTCCTGTACGGGTGCAGTACGGGACGGTCACCGTATCTCCGGAAATGGCTGCCCCGTTGAACCTTTCCCAGCCGTAGTGGAGTTGAGGAACGCTACAGGTGCCTGGGACCGGCGGAACGGTGACGGAAGGAGTGGTGACGGCCATGCGCGACGTACGCAACAGCCGTGCAGCGAAGACGAAGGAGGAAAGCGACCTGCCGGGGGTGTGGGTGGCCTACGGCAAACTCCTCCAGCACCTGCGTAAACAGGCCGGGATGAACCAGCAGGCGCTCGGCGATGCCATCGGCTACTCCCAGGAACAGGTCGCCTCCGTCGAGCAGGGGCGACGCGCCGCGAAGGAGGCATTCACCGTAGCGGCGGACCAGACTCTCGCCTCGGGCGGGCTGTTGCAGGTCCTTCAGGCCGACGTGGACCGAGCGAAGCTCCCACGGTTCTTCCGCAACTTCGCGCTCATCGAAGCGGAGGCGATGAGCCGGTTCTCCTACGATCCGCTGCTGGTACCGGGCTTGTTGCAGACGGAGCCGTACGCACGAGCCCTGTTCGCCTCTCATTGCCCACCGCTCAGCACGGACGTCATCGATCAGCATACGGAGGCCCGCCTGAGCAGGCAGAAGCTGCTGACTCGGGACCCCATGGCGGAGCTCTCCTTCATCATCGGCGAGGAGGCATTGCGCAACCCCGTGGGCGGCGCCGCGCTGATGCGTGGACAGTGGCAACACCTTCTTGAAGTCGGAATGTTGCACAACGTCGAGATCCAGGTCATGCCTGCCGGAAACGGGTTCCACGTGGGTCTCGACGGGCCCTTCGTACTGATGGAGACGAAGCAACTACGCCGTCTCGGATACATCGAATCCCAGGAGATCGGCAGTGTCGTCAGTGATCCGGCAGAGGTCAGCACGTTCGGTTTGCGGTATGGCAAGCTTCGGTCGCAGGCCCTGAATGTCGAAGGGACTGCTCGGCTCATCGAACAGCTGCTGGGAGAGACATGAGCGTGGAGCAGGTAATCGAGAACACCGACGAGCTGCGCTGGTTCAAGAGCAGCTACAGCGGATCGGGCGGCGGCGACTGCGTAGAGGTGGCCGTCGACCACAACACCGTGTGCGTACGTGACTCGAAGGCGGCGGGCGCCGGACCCGTGCTCCGGGTCGAACGGGGCGAATGGGCGGCATTCGTCACGTTCGCCCGCGGTTAGCCCGGCGAGGCACCGGCAATACGGCGAACGCGCTCCCCCAAGACCTCCCTCGTTTCCCAACACGCCGTCCCGGTAAGGGCTCTGATGAGCCATCATCAATTCGGGGCGGGAAGCCGGGCACGCCGTGCCCGCACCACACGGAGGAGGCACGGAGTGCGAAGCCGGGTGCACGCGAAGGACGGGCGGCATCTGATGGTGGAGCGCCTGGGTGATCCGCACGGCAGACCGGTCTTCCTGCTGCACGGGATGCCCGGCAGCAGGCTCGGTCCGGCTCCGCGCGGCATGGTGCTGTATCAGCGCAAGACACAACTGATCGCCTACGACCGGCCGGGCTACGGGAGCTCCGACCGGCTGCCGGGCCGCTGCGTCGCCGATGCCGTGCAGGACGTACGGGCCATCGCGGACCACCTCGGGCTCGAACGGTTCGCCGTGGTGGGCCGGTCCGGGGGCGCTCCGCACGCGCTGGCCTGTGCCGCGCTGATGCCCGAGCGGGTGACCCGTACCGCCGCGCTGGTCGGGCTGGCTCCCTGGGGCGCCGACGGACTCGACTGGTTCGAGGGGATGGCCGCATCCAACGTGCTGGCGTACTCCACCGCGGCGACCGATCCCGACGGGCTCGCGGAGTCGTTCATCTCGCGGTCCGCGGTGATCAGGAAGAACCCGGTCCGGCTCATCGACGACCTGCGCCGGGAGCTGACCGACTCCGACCGGATGGTGGTCAACGACGCCGGGGTCCGCAGCATGCTGCTGCGCAACTACCGTGAGGCGCTGCGCACTTCGGCGTGGGGATGGATCGACGACGCGATCGCGTTCAGCCGGCCGTGGGGTTTCGATCCCGCCGACATCCCCGGTCCGGTGATGTTGTGGCACGGCGAGAAGGACGTGTTCACGCCGGTGGGCCACTCCCGCTGGCTGGCCGAGCGCATCCCGAACTCGACCGTCGTGGTGGAACCGGCCGCCGCACACTTCGACGCCCTGCACGCCCTGCCCCGGATCCTCAACTGGCTGCTGGAGCCGGTCACGGATTGAGGCGGAGCCCCGGGAGTGTCCGACGGGCGCCGGACACCCCCGGACGGCTCACACCTGCATCGGTTCCAGCTCGCGTTCGAACCGGCGCTCGTCCCGCGCGATCCGGGTCATCGGATGGTCCTCGCCGAGTTGCCGGGCCAGCTCGTCGCCCGTCTCCGCCCGCAGGAGCGCCGCCTCCTCCGCGCGCCCCATCGCGTCGAGCGTGACCGCCATGTTCGACATCATGGCCAGGGTCTCCGGGTGGTGCGCCCCGAGCACATGCCTGAGCTGCCCGGCGAGTCTCCGCTCGGTCTTCAGCACGATCTCCAGATCGCCCAGTTCGGCGGTCGCGTTGGCGAGGTTCATGACGCAGAACAGGGTGTTGGGGTGCTCCTGTCCGTACACCCCCCGCATCGCCGCGACCACCCGGGTCAGCACCTGCTCCGACTCCTCCACCGCGCCGACCCCCAGGTGGTAGACGGCGAGGTTGTTCAGGGCGGCCAGGGTGTACGGGTGCTTCTCCCCCGGCACCTTCATGTACTGGTCGACGACCTGCTGCGCGGTCTCCCTGGCCTCGGTGGTCTCGCCGGCCGCGTACAGGTCGGCCGCCAGGTTGAGGTCGCAGGCGAGCCATTCCGGGTTGGCGGCCGTGTACTTGGCCCGGTAGCGGGCGAGGGTGGCCACCGTGAGCCGGCGGGCATCCTCCAGTCTGCCCGCCCTGCGCAGCGAGACCGCCAGGCTCTTCGCGGCGCTCAGCGTGCCGGGGAAGGCGCGCCCGAGCGTGGCCTTGTAGCTGTCGTACGTACGGCTGAGGATGTTGACGGAGTCCTCGTACCGTCCGACATCGCGCAGATCACGCGCCAGGTTCATGGCCGAGGACAGGCTGTAGGGATGCTCCGCCCCCAGGACCTCGACCCTCCGGTCGAAGACGTCCTGGTCGATCTCCCGGGCCCGCGCGTACTGTCCGATGGACCGCAGGGTGAACGCCAGGTTGTTCGCCGCCGCCAGGGTCCTGGGGTGCGATTCGTGGAAGATCTGGTTGAACCCCTCGGTGGCCTCGGTCGCCAGCTCGATCGCCCTGGTGTACTCGCCGAGCGTGCCCAGGTCCGTCGCCAGGCTGCTGGTGCTCATGTACGTGTGCGGATGCTCCGGGCCCAGGACCTCCTGCTGCACCGACAGGGTGATCTCGTCCAGCTCCCGCGCCTCCACGTAACGGCCGCGCGAGCGGTAGATGTTGGCGAGGTGGAAGCACAGGTAGAGGTACTGGATGTCCCGCTCGCCCAAGGTCTCCTTCCAGATGGCGCGCAGCTCCTCGCAGAGCGCTCCCGCCGTCCTGAACTCACCGCGCTTCCAGAGGTAGCGGACCCGGTCGATCAGCAGCCTGCGGGCCTCGGGCTCCTTGCAGTTGCGGGCGTCGGAGGGGGCGAGGTGCGGCCAGATGGTCGCGAACTGCGGCCAGGTCGAGGGGTTGTCGATGGGTTCGTCGTCATCGGGCCGGGCACCCGCGAGAATGCGGTGGACGGCGTGCCGGGCGTCCCGCTGCTCCTCCTCGCTGAGCTGTGCCCGGATGACGGCCTGGACGAGACGGTGCACCTGGATGGAGTTGGACACCTGGTCGACCTTGGCGAGGGCGAACCGGCCGATCTCCCGGATGACCCGGCCCAGCACCAGCTTCTCCTGGAGCGCGGCATCGTACGGCTTCAGTGCCTCGATCATCTCCTTGCTGTAGAGGAGATTGCCCGAGATCGGCTCCGGGGCGAAGAAGGCGCAGAGCTGGAGCAGCCGCACCGCGGCGGGCGAGCGCTCCTTGAGCCGTTCGATGGAGATGTTCCAGGTCGCGGCGACCGGCTGCGGGTAGCCGTCCGGCTGGTTGAGCGCCAGGACCTCGGGGGCCTGCTGGGCCAGCTGTTCCAGATACGTGTCGATCGGGGTGGCGGTCTCGGCGATCCACGCCGCCGCCTGCTCGACGGCGAGCGGCAGGTCACCGACCGCGGTGGCCACCTGGTCGGCGTCCTCGGCGCTCAGTCCCGGCGCCCGGCGCTGGAGGTGCTCGATGGACTCCTCGCGCAGGAACACGTCGACGGGCAGCGCGTCGCCGTGCTGCGACCACGACTGGTTCCGCGAGGTGACCAGGATGTGTCCGGAGCCGCCCTGCGGGAAGTACCGCCTGAGCCGCTCGGGGTCGTCGGCGTTGTCGAAGACCAGCAGCCAGCGCTCGGTGGGCACACCGCGCCGCAGCAGGTCCACCGCCTCCCGGGAGGCGGCGGCCATGTCGTCGCCGCCCTGGGCGCCGATCTGCACGGCCAGCTCCGCGAGCGAGGCCACCACGTCGTCGATCTGCTCCGACGATATCCACCAGACCAGGTCGTAGTCGGCCATGAAGCGGTGCACGTATTCCAGGGCCACCTGGGTCTTGCCGACGCCGCCGAGGCCGTACAGGGTCTGCGGCTGGGGCAGGACGACGGCCATGCCGCCGCCGAGCTGGTCGCGCATCCGCTCCAGGACCGTGGAGCGGCCGGTGAAGCCGGGGTTGCGCGGGGGCGCGTTCCAGATCCTGGGGACGGTGCCGGGGAAGCGCGGTCCGGGTGCCACCCCGTCGGTGAGCTGCACCGGCCGGTCCAGGGCGCGCAGCAGGGCGGCGGTGGCGTGCACCTCGTCCAGCCGGAAGAGGTCGACCGGGTTGCGGTCGAGGTACTGGGCGGTCAGCCGTACGTCCCCGACCCTGAACGACAGCAGCTGGCGCCGGCCGCCGCCGGGATCCTCCGCCACGGTCCGTTCCCAGAACCTCACCGCGCGCTGCGACTTGAGGTACGCGTTGGACAGCAGCACGACGGTACGGGTCGCGGTCTCCGCGGAGAACGCGGATTCGGGAGTCTCCCGCTCCGCCGACACGTCGCGCGGCACGACCCGGAACCCGGCCCGGGTGAGCACGGACTCGACCCAGTCGGCCCACATCCGGTTCTCTGCCACGTAGTTGAGGAAGAGATCGGCGGGCAGGGCCGGCCTGCGCCGGGTGAACGCGTCCCGGATGCGCAGCCGCACCTCCTCGGCGACCGGCGGCATCGAGGTGATCCGGCGGTCGGTGATGACGGCGGTGAGCCGTTCAAAGGCGGAGAGCAGCGAGTTGGTGAGGCCGGCCTCGTCGCCGAAGGTGGCGAGGGTCTCCTCGTACGCGTAGTAGGGGCGGTAGGGGATCTCCACCGCGCCCCAGTAGGCGGTGAGTTCGTCCCCGGACAGATCGCGCGGCAGCCGGTCGAACTTCAGCCGGGCCAGGGCCCGTCCGGCGTCGGCCTTCTCCTTCTCGCCCTCGTCGATGCGCATCGGGACGGGATAGATGGCGATGGGGCGGCCGGTGTAGCGCTCGGAGATCTGCCGGGCGACGGAGGCGGCGCCGTCGATGGACTGGTCGCTGAGGGTGAAGCAGTCGACGAGGACGTCGGGCAGGTGGACGGTGCAGATGTCGGCGATGTCGCTGAGGCCGGTCCGGCTGTCGATGAGGACGTAGTCGTAGTTGGCCTTCATGTCGTCGCGCAGGGCATCGAAGAAGTGGCCGCCGCCGAGCCGGTCGTAGAAGTTGTCCCAGTCGAAGGTGGAGACGGTCGCGGAGTACTCGCGGTTCTGGCGCCCCGCGGAGACGAAGTCGAGGGTGCCTCCGTGCGGGAACTCCCAGCCGAGCGACTCGGGTGCGAGGGACACCGCGTGCGGCTGGATGCGGGCGTAGTCGCGGTGCCAGTCGTCGGCACGCTGGGCGGGACTGGTCGCGGCCCACGCGTACTCGGTGATCAGGTCGATGACACCGGTGGTGGCGCCGAGTGTCGAGGGGTCGAGGAACGGGTGGAAGAACCGGTGGAGCCCGGGTGCCTCCAGGTCCCAGTCGACGGCCAGTACCCGTTGTCCGTTGGCGGCGAGTATCCAGGCGGTGTTGGCCAGGGCCATGGTGCGCCCGGTGCCGCCCTTGTACGAGTAGAAGGTGACGATGCGCCCGTCACGACCGGCCGTCATCCGTGTCCTCCGCATCCGTCGCAGGGTCGTGTGTCTCGGGGATGTAGTTCGTCTGCGCCATCGGCCCCATCAGGCGTGTCCGTTCGGTCTGTCCGCCACCGGCGGCGGGCGGGTAGACCGCCGCGTGCCGCAGGTACTGCTGGGCCGCCACCTCCACCACCTGCGGCAGGATCTGCCCGAACGCCTCCATGCTGGGTACGCCCTTGGCGGCGGCCCGGCAGAAGGCCCGGCCCTGGCGCATCTTGGTCGGCATGGTCCGTTCGAGCTTCTCGGTCAGCTCCGCCTCGGCCGCCCGGCTCTCCTGGTCCTCCCGGTTCCACGGCACGACCATCGTCACCCAGGGACGGTTCTCGGCGTCGAAGGCGGCGAGCCGCCTACGCCTGTCCTCGTCCTGGAGGGCCCAGCGGTCGACGAGCAGGATCTCCGGCCGGCTGGGTGCCTGCTTGCCCTCCGGGTGCCCGGACTCCTCGTCGAACGAGGAGATGGTGGCCTGGTAGTTGAGGGAACGGACCAGGTCCTCGGCGACATAGGCCAGGGGGCGCACCGAGGACGGGTGGTAGGGGTTCCAGTCCTGCGGGGTGTCGCCGTAGTAGTCGGCACTGCGCCCCTCGGGCAGGTCGTGCCGGGTGGGCGCCGCTATCGTCACCTGCATCGGACGGGGGGCGACCGTGCTGTTGGGCGGGCCGAAGGCGCTGGGGGCCATGCGATAGTCCACGGGGCGCCCGGTGCCGAGCCGAATGGTGTCCGCCACGTTGACTATGCGCTTGGCGAGTTCGTACACCGCGCGCTCGTACTCCTCGGCGAAAAGCCGGAGTTTGATGAGTCCGTACAGCCCGTCGCTGACGTAGCGGTCGCCGAAATCGCGGTGATTGAACTGCAACCGCTCGGCGGGGCCCGGGAGTTGACTCGGCGGCACCGGGACCCAGAGCGCCGGGACGATCGCCTCGGCGCGCTGGTTGGAGCGGGCTCGATGGTGAATGGCGCGCTGCGCGAAGGCGTACCACTCCTTGCCGCACATCTCGCTGGCGAAATAGCGCGGCGAGAACAGCGGAACGAACACCCGGCAGGTGGCGAGGACTTCGCCCAGTCGCTCAGACCAGCCCTCGCCGGCGCCTATCTCCCGGTCGATGAACCCGGCGGACGCGCCGGCGGGCAGATCGGTCATGGCCATCACATGGCCGCAGAGATCCTGGAAGAGCCGCTCGACCCACATGTCGGGGTCGGTTCCACGGCCGTACCCCGGTGTATGGGCATAGCTCAAGAAGAAGTACGGCCGATGGTCCGCCGCTCGCTGTTGCGTTGTTGCGTGCACACGACCCCCGTCCTGTGTGAGCACCCGCATCCGAGGAGAGAGATGAATGCGAGCGAATTCATCATTCCGGAGCGGACGTTGCTCCACCCCCATGGCGTTCGGTCATTCAACGCCGGTTTCCGGTCATAGGTTCCCGGATTCATTCGATCTTTTCCTTGATCGAATTCGGTCTGCGACCCTTTCTCCCACTTGTCCCGTGTGTACCGGCGTTGCTCAGACGTCCCGACTCAAACGGAATATCGACTTCGAATTCCCTCAGATCTCTTTTCGCATCAGGTCCAACAGCCGTTTCCCGTGAACGGTCAGTTCGGCGGCTCTCTCCAGCGTGTCAAGTGCCTCCGGTACGCCTTCCAGCCATCGTGACCCGAAAGCCCCCAATGCGATCCGTTCATAGGTGTCGGACAGCAACCGGGAAAATGGAACGGGCTCTTCCTGCCAGGGCATTCGATGGTCCCAGGAGCCGTCTGCCGCGTAAAGATCCGTGACATCGCGAAGCGCCCGCAATTCGGCTCGCCGGAAACCACGGAGCAGTCCGGACGCCAGCTCCTCGGGGCCGCCGTCCACGGGGATCCCGAGAGCGCCCTGTCCGTGCCGTCCGACGGAGCACTCCGAAGGGCCCAGCCCGGTCAGCGGGGTGAGGGTGGTGAGGAAACCCGCCATCTCCCGGACGCGTCCGGGCGCCTTCGACCCGATCACCGCCCACGCCTCGTCGATCCTGGCCGCCAGGGCGGCGGCGGCACGGTCGTCGAGCGCGGGCGCGGCGGGCGTGGGGAAGCAGTCGCGGAACGGGTCGAGGTCGTCGAGCACCAGGCCGGACACAAACGCGGACACCGGACCGGGGCACGGTTCCGGCACCGGGCCGGGTGCCGCCGACCGGCGCAGCGGCCGCCATGCGGGCGTCGCCTCCCGCAGCCGCACGACGTCCGTACCGGCACCCTCGTGCCGCACGACGAAGCCGTCCCCGGTGCCCCGCACCAGGGCCGTGCCGCACTCCCCCACAGCCCCGACCCGCGCCTCGCCGAGGCCGGGCAGGAAGAGACGGCCGTCCGAGAACCGCACCCGTACGGGCAGATCCAGTCCGGCCCGCACGACGGCCGACGCGAGGTACGCCGGGAGCCGTCGCGCCACCCGTACGGCCCCGCGGCGCTCGTGGACCAGCTCCAGCGCGTGGAGCAGCCAGCTACGGGTGTACGGCAGGGCCAGCACCTCGTCCAGGCCGCGGGCGCCCTCCTCGGACTCCTCGACGGCGGCGGCCAGCTCCCAGGCGGTCGCCCACTCCTCGCCGCCGCGCCGCCCGATGTCGGCGTTCAACCGGGCGAGGAGGGTGCGGGTGAGGTCCTGCTGGGCGGCGGCCAGCTCGACGGTGTCGGTCACCGCGGGCGCGACGAGGGACTCCGCCGTGCGCGCCTCGATGCCGCGCACCAGGGCCTCCAGGTCGGCGCAGTACACGGACGGGTTGTCGAAGGCGCCGTCCGGCCCCGTGGGATCGTAGCGATGGGTGTAGAGACCGCCTCCGCACGACCGCACGACCGGGCAGCGCCGGCAGGTCTCGCCGACGCCGGCCAGCCCGAGCTGGCGGGCGCGTACCCCGGGATGGGCGGCCACCTCGTCGAAGGTGTGGCCGAAGACGTCGAATCCGGTGGCGGCCGCGCCCTCGTAGGCGCTCTTGAGCGAGTCGACCTGTTCCAGCCGGCCGTCGGTCTCCACCACGACGAGGTCGGTGGGGGCGAGCCCCAGGGACTCGGTGAGGCTGGGCCCCCCGCTCAGGGTGGAGAACACCGAGGAGAACATGCGCACCGGTGCCGGACGCCCCCGCTCCTCCCAGCGGTCGAAGACCGCGAGGAGCCAGTCGGCGTAGGCCGTGGGCGATCCGTCCGGGCGGAGCGGCGGCTGGTCCCATGTCGCATGCGGCAGCAGGAAGTCGATGAGCGGCGGTTCGAGTTCGACGAGCGCGTCCAGGACCGCGTGCGGGTCGTTGCGGATGTCGACGGTGCACAGCAGGCCGAGGTTGAGGTGCCGGTAACGCTCCTGCCGCAGCAGTTCGACGGCCTTGAGGACCAGGGGGTGGCTGCTGCGTCCGTCGGCGTAGCGGCGGTGCCGGTCGTTGGCGGCGCGGTCGCCGTCGAGGGAGATGCCGACCCTGACGCCGAACTCGTCGAAGAGGTCGAGATAACGCGGGCTGAGCTGGGTCCCGTTGGTGTGGATGCGGAGGTCGAGCTCCGCGACGCCCTCGAAGGCGGAGGTGAGCGCTTCGCAGACGCGGCGCAATCGGGCGGGGCCCGCCAGTAGGGGCTCCCCTCCGTGCAGGATCACTGACACGGAGGGCAACGCATGCGCTGAGGCATGCTCGGCCAGGCGCTGAGCTGTCCGGAAGATGACTTCGTCAGAGATTGTTCTGGGGCGGGTACGCCAACTCTGATCTGCATGTTCGTAGACGTAGCAATGGTCGCAGGCAAGATCGCACCTGCTGTGCACTTTGAGCACGAATTCGCGGAATGGGACCAGGGGTCCTGTCATTCCCTCAGTCTAGCCAGCATGCGGCGCGAATCAGAGCGCGGAACTGAAGGTGGACGCCTGGGTGTGGCGGTCTGCGGGGGCCGAGAACACGCGGCCGAGCTTCCGGTTGGCTTCTGCGCCGCGGGTGTCGATCTCGGCGAGCGACATGCGGCCCTTCTTCGCGACAGCGAAGGCACGAGGGGATTCTGAGGTCTTCACGGCCATCCTTGAGGGGTGTGTTCCGGATCATGAACAAAGCAGCCGGTTTCCGCATCATCACAGTGCCCGGCGAAACGACTTTACTCCCCTCAACGGGCTTGGCAACCGCGGAGATCCACTCGTCACGCGAGTGGCATACAGAACGCATCAGGCGTCACGGGAAGCACCCGCGCGGGCGCCCGCGACCGGGAGAAATGCGCCGGTGGAAGAGGTGCGCGCGGGCCCGCGCATCCGGGCTCGGCGACCGTCGCGCCACCGGTCGTGCGGACGGCCGGCGGGGAGTGCCTTCGCACGGCGGGCGGCTCTCCGTCACAGCCGGCGGGGCGTCCCGTCGGCCGGTGGGGGTTCGGTCGCCCGTACGCCCTTCATGCAGTCCATGATCCGCTCGTGGGTGTCGCCCACGACGTCCGTGATCCTGGCGCGCACGTACACGGACTCGACCCGGCCGACGAAGTTCTCCGAGAACGCCCCCACCAGCACCGTCTCGTGGCTTCCCGCCCCCACCAGGGGGAACCCCGCCCCGAAGTCGATGAGCCGGAAGTCCTCACCGGCCACCAGGCCGGCCCCTGCCAGCTCGTCGCAGGCGGCGGGGACGCTGCCCCACGGCGCGTCCGGGAGGTCCCGCGCGCCCCTCATCACCACCCTGCAGTCCCAGGATTCGACGACGGCGAGGTGCTGGCCGCCGTTCATGACCCCGACCCGCCACGCGGGCACGTCCCGCGTGATCTCGCCGGTCACCCAGGCGGCCCGCCAGCCCAGGTACGGCCGCACCGTGCGGGCGTACTGCGCGCGGGCCAGCACGGCTCCCGCCGCGACGGCGAGCAGGCTGCCCAGCGCCTCCCCGTCGAGCAGTTGCAGACGCCACGGCCACTCGGTCCGCGCCCCGGCCGAGACGTTGGCACGGACGGTCTCCCAGCCGAGCACGGCGACCAGCAGGAGGAGAAGGGCCATCGGCAAGGCGAACAGCAAGGGGCTCCTGCGGATCCGTCGCTGGGCGTCGGACCCCGGATCCGCGCCCTGACGGCCTGCCTGACTCATTCTCGACTTCTCCCCCGCGACAACGGAAACCGAGAGGTGCATCAGTGGTAACTGACCTTAAAATATTGCCAGTTGACCGCCCTTCCCACAACGCTTCGGGGCGCACGAGAAGGGTGCGGCGGACGGGAACGGGGCGCGACGGGGCCGGAATCGGCCGGGCGGGACCGAAAACAGCCGTTGCGCGGCCGGGGCCGTTGCCGCGCCCGGTGACGCCACTTACCCTCATGCCTCCACCACCGCAGAACGCCTCCATCACCTCAGACGGGGAGTGAACATGACGGCGATTCCCGGACCGCTCCAGAGCATGGTGTTCAGGAACGCTGACCTGCCGGAGCTCTTCCACCACACGGACGCGATCGCCGTCGCGAGCCAGCGGGAGGCGGTGAACACCACCCGCGTCCAGCTGATCCTGCTGGTCCTGGGCACGGTGCCGGCGGCCCTGCCCTGGCGCGCCGAGCTGGGCGGCACCTTCCAACTCGTCGACGCCATCGGCGTGCTGTCCTACACGGGCGTGCTGATCACGACCTACCTCGCCACCCGGCGCAGGGCGAAGTCGCAATGGCAGCTCAACCGCTCGGCCGCGGAGTTCATCAAGTCGATGTGCTGGCGCTACTCGGTGCACGGCGCCCCCTTCGACACCAGTACGCCGCATCCCGAGGCGGTGTTCGCGAACCGCCTCGAGGAGGGGCTTCAGGAGCTGTGCAAGGTGGGCTGGACCGATCCCCGCGACCTGACGGCGGACTCGGGCGGTCTGATCACGGATTCCATGCGGGAGTTGCGGAACAAGGCGTTCACCGTGCGCAAGGAGACGTACGTGCGCGACCGGCTGATCGAGCAGCGCACGTGGTACCGCAGGCGCCAGGAGGTGTCGCGCCGGGCCACCCTGCTCTGGTCGAGCACGATCGCCGTACTGACCGCGCTGGCCCTGCTGTTCGCCCTGTTGCGGACATTCTCCGTCATGCAGTCCTTCGCCCTGACCGGGGTCCTGTCGGCCGCCGCTGCGGCCTGTCTGGCGTGGGCCGAGATCCGCCGCCACCACCCGCTGATCTCGGCCCACTCGTTGGTGGAGCAGGACCTGGAGTCGATGCAGGTGGCGATGGAGACGACGCTGACCGAGCGGCAGTGGCCGCGTGCCGTGTTCGAGACCGAGCGCATCGTCTCCCCGCAGCACACCGACTGGCTGGCCCGCCACCAGATGTGAGGGGGCGTCAATCGCTCACGGGCGGGTGGACGCGGACCGCGGTCAGCCGCGCTCCACGCCCTCGCGCCAGATCACGGTGACCGGGCGGCCCAGACGGCGGGCGTACGTCACGATGTCGCCGGTGCCACCGAGGCCGCGGGCCGGCCTGCCGTCCCACACGGCGAGCAGCCGGTCGCAGTGGTCGGCGATGTACGCGCCCGCCGCGTAGTACGCCTCGTCGGTGGAGTGCGGGAAGTCCAGCCGGACCTCGCGGGCCGCGCGGTTCTTGAGGGCCCGGTAGCGGGCGAGTTCGGCCGCGTCGGCGAAGGAGGACTCGTAGTCACCGCTGGGAACGACCACGGTCAGTTCGGCGCCGCGGGCCAGGGCGAGGTCGGCGAAGATCTGGTCCGCCCCCACCGCCAGGCTGGAGAGCGCTTCCAGGGAGCCCTCCAGACCGCGCAGGACCGTCTGGATGCCCGCCAGCACATGCGCGTGCGCCTCCTGCGGAATGCTGCGATGACCGGTCACTCCGATGCGATTCACGGATCCGCAACCCCCTGGGGTGTCTGCCGGGGGTTCCCGGAGGACACCCTCCGGGAGGCACAGCATCCGCCCCCGTTTGCTCCTGCATGACCGACCTGCCCCACATCCTCTCAAAAGGCGCGGGGTGAGCGGGAGCCCCCGCCCAGCATTCGGGCAGGGGCTTCCTCTCTCTGCAGGGTGTCGCCCGAGCAGATGCCGTACTCGCCTTCGCGGGACGAACGCGAGCAGCAGGGGGTGCGGGAGGAGCGGCGGGGTCAGTAGACGCTGACCCCGTACGCGCTGAGCGCCTCGGTGACCGGCTGGAAGTAGGTGGTACCGCCCGAGGAGCAGTTGCCACTGCCCCCGGAGGTGAGGCCGATCGCCTTGGAACCGGAGTAGAGCGGACCGCCGGAGTCGCCGGGCTCCGCGCACACATTGGTCTTGATCATGCCGTACACGACGTCCCCGTTGCCGTAGTTCACCGTGGCGTTGAGACCCGTGACGGATCCGCTGTGGGTGCCCGTGGTGGAGCCGCGACGGGTGACGGACATGCCCACCGTGGCGTCGGCCGCGCCGGTGATGTCGACACTGCCGACGGTGCCGTCGTGCGGGACGGAGGTGTTGTCGTAGCGCACGAGGCCGTAGTCGTTGGTCGGGAAGCTGGAGCCGACCGTCGGGCCGATGCTGGTGGTCTGCGAGGAGCTGGTGTACCAGGGCGGGTTGCCGTCGGTGCAGTGACCGGCGGTCAGGAAGTAGTACGTACTGCCGCTGCGGACGTTGAAGCCGAGCGAGCAGCGCCAGCCGGGGGCGTAGATCGCGTCGCCGCCGGAGAGCAGCTTGGTGAGCTTCCCGGGGGTGCGTTCGATGCGCAGGGCGTCCGCGTTCGCGCCGGCGGACTGCTTGATCCGCTTGATCTCGGCCTGTGAGACCGTGCTGTCCGCGGAGACCACCACGGTGCCGGACTTCGGGTCGACGCTCCAGGCGGTGCCCGCCACGTCGGCCTCGAGCACGGCGTCGCTCGCGGCGGCGAGCCGGGCGGCGCCGGAATTGGTGGCGGAGTCGGCCTGGGCGCTGGGGACCGTCAGGGCCGCGAGGGCGACGAGGCCCGCTGCGACGGCGACGGCCCGGCCGCGTCTGACGATGTCGCCGTGGGGGGTTGTGCGCTTGATCCTCACTTTTCGTTCCTCCCGAGGGAAGTCGGGGGCCCGCCCGTGGGGTGGCCGGACCCGTGAGGCGCAGTCGTTCGCACGACGGTCCACCGGAGGCGAAAACATGCCGTGTTCCTGACAAGCGCTGCACGGGAGTATTCAAGGGGTCAACTTCTTACGCAAGGGGGCCGACCGCCCCTGGCGCGTTCCGCCGTGCACCGGCCCGGCGGCGTGCGGAGCCGCCGGGGCCGGTGTTCCGGAAGGGGACGACGGGGCGTCGGTTCAGCGGTCGACGCGGTGGCGTTCGCCCGCCTCGGCGGCGAAGGGGAGGGTGTTGCCGGGCGGCGGTCCGGTGTTCATCCGGTCAGCCTGAAGGCGGACGGCACCTGCGACCGGATCCTGCGGAAGTGGGGCATCACGGCGTCGGCGCTCGCGTCCTCGCGGATCTCCCCGCCCGCGATCGAGTGACCGTCAGCAGCTGCAGTCGCAGTCGCAGCAACTGCAGGACTCGCAGCAGTCCCCGCAGCCGCTGCAGCAGTTGCACGCTTCGCAGCAGTCGCCGCAGTCGCACTGGTGGCACAGCCCCTCACGGCGCTGATGGGTCCACGGGTCCTCGAACGTGCCGCAGCACATCTGGCAGGTGCAGGCCAGCCCCGCCCACACCAGGCAGCCCGCGATCAGCCCGCGCCGGTCGCGCGGCGGCTCGGGCGGCAGCGGCGGGCCACCGGGCCCCGGGGTGTACGGGTTGCCGGGGCTCGGGGCGTACGGGTTGCCGGGCGGCGGCCCGTATGATCCGGCCGGCCCGGTGCCCGGCGCGGCGGCGATCCCGTCCTCGGCCACGCCGTGGACGGTCCCGTCCGTGTCCGTGCCGCGGAGGTTCCCGGACGGCGCCGCGCCGTCCGCCCGGTGCGAGCACGTCGTGGTACCGAAAGCCCGGTCCACCGACTGCCGGAGCTCGTGGGCCAGCAGCACATGGGCCAGCCTGCCGTCGGTGAACTCGGCGTCCCGCAGCGCCAGCCGCACGCCGCGCACGGCGTCGTCGCACAGCCGCCGGGCCTCGTCCCGGGAGGTGCCGGTCGCGGTGAGCGGGTTCCAGGAGCCCGACGCCGCGTCAGCTTCCTGGTCCTCCACGGCGTCCAGCAGATGCGCCAGGCGTCCGAAGAGGCGGCCCGCCTCGGCCAGCGGCTCCGCGTTCCCCGGCCGCCCGGCGAGCACCGCGGTGTGGGCGAAGGCCGCGGCGGTGGCGGTCTCGGTCGGCTCGGTGACCGTCAGCAGCGGCGTTCCGGGCCCGGCGAGCAGTTCGATGCCGCTCTGCCGGTCGACCGCGTCGACGAGGAGCGCCGTGTCGAATCCGAGTTGCGCGCCGGTGCGCGCGCCTGCCCGGTCCCACCCGGCGGCGACCCGGCGCGCCGCGGCCGCGACCGGACGGCGCCTCATCCAGCCGTCCCCGTCCGCGACATGGTCCCGCACCTTCGCGGAGGCCAGCACCAGCGAGACGGCCGCGGCCAGCCGGGCCCCCTCGCCCCGGGCGACCGGAGCGGTCCGCATGGCGCGCAGCGGACAGGGCCCCGCTGTCCGGCGCCACCCCGTGGTGCGCTCGGACTGAGCCTCCGTCAGAACTGAGACGATCAGGCCGTCGTAGTTCGTGACGAGGCGGGCGAACTGCCCGTGGTCCGCGCGAAGCGCGAGGCAGAGCCCGCAGAGATGGGCCATCCACTCCGTCCTCATCCCCTCGGACAGGCGATGGGCGCAGGGCCTGACGATTCCGAACACGACGATCCCCCGAATGTCGTCCACTGTCGCGCCGGGTTCGTGCACCCGCGCGACGAGCATCGTAATCGAGCCATCCGTTCACCCGTACGTGCTGCATGTCACCCGTACGGACCGGTGCATCACATTTTCTTTCTTTCAGACCATCGATGTAGGGCAAACCCTGACGAACCGCCACATCTTCTGCACCAGTACCGTCACGAATCCCCTGCGCGCCGACTATCCACTTGGCGCACGATCCGCATCATGGACGACCATAGGGATACGAAAGAGATGCGGAGCAACACGGAACCGCGGTGAGAGGAGGCGTCCATGGGATCGGTGCGCAGGGCGAGTGCCTGGCTGGGCCTCGTAGAGGACAACGACGAGCGGTACTACGACGACGACGAGTACGCCGAGGTCGCGCACACCGGGACCGGTCAGGCGTGGGTGACCGACCCCAGGGTGCAGGCGACCGCCGGGAAGGCCGAGGAGACGGACCGTCGGATCGCCACCGTCACCCCGGACAGCTTCCGGGACGCCCGGGCGGTCGGGGAGCTGTTCCGGGACGGCGTGCCGGTGATCGTCAACCTCACGGCCATGGACCCCACCGACGCCAAGCGCGTCGTGGACTTCGCCGCCGGGCTGACCTTCGGGCTGCGCGGTTCGATCGAGCGGGTGGCCACCCGCGTCTTCCTGCTGACCCCGGCCGACACCCAGGTGCTCAGCGGCGAAGCCGTCGGCCGGCCGGCCGACGGCTTCTTCAACCAGAGCTGAGCAGGGCGCTCCCCCGACCGTCCTACCGGAACGCGTCGAGCCCGGTGAGCGCCTTGCCCAGCACCAGCTGGTGCATCTCCACGGTCCCCTCGTAGGTGAGCACCGACTCCAGATTCGTCGCGTGGCGCATCACGGGGTATTCCAGCGAGATCCCGTTGGCGCCGAGGATCGTGCGCGCGGTGCGGCAGATCCCGATCGCCTCCCGCACGTTGTTGAGCTTCCCGAAACTGACCTGCTCCGGGCGGAGCGTGCCCGCGTCCATCCGCCGCCCGAGGTGGTGGGCGAGCAGGATCCCCTTGTGCAGTTCCACGGCCATGTCCGCGAGCTTTGCCTGGGTGAGCTGGAAGCCGCCGATGGGCCTGCCGAACTGCTCCCGCGTCCGCGCGTAGCCGAGCGCCGCCTCGAAACTGGCGCGCGCCGCGCCCATGGCGCCCCAGACGATGCCGTAGCGGGCGTGGCCGAGACAACTGAGCGGGCCGCTCAGTCCGGTGACCCCGGGAAGCACGGCATCGGCCGGCAGCCGCACCTCGTCGAGGACCAGTTCGCTGGTGACCGAGGCGCGCAGGGACCACTTGTGCCTGATCTCCGGCGCGGAGAAGCCCGGGGCGTCGGTCGGCACGACGAACCCGCGGATCCCGGCACCCGGCCCGCCCTCGTCGGTCCGCGCCCAGACGACGGCGACCCCGGCGACCGAGCCGTTGGTGATCCACATCTTGCGGCCGGTGAGCACCCAGTCCCCACCGCTCTCGCGCCGGGCGTACGTCCGCATCCCGGCCGGGTCGGAACCATGGTCCGGCTCGGTGAGGCCGAAGCAGCCGATGATCTCCCCGGCGGCCATGCCGGGCAGCCACCGCCGCCGCTGCTCCTCGGAGCCGTAGCGGTGGATGGCGTACATGGCGAGCGAGCCCTGTACGGAGACCAGCGAGCGGATCCCCGAGTCCGCCGCCTCGAGTTCGAGGCAGGCCAGCCCGTACTGGACGGCGGTGGCCCCCGCGCAGCCGTAGCCGCTCAGGGACATCCCGAGGGCGCCGAGCGAGCCGAGTTCGCGGGCCAGTTCACGGATGCCGGGCAGTTCGCCGTTCTCGTACCACTCGGCGATGTGCGGCAGGATCCGGTCGGCCGCCCAGTCACGGACGGTGTCGCGGATGGCCAGGTCCTCGGTGCCGAGCAGATCGTCGATGCCGAGGGGGTCGGCGGGGTCGAAGGGCGGGAGCTTCGCGGACGGGGTGGTGGACATGGGGAATGCCTCCGGGCGGCTCGCGTGTCGCCGGGCCGGACGGCGCGGGCGGTGTCACGGAGCCGGGTGCGCACCCGGCCGGTCCCGCTCCCCGCACCGTGGGCCGGCCGACCCGGAACCAGCGGTGTGGGTCATGGCGTCGAGGCGACGTTACGGGTCAGTGCCCCGCCCGTCCAGAGCCGGTCGCTTCCGCGGGCCTGCGGCGGGCGGGCGCCGGGAGCGTACGTCGCGCGGAGCCCTCGCAAAGGGCCTGACGCGCCTCGGGAACCCCTTCGCCCGCACCGGCCCCCTCCGTCACACGGCGGGCCGTGGCCGGGCCCTCCGGTCCGACGGGGGAGGCGGGCGTGTCCTCCGGCTCGGCGGACGGGGCCGGATCCTCCGTCCTGCGCGGCAGCCGCAGCGCGGCGAGTGCCCCGAGCAGCAGGAGGGCCGCACTGACCAGCAGCGTGACGTGCAGTCCCGTGATGAAGGAGCCGCAGGCCGTGGTCCGCAGCGACTCCCCCAGCGGACCGCCGATCCTGTCGGCCACCTGGTACGCCTCGCCGAGGGAGTGCGCGGCGGCCTCCCTGTCGGCGGCGGAGACGCCCTTGTCGGACAGCTTCGCGAGTCCGGGGGCGTAGGCGGCGTTCATGACGCTGCCGAGAAAGGCGATGCCCATGCCCGCGCCGAGCTGGTAGGAGGTCTCGCCGATGGCCGCCGCGCCGCCCGCCCGGTCGGCCGGGGCGTCGCTGAGCATGGATTCGTACGCCCCGAAGAGCGTGGTCTGGAGCCCGAAGCCGAGTGCGACGAAGGCCGCGGCCAGCAGGGCGGGCCGGTCGTGCCGGCCCATCGCGGTCAGGACCAGCACCGAGGCGGCGGTGAGCACGAAACCCCAGCCGACCATCCGGCGCGGCCCGACGCGGTGCAGGGTGTACGAGCCGGTGGCGCCCGCCGCCATGGCGGCGAACGTGAGCGGCAGCAGCCGCAGACCGGTCTCCAACGGGCTCAGGCCGAGGACGAGCTGGAGGTACTGCACGGCTATCAGCTGCAGCCCGACCAGGGCCAGCATCGCGACGACGATGCAGCCGACCGCGGTGGAGAAGGCGGGCCTGGCGAACATCCCGATGTCGATCAGCGGATGCGTTCGCCGCTTCTGGCGGCGCGCGAACAGGACGAGCAGCACCGCCCCGACGAGCAGCGGGACCAGCGCGGTCGGGCTGAGCAGCCCCTCCCCGGCACCCGCCCGCTTCACTCCGAGCACCACGCCGAGCACCCCCGCCGCGGCCATCAGTGCGCCGAACACGTCCCACGGGCCGTCGCCACCGCCACGCGACTCGGGCAGCAGCAGGCGGCCGACGGGCAGCACCAGGGCCATCAGCGGGATGTTGATCAGGAAGACCGAGCCCCACCAGAAGTGCTCGACGAGGAAGCCGCCGACCACGGGCCCGGTGGCGGCCCCGACGGCGGCGACCGCCGACCAGACGCCGATCGCCACGGCCCGCTCACGGCGGTCGGGGAAGACCTGGCGGAGGATCGACAGCGTGGCGGGCATGATCATCGCCCCGCCGACGCCGAGCAGGGCGCGCGCCGCTATGAGCAAGCCGGGGGTGTCGGCCAGCGCGGCGATCCCGGAGGCGATGCCGAAGAGCGCGTAACCGAGCAGCAGGACGCGGCGGCGGCCGACCCGGTCGCCGAGCGTCCCGAAGAGGATCAGCAGCGAGGCACAGACCAGCGGGTAGGCGTCCACGATCCACAGCAGATCGACGGCGCTGGGCCGCAGGTCCTCGGTGAGGGAGGGGACCGCGACGTGCAGCACGGTCGCGTCGAGCGCCACGAGCAGCAGGCTGAGGCAGAGGACGACGAGGACGACCCATCGATTGGCACCGCCGCCCACCGGGCGTGACCGGGCTCGGGCTGTGGTCGTCCCGGACATGCATGTACCTCCCAAAAGGTCCCTCGCGCTCGGCGGGCCGGCCGGGTACGCGGCGGACGCGCCGCCCCTCGGGGCCCGGCATCGACGGGCGAGTGATCCGTCAGCGTACGCGAGTTCGGAGAACTCACACGTGGTCCACCTCATACCTCGACGGGCCGTGGAGTGCGGCCTGCGCCAGCGGCGGGTGGCGCTCGCCCCTCCGGCCCGCGCGAACGACCTCCGCGCCCGGCACAGAAGGTACTCGCCCCGGCCCGCGGAGCGATCGCCGGGCCCGACCCGGGAACTTTCGGTGACCGGACGGGCACCGTCCGTCCTTCCTTCTGTGGTGCGGTTTGTTTTCGTACCGACACCTCCTGGGATTTTCCGCCCGCACCGAGCACCCTTCCGAAATAAGTGCGAAATGAATGACGCAAAAGCGTGTCGATACGCTTCTCAGGGTCAGGAATTAAGGCCCTTCCGAGACATAGCCCACATCACATCGTCATCACAAAGAGACCTGAACGCCCTGGTCGCGCACTCACTCGCTGTAACGTCGATTGGGTGCGTACCGACATCTTTGCCCGCCTGGACCGGGAGCCGGAGCCGCCGAAGATAGACCCGCCGCGGATGAGCCGTCACCGTGTCGCTCTCTTCGGCGGGACGTTGGCGTTCTATGTCGCCATCGTCGTCGCCGTGCTGGTCTCCTCCTGGCTGGTGGCGCTGGACTGGAAGGTCATGCTCTTCCGGCCGTATCAGCAATGGCCGGAAATCCATGCGTTCCTCGACTACTACGTCGTGCTCGGCCAGCGCGGCCCCACCGCCACCATGGTCGCCTGCTGGCTCGGCTGGCGCTCCTGGCGGCAGCACACGCTGCGGCCCCTGCTGACGCTCGGTGCGGCGCTGCTGCTGCTCAACGCGACGGTCGGCGCGGTCAAGATCGGCCTGGGGCGGCTCGGGCCGCATTACGCGACCCAAATCGGCTCCGCGGAACTCTTCGCCGGCGGCGACATATTTCCCTCGGGTCACACCGCCAACGCGGTGGTGACCTGGGGGATCCTCGCCTATCTGGCCACCACGCCGAGGGCCAGGCGCTACCTGTCGGCCCTCTCGGCGATCGTCTCGCTCGGCGTCGGGCTCACCACCGTCTACCTCGGCACGCACTGGCTCAGCGATGTGCTGCTGGGCTGGGCCGCGGGGCTGCTGATCCTGCTGGCGCTGCCCTGGGTCGAGCCGCTCATCGCCCGGACCGAGACCTGGATCTTCGCGCAGCGCGAGAGCCTGCGGGGGCTCGGCCGTCCCGTGCCCTCCGTACCCGTCCCGGTCGCGGGCCCCCGGACCGAGGCGTTCCCGCTGCCGGACGGCGACGACGTCCCGGCCGGAGGTCCGGTGCCGGAGCCGGTCGCCGTGGGCGGCCCCCCGGCGACCACCGCGGTCGCGGGCACCCGGCCGCTCGCCCACTCGGGCCCGCCGTCGCACCAGGTCCATCTGCCGCGCTCGGAGCGGACCCCGGTCACTCCCACCGGCAGCCGTCGGCCGCCGCACCCGGACCGGGTGCCGCGCGGCGGAGCGGCGTCGGCCCGGCCGGTGACCGGCGGCTGACCCCCGCGGGCGGTGAGGCCGGTACGCACCCCGCCTCCCCCCGGCATGAGTGAGGGCCCCGACACGGTCGGGGCCCTCACTCATGCCGCGGCCGGGCTCAGCCCACCCAGCAGCGGGTGACGACCGAGTCCGCGACCTCGAAGTTGATCCGCCCGGCCCGGAACTCCATGGTGATGACCGTGCCCGGCGGCACGGATCTGACGGTGGTCCAGCCGCGCGTACGGGCCCGCCGTTCGGCCGCGTCGGCGGCGAGGCCGACGTACGTGCCGGGCGAGTCCTGGGGCTGGACGGGACGGTTCGACGAAGTCGCCATACCCCTCACCGTAGGTGTCCGGGAGCCGCGGGGAAAGCCGGGACCGGATCCGTCGCACGTCATCCGCACATCCCTTGCCGGTCACACTTGTGTCACAGGATCACGACATCGGTTCCGGCGTCGTCACGCGCCCCGAACACACCGTCCACGCCCCGACGGAGGGTAATCGGAAAACTTCGGGAAATCATGCGCCGGGTGCGAAAAATCGCGGGAATCACGTCGCCCCGAGGAATCGGAATTTCTCCGCCCAATATCCGAGGCGAACGTCGCACCACGGGGAATTCACGCTTCCTTATGGCACCCTTATCGTCTGGTCACAAAATTCGGGTCGGGGCGCGGGGAGAGGCGGCGGCATCCCGGGACGGCGGGGCTCGGGCGGGCACGGGTACGCCGTCCGGGCGGCGGCCGAGGACCGCCCCGGTGTTCCGGCCCCACCGGTCACGGACGGCCGAGGACCGCGGCAGGCCCGGGGTCCGCGACCGGTCCGCGGTGGCCGCCCCGACCTCCCCGGTCAGGCTCCGGGGCCGGGTCCGACCCGTACGCAGAGGTCGTTGTCGCCCGTGTAGCACGGAGTGGCCCGGGCCCCTTCCCCGATGTCGCGGCCCGGGTAGACGAAGACGTTCTTGCGGTCCCACACGTCGTCGAGGAGGCGGGAGATCCGCACCGCTCCGGCCCGTTCCCCGGCCCCGGGGACCAGCCAGAGCGACCACAGCCGCTCGTCGCGCACCGGCCCGTCCACGAGCCGGTCGAACGGCAGCGTGAAGGCGAACGCCCCGTCGCTCCCGTCGGCGGGCACCCGGCACACCCGGTCGGGGGCGCCGGTCCGCCTCGCCTCCACATGGGCGCCGTCGCCGAGCGCGACCCCGTACAGGGTGCCCTCGACGGTCATCCCGTTCCCCTCGAAGGTCACCGGCCCGGCCTCGGCGTGCGGTGAGCGGATCCAGCAGTGCAGGGCGAGCCGACCGTCGGCGGTCGGGTAGGGGATACGGACCGCGACCCGCCCGCCCTCCGGTACACGGTCCATCAGCAGTCGCAGGTCCCTGATGCCGGGCTCGACCGCCGTCTCCCCGCCGTCGCCCGCGCCCGGCCGCCGCACATGGACGTCCCAGCGGCCCTCGGCGGGCTCCACCGTGCTCGGCAGCACCGCCCGGAACCGCCCCTCCTCCACCGGGGCCAGGGGAAGCCGGAGAACGGCTCCGTCGCCCCTCCCGCCGCGCAGCCGGAGGAGCAGCTCGGGGGCCTCCCCGCCGTCACGGCCCGAGCCGGGGCCGTCGGTTCCGCAGGCGGGGACGTCGAGTTCGAAGGTGATCGACCCGTCCGGGCCCGCGACGCAGTCGGCCAGCGGTGCCCGCCGCTCCGCGGCGAGGGTCGTACGTTCTGCGGGGACGGTCATGCGGACTTCCTCCTGCGGATGATGTCTGCGGTCTTGTGGCGCACGGCGTACGCCCCGTCCAGCACGGCGCTCCGGGACCGGTGCAGTGTGGTGCGCAGCGCGCCGTGGGAGCGGTCGTGCGGGACCCGGGAGGCGAGTTCGGTGAAGAGCCGCTCGTGGCGTTCGGCGATCCGCGCCGGGTCGAAGCGCTCGGACGCGGCCAGCGCGGCGCGCCCGAAGCGCCGCCGGGCCTCGTCGTCCTCGATCAGGCCGAGGAGTGCGTCCTTCAGCGCCACCGGGTCGCCGACGGGCACCAGCCGTCCGTCGCTGCCGTCCCCGATGATCTCGCGCGGGCCGTGCGGGCAGTCGGTGGCGACGACCGGCAGGCCGCAGCGCATCGCCTCCACGATGGTCATGCCGAAGGACTCGCGGTCCGACGTGACCGCGGCGATCGACCCCTTGGGCCACTCGGCCTCCAGAGGATCGACCGCGCCCATCAGGAACACGTGGTTGTGCAGGCCGAGTTCGCCGACGAGCGCGAGCAGCGCCCGGCGCTCGTTCCCGGTCGCGTCGCCGGATCCGTAGATGCGCAGCCGCCAGTCCGGGCGGACGGCGACCACGTCGGCGAACGCGCGGACAAGCAGGTCGTACCGCTTGACCCGGTGCAGCCGGCCCGCGGCGACGACCCACTTGCCGGTGCCGTCGGCGGGTGCGATCCGCGGGACGGGCACGCTGTTCGGGATGGCCTCGATGCGCACGCCGGGCAGCCTGAACCCGGCCCGGTAGGCGCGGGCGTCGGCCTCGGTGACGGTGGTGATCGCGTCGAGCAGGGCGTAGCGGTGCCCGATCTCGCGGCGCAGCCGGTAGCCGTGGCTGTCGAGGGTGAGGTGCTCCTGCCCGATCCGTACGGGCCCGCGCCGGGTCTGCCTGCTGATCTGCACGTTGAGCCCGGGGCGGGTGCCGACGACGACGTCCGCGTCCAGGGAGCGCAGATGGTCCGCCACCCGGGCGTCGGTCAGCCTGCTGTACTGCCGGTACCTGCTGTCGCCGCGTGGGAACACGGACGCGGGGCGGGCGTGGTCGGCGGCGTCGCCGTCGTAGGTCGGACTCTTCTTCCGCAGATCGACGAGGTGACCGAGGCGGACGCCCCCCGGGGCACCCAGCACCGGGACGTCCCGGTGCCGGAACACGGACACGATCTCCACGTCATGGTGCTCGGCCAGCGTCCCGGCGAGGTTGAACGTCGTACGGATCGTGCCCCCGACTCCATAGGCGTTGTGGAGCAGGAAAGAGATGTGCATGAAGTGCCATGGCTCCTGGTTCGGCGGGTCAACGGCGGGCCGCACTTGCCAGGACGGGTCGGATCGGCCATCGGTTCATTCCGTGCCTGGACCAGTTTCAGCCACCTTTGCGTTCACCTGTTTTCCTGATTTATCGATGTATCGGTGAACCGCTGCACAGCAGATTGGCTCACCTCGCCCGGCATCAATCGGCACACATGGGGCGTAATCACCCCTCGGAACGTGAGATTCACTCTCTACGTCAGATGGTTCGATTACGTTCCCTTTCTCGCGTGACCCCTGCCTCGGATCGCCCGTTGTCCCTTTCATGAGCCGGGAAGCGCCCGGCGCACGCACCGAGTTCGAGGAGCCACCCGTGCCGCGCATGCTCGACGTCAGCGAGGACGTACGCGCCGAGATCGGCGACGCCGAAGCCGACCGACTGCTCGTCGGCGACAACACCCCAGGCAGTTACGACTGCACCTCGTGCCGTACCCCCGGCGACTCCGGACAGGAACGCACCAGCACGGTCCTCTTCGTCGGCGAGGAGACCGCCGTCCTCGCCTTCGCCCATGCGAGCTGCATCCCCTCGCAGGTCGTCAGGGTCGCGGAGGAGCAGTTGCAGGGCGCGGTGCGCAGCATCGCCGGTGGGGAGGCGGAGCCGCAGGGCCGGCGGGTGCTTCCGGAGGGCATCGGAGCCGAGCAGGCCGTCCTCGGGATCACCAGCGGACTCGTGCTGATCGACGACGATCTCCACCCGGCGCTCGTCGTCGAGCCGACGGGCGCGATCGTCCGCCCGGGCACGGACGGCAGCCGGGGCGACGAGTTCCTCCAACTGCTCCTGGAGCAGGGCTTCCAGCCGGTCCACCGGATGGAGCAGGTGCCCGCGGCCCTGCCCGGCTGGTCGATCCTGCTCGCCATGGGGCGGCTGCACGCCGTGCTCCAGCCGGGCACCGACGGCGGGCCCCAGGTCGCCTGGTGGCAGGCGCACGCACCGCTCCAGGTCACCGAGGGCTGGCGGACCGCGGCCAACAAGACGCGGACGGTGCTCGTCTACGCCGCCCCGGCGGGGGCGATCGGCCAGCAGCCCCGCGAGGACCTGCTGCGCGACGCCCTGGACAAGGCCGCCGCGAACGGCCTCCTGGTCGCCGCGGCGATGCCGCTGGCCGGGACCTGATTCGCGCTCACCGGGGCCCGGGCCTGTCTTCGGGCCGCCGCACGGCGTGCGGCGGCCCGAAGACAGGCCCGAGGCTGCGGCGAACAGTTAATTCTCGGCCGGGCCCGCATCCGACGGACCCCGGGGTCGTTGGCAGATACGTGCACTCATACGACTCCTCCCGTCAACGCCCGAGCCCGATCCCTGCCATGCGCCCCTCGCGGGAGCCCTCGGGCGGTCAGTCCCAGACCCCGATCTACGACGCGCTGTACTCCGAGTACCGCCGGTCGTTCCGGGCGCTGCCGGGCGATCGTAGCGGCGAGGAGAATCTCGGCTTCGTGGCCTTCGGCCTCGGACTGCTCGGCGGGCGCTCCCCGCTGACCGGCCACTCCTCCGGTCACCCGGCGGGCCTCTCCACCGGCCTGTCCGTACACAGCGCGTCCTCCGCGCACGGCGGGTCCACCGGACGCCATGGCGGCGCGGCCTCCCACACCGGCGGTCCCGCCGCCTGGCAGCGGGTGGGACGGCATTCCGGGCGGGCCCAGGCCGCTCTCCCGCCGGGCTCGCGCGGCGTCTGAACCGCATGACGGAGCCCCGGACCGCATCCGTTCACGAATCGGTCCGGGGCTCCGTCACGCGCGCCCGGACGTCACGGCCGGGGGCGACCGTGAGCGGGCTCACGCCGCTCTGCGGCTGCTCTCACCGCGTTGTCGTCGGCCGCCGATGTGCCGCATCGGCTCCCTCCGCCACCTCGTGGCCGAAGCCGCACGACGACGCTCCCTGTCGGCCCCTGGCCGTTACTTGTTGCGACCGCGCTTCTCGCGGACCCGCACCGAGATGTGGATCGGCGTGCCCTCGAAGCCGAACTCCTCACGCAGTCGGCGCTCGACGAAGCGCCGGTAGCCGTGCTCCAGGAAGCCGGAGGCGAACAGCACGAACCGCGGCGGCTTGGTGCCCGCCTGGGTGCCGAAGAGGATCCGGGGCTGCTTGCCGCCGCGGATCGGGTGCGGGTGGGAGGCGACGAGTTCGCCGAGGAACGCGTTCAGCCGTCCAGTGGGGACACGGGTCTCCCAGCCGGCGAGAGCGGTCTCGATCGCGGGGACCAGCTTCTCCATGTGGCGGCCGGTGGCGGCGGAGATGTTGACCCGCGGGGCCCACCCGACCTGCGCCAGCTCCGTCTCGATCTCGCGCTCCAGGTAGTAGCGCCGCTCCTCGTCGAGGGTGTCCCACTTGTTGTACGCGATCACCAGGGCACGCCCGGCCTCCACGGCCATGGTGATGATGCGCTGGTCCTGGACGCTGATGGTCTCGCCCGCGTCGATCAGGACGACGGCGACCTCGGCCTTCTCCACGGCGGCGGCGGTGCGCAGCGACGCGTAGTAGTCCGCGCCCTCCTGGAGGTGGACGCGGCGGCGGATGCCGGCCGTGTCGATGAACTTCCAGGTGACGCCGCCGAGCTCGATCAGCTCGTCGACCGGGTCGCGCGTGGTGCCCGCCAGCTCGTTGACGACGACGCGGTCCTCGTTGGCCACCTTGTTGAGCAGCGACGACTTGCCGACGTTCGGACGGCCGATGAGGGCGATCCGGCGGGGGCCGCCGACCGCGGCGCCGAAGGTCTGTGCCGGGGCCTCGGGCAGTGCTTCGAGCACGGCGTCGAGCAGGTCGCCGGTGCCGCGGCCGTGCAGCGAGGAGACCGGGTGCGGTTCGCCGAGACCCAGCGACCAGAGCATGGCGGCGTCCGCCTCGCCGCTCTGGCCGTCGACCTTGTTGGCGCACAGCACCACGGGCTTGCCGGCCCGGCGCAGCAGCTTGACGACGGCCTCGTCGGTGTCGGTGGCGCCGACCTTCGCGTCGACCACGAAGACGACCGCGTCGGCCGCCTCGATCGCGTACTCGGCCTGGGCGGCGACGGAGGCGTCGATGCCCAGCACGTCCTGCTCCCAGCCGCCGGTGTCGACAACCTTGAAACGGCGGCCCGCCCATTCGGCCTCGTAGGTGACACGGTCGCGGGTGACCCCGGGCCGGTCCTCGACGACCGCCTCACGGCGGCCGATGATCCGGTTCACCAGTGTCGACTTGCCGACATTGGGGCGTCCGACGACGGCGAGGACGGGCAGCGGCCCGTGCCCCGCGGCGTCGATCGCGCCCTCGATCTCCTCGGCGTCGAAGCCCTCCTCCGCGGCGAGCTCCATGAACTCCGCGTACTCGGCGTCGCCAAGCGCTCCGTGCTCGTGGTCCGAGCCCCCGGAGTGAATCTGGTCGTTCATGAAGTCCGTTCCTCTTTGCCTCATCATCGATGGGCCGCCATCGAGCGGCCCACTACTCAAGTCTTACGCAAGGGATCCCCGTGCCCCTCGGCGGGCGCACGGGACGCCCCTCAGCGCCCGGTGAAACGCCGGGCCTCCTCCAGGTGGGCGGTCAGTCGCGCCTGGATCCGCGCCGTCGCCTCGTCCAGCGCCGCGCGGGTCCGGCGGCCGCCCGCCGCCGCCGCTTCGAAGGGGTCCCCGAACACGACGTCGACCCGGCTGCGCAGCGGCGGCAGCGCCCGTATCAGCCGACCGCGGCGCTCGGTGCTGCCCAGGACGGCCACCGGCACGATCGGGGCCCCGCTGCGCACCGCGAAGTACGCGAGCCCGGCGCGCAGGGCGGCGAAGTCGCCCTCGCCCCTGGTGCCCTCGGGGAATATCCCGAGGGCGCCGCCGTTCTCCAGCACCCCGAGGGCGTTGGTGATGGCGGTGCGGTCGGCGGTCGTGCGGTCCACCTTCAGCTGACCGATTCCGCGCAGGAACGGGTCGAGCGGGCCGACGAACGCCTCCTTCTTGATCAGGAAGTGGACGGGCCGGGGTGCGGTGCCCATCAGCATCGGGCCGTCGATGTTGTGGGAGTGGTTCACCGCGAGTATGACCGGTCCGGTGGCGGGCACCCGCCACGCGCCGAGGACGCGGGGCTTCCACAGCCCGTACATCAGGCCGATCCCGATCCCGCGTCCGACCGCCGCGCCGCGCGGTGAGGGCGAGCCCGTGGTGGCTCGGGTCACTTCGCGGTCCGCTTCTCCTCGACGAGGGTGACGACGCACTCGATGACCTGCTGGAGGGTCAGCTCGGTGGTGTCCACCTCGACGGCGTCGTCCGCCTTCGCCAGCGGCGAGGTCTTGCGGCCGGAGTCCGCCGTGTCGCGCTTGATCAGCGCCTCCTTGGTGGTGGCGAGATCGGAGCCCTTGATCTCCTTGCTGCGGCGGGCGGCACGTGCCTCCGGCGACGCGGTGAGGAAGATCTTCAGGTCGGCGTCGGGCAGCACCGTGGTGCCGATGTCGCGGCCCTCGACCACTATGCCCCACTCGGCCGCCGCGGCGATGGTGCGCTGCAGCTCGGTGATCCGGGTGCGGACCTCGGGAACCGCGCTGACGGCGCTGACCTTGGCGGTGACCTCCTGGGTACGGATCGGGCCCGAGGCGTCCGCGCCGTCGACGGTGATCGTCGGGGCGGCCGGGTCCGTGCCGGAGACGATGACCGGCTTGGCGGCGGCGGTCGCCACCTCCGAGGCGTCCTCGATGTCGATGCCGTTGTTCAGCATCCACCAGGTGATCGCCCGGTACTGGGCGCCGGTGTCCAGGTAGCTCAGACCGAGCTGGGCGGCGACGGCCTTGGACGTGCTCGACTTGCCGGTGCCGGAGGGTCCGTCGATGGCGACGATCACTGCGGCCGGGGCCGTCCGGGCGGCGGCGCTTGCGGTTTCCACGGCGGTGGACACCTTCCTGGTACACGGGGTGGGCGGACGGGGGCGCGCGCGAACCCGCCCCGCACAAGGTTACCGAGTGTCGGGACGGTCCTCCGCACCCCTGTGGACAACCGCCCGGGACCGCCGCCCGGGGCGGCCCGTCCCCGGGCTCGCCGCCCGCCGGGGACGGGCCCGTCCCGGGCGGGCCCCGTAGTGCCTACTGCCGTATGGCCCAGCCGCGCTCGCGCAGGGCCGCACTCAGCCCGAGAGCTGCGCTGGGCTCGACCATCAGCTGGACCAGGCCCGCCTGCTGCCCGGTGGCGTGCTCGATGCGCACGTCCTCGACGTTGACCCCGGCCCGTTCGGCGTCGGCGAAGATCCGGGCCAGCTCGCCCGGCCGGTCGCTGATGAGCACGGACACCATCTCGTACGAGGCGGGGGCCGCCCCGTGCTTGCCGGGCACCCGCACCCGGCCCGCGTTGCCGCGGCGCAGGAGGTCCTCGATGCCCTCGGTGCCCTCGCGCCGCCGCTCGTCGTCGGCGGACTCCAGGGCGCGCAGCGCCCGTACCGTCTCGTCGAGATCGGCGGCGACCCCGGCCAGCACGTCGGCGACCGGCCCGGGGTTGGCGGAGAGGATCTCCACCCACATCCGGGGATCGGACGCGGCGATCCGGGTGACGTCCCTGATGCCCTGGCCGCAGAGGCGTACGGCGGTCTCGTCGGCCTCCTCCAGGCGGGCGGCGACCATCGACGAGATCAGCTGCGGGGTGTGGGAGACCAGCGCGACGGCCCGGTCGTGTGCGACGGCATCCATGACGACCGGGACGGCACGGCACAGCGCGACCAGTTCCAGGGCGAGGTTGAGGACCTCGGTGTCGGTGTCCCGGGTCGGGGTGAGGACCCAGGGGCGCCCCTCGAAGAGATCGGCGGTGGCCGCGAGGGGGCCGGACCGCTCCTTGCCCGCCATCGGGTGCGTACCGATGTACGGGGCGAGGTCGACGCCGAGCGCCTCCAGCTCGCGGCGCGGGCCGCCCTTGACGCTGGCCACGTCGAGGTAGCCGCGGGCGACGCCGTCGCGCATGGCACTCGCCAGCACCGGGGCCACGTGGGCGGGCGGCACGGCAACGACCGCCAGGTCGACACGGTCCTCGGGCGGCTCGTCCGTACCGGCGCCGAGCGCCGCCGCGGTGCGGGCCGACTCGGGGTCGTGGTCGACGAGGTGGACCTGGATGCCGCGCCCGGCCAGGGCGAGGGCTGCGGAGGTGCCGACGAGGCCCGTTCCGATGACGAGGGCGGTTCTCACTGGGCGATGTCCTTGCGGAGGGCGGCGGTGGCACCGAGGTACACGTGCGTGATCTCGGACTTGGGAAGGTACGTCTCGACATGCGCGAGGACCCGCACCACGCGGGGCATGGCTCCCGCGACGTCCAGCTCCTGGGCGCAGATCAGCGGCACGTCGACGATACCGAGCCCGCGCGCCGCGGCCGCCGGGAAGTCGCTGTGCAGGTCGGGGGTGGCGGTGAACCAGATGCTGATCAGGTCGTCCGCGACGAGGCTGTTGCGCTCCAGGACGGAGGTGAGCAGGGCGCCGACCCGCTCGGCCATGTGCCCGGCGTCGTCCTGATCCAGCTGGACGGCTCCACGGACCGCTCGAACCACCACGTCGTGCTCCCGACTCTCGCGTACATGATCCTTCCGCGCGACCAGCCTAAGGTCTGTCCGGCTGATCCCTGGCGGGCGCCCGACGACGGCCGCGGCGCCTCGCCGCGCTGCCGGAACGCCCGCACACGCCCGGTGGGCGGGCGCCCCGCAGCCTCGCGATCAATGGGGTCTCCCCTGTGCGGGCGAAGCCGAGAACTCGGGGAAGCACAGGACGCCGCACGGCCCGGCCCCGGGCCGAACGGCGGCACCTCGACGACAGGGCCCAGCGGCCTCGAAGTCGCTGCTCCCGGACCAGTTCCTCGATCGAGCGGCCCGCCGGGACCTCGCCCGTCGGGGTCAACCCGCACCGCCGCCCGCGCCTCCCTGGCCGCCGCCCAGCGGTCCGCCGAGCAGGCTGCCGAGGTCGTTTCCCGCCATGGTCCCGCCTTTCCGGAGGGGTGTTTTATCGACAATGTCGAGCAGAACCCCGGTCTCTGCCACTTGAACGCGGCGGAGCCGCCATCGGCCCGCGGTCGCGGAGGAGGCGCGGACCACCGCACGGGCCCGGACCGTCGGCGGGGGCGCGGCGGTCCGGGCAGCGTAAATCTCCCGGCGCGGGACGCGCCCGCTCGCGTAGCCTCGCGGGCATGATCACCCCCGATCCCGAGGCTCTGGTGCGCGATCACACGGTCTACTCGTGTGTGATGGGCTCGCGCGCCTTCGGGCTCGCCACGGACGGCAGTGACACCGACCGGCGCGGCGTCTTCCTCGCACCGACCCCGCTGTTCTGGCGGTTCGACAAGCCGCCGACGCATGTCGAGGGGCCGGCGGAGGAGCAGTTCTCCTGGGAGCTGGAACGCTTCTGCGAACTGGCCCTGCGCGCCAACCCCAATGTGCTGGAGTGCCTGCACTCGCCGCTGGTGGAGCGCATCGACGACGTGGGCCGTGAACTCCTCTCCCTGCGCGACGCGTTCCTGTCCCGGCTGGCCCATCGGACCTTCGTCCGGTACGCGCTGGGGCAGCGCAGGAAGCTGGAGGCGGACGTCCGGCAGTACGGGGCGCCGCGCTGGAAGCACGCCATGCATCTGCTGCGGCTGCTGACCACCGGCCGTGATCTGCTGCGCACCGGCGGGCTCGTGATCGAGGTGGGGCCGGCCCGGGAGGATTTGCTGGCGGTCAAGCGCGGCGAGGTGCCCTGGCCGGAGGTCGAACGCCGGATGACCCGTCTGGCGGAGGAGAACGACGAGGCCGTACGGACCTCGCCGCTCCCCCCGCAACCGGACCGCTCCCGCGTGGAGGACTTCCTCGTGCGCACCCGCCGGGCGTCCGCGCTGCGACACGATCAGGGGTGACCGCCTTAGAACAGGGGCTTCAGTTCTCCGGTCTTCTCGTGGAGCGCCCGCTGGGTGCGGGCGAAGCCGCGGTAGTGGTGGGCGTGGCGGCGGGTGAGCACGGCGGGGGCCAGGTCCACCAGTTCCGCGTGCGGTCCGCTCGTGCGCACCACGAGCGGGGACAGCAGCTGTTCGAGCACGTAGCCGTTCGGTTTCAGCATCAGCCGGACGAACTTCCGCAGGTCGTGGGTGACGAGGTCCATCTCGACCCCGTCCCGGTCCCACATCCGCGAGCGTGTCTCCTCGGGCGGGCGCAGCCCGAGGAGATCCTCCGCGGGCAGGAGATGGACCCCCCGAAGGTCCACATCCGAGTCCCCGGACGGAAACCCGTACAGATGCGCCCCGGAGACCGTGACGAACACCAGCGGGTCGCGTTCCCCGGCGAGGACCGGGCCGAAGTCCGTGACCGGCAGCCCGGCCTCCTGGAGGTGTTCCGTCTCCATGCGCATGGATCAAGCGTCCCAGAGCGCCCCCAGTGCCAACAGGTCGCTGCGGTACTCGATCCGCTCCGACCACTCCTTGGGCCAGGCGCCCGCCCCCAGGTGGGCACCCGCGAACGCGCCGGTGAGGCAGCCGAGGGAGTCCGAGTCGCCACGGGTGCAGGCGGCCCGGCGCAGGGCGGTGACGGGGTCCTCGGGAAAGAGCAGGAAGCAGTGCAGGGCCGTGGCGAGCGCCTCCTCCGCGACCCAGCCGTCGCCGGTGGTCTCGCAGGGGTCGGTCTCCGGGGACGGGTCGCGCACGGCGTCCTGGACGCGGGCCAGGGCGTCGAGGCATTCCTCCCAGCCGCGCCGGATGTACTGCTCCGGGGACGAGTCGCCCGCGTACCGCCACAGGTCGCCGAGCCAGCGCGTGAGGTAGCGTCCGCCGTTCTCGTAGGCGTAACTGCGCAGCTGCCCGATCAGGCCCATCGGCTCCGCCCCCTGCGCCAGCAGGTACACAGCGCGGGCCGTCAGGTCGGACGCGGCGAGGGCGGTCGGGTGGCCGTGGGTGAGGGCCGCCTGCAACTGGGCGGCGCCGGAGCGCTGTTCGTCGCTCAGCCCGGGGGCGAGTCCGACCGGTACGACCCTCATGTTGGCGCCGCAGCCCTTGGACCCGGTCCGGCTGGCCTCCTGCCACAGCCGGTCGCTGTCGAGCAGCCGGCAGGCGGTCATGCAGGTACGGCCCGGAGCCCGGTTGTTGTCGGGCGAGTGGTACCAGTCGACGAACTCCTCGCGCACCGGGCGGACCAGTCGCAGCGGGGTGAGCAGCCCGCGGTCCATGGCGGTGCGTATGCCCCGCGCCAGGGCGAGCGTCATCTGGGTGTCGTCGGTCACGTACGCGGGATTCGGCAGCCGCATCTGCCGCCACGGACCGCACTTGGCGAGGATCGACGGCACGTTGTTGAACTCGGTCGGGAAGCCCAGTGCGTCGCCGAGCGCGAGCCCGGTGAGTGCTCCGGTGGCGGCCTGCTTGGTGGTGGTCCTGGTCACGATCACGTGGTTCTTCCTTCCGGTGTCGTCAGCGGTCTTGCGGTGTCGTCAGCGGTCTTCCGGTGTCGTCAGCGGTCTTGCAGGACCGGGAACGGTCCTGCGGTGCCGGGAACGGCTGTCCGGCGTCAGGAGTGGCCTTCCGGCCTCAGGAGCGGCGGGTGCAGGGCGGTGGCGGCGCCCGCCCGGTAGAGCGCGGCGGGCTTGCCGCGTCCGCCGGTGCGGCGCGGCGGTCCCTCCACCGCCTGGACGAAGCCGGGTGTGGCGAGGACCTTGCGCCGGAAGTTGGGCCGGTCGAGCGTGACGCCCCAGACCGTCTCGTACACCTGCTGGAGTTCCCCCAGGGTGAATTCGGGCGGGCAGAACGCGGTGGCCAGGCAGGTGTATTCGAGCTTGGCGCCGATCCGGTCGTAGGCGTCGGTGAGGATCCGGTCGTGGTCGAAGGCGAGCGGACCGGTGGCCCCGGCGTCCCACCAGCGGGCACTGGCCGCGTCGCCGCCGCCGCGCGGTTCGGGCAGGTCGGGGACGAGTGCGGCGTACGCGACGGAGACGACCCGCATCCTCGGGTCCCGGTCCGGGTCGCTGTAGGTGCGCAGCTGTTCCAGGTGGAGGGCCGAGGCCGTGTCCGGGGTCAGCCCGGTCTCCTCGGCGAGTTCGCGGCGGGCGGCGTCCTCGGCGGACTCGCGGGGCCGGACGAAGCCGCCGGGCAGTGCCCAGCAGCCCTTGTACGGGTCCTCGCCCCGCTCGACGAGCAGGACGTCGAGCCGGGCGGCGCGGACCGTGAAGACGGCGAGATCGACGGTGACCGCGAACGGTTCGAAGGCGTACGGGTCGTAGCCCGCGGGGACACCGGTGCTCGTCATCGGCGCTCCGGGAGGGGCGGGGCGAAGTCCCAGCCGGCGGCGAGCAGGGCGTCGACGGCGGCGACGGCGGTGGCCAGGCGTTCCGGGTGGGGCCCGGTGAGTTCGACGAACCGCCTTCCGGTACGGGCGAGTTCGGCGCGGAAGCGGTCGGTCATCCAGGGCCGCAGTTCCTCGCCGTCGCGCAGCCCGTCGTCCTCGAACGCGACGCCCTCGTGATCGGTGAGCAGCCACAGGTGGTGCGGGACCCGGTCGGCGATCTCCTCGACGAGGGGGTTGCGTCCGCCGACGTAGCGTTCGTGCCAGACGGTGGTGGCGAAGGAGTCGGTGTCGCAGAACAGCACCGGCGACCCGGCGCGCGCGGCCGTCTCCTCCGCGTCGTTCTGCGCCCGGGCGATCAGCGGGAAGTCCTCCGTGCCGAAGGTGACGGCCTCCCACTGGGCGTCGGGCCGCCGGGAGCGCAGCTCGGCCAGCTTCCGTTCGCTGAACTCCCGTCCGTACTCGGCGACGTACCCGGTGCGCGCCCAGACCCCGCCGCGCCGCCGGTAGTGGTCGGCGAGCGCGCGGGCCATCGTCGTGGTGCCGGTGGATTCCGCGCCGAGGACGACGACCCGGCGGGCGAGCGCGGCCCGGACGGGCGGTTCGAGGAAGTCCCAGCAGCCGACCGGGTCCTTGCGGACGGCGGTGCCGGAGACCGGGAAGACCGTGCGGTCGGGGTCGACGCAGACGGGTACGGCACCGAATCTGCGGGCCAGCTCGTCCCCGTACGACTCCGAGGTGAAGACGGCGTCGACCGGTTCGGGCACGGCCCGGGTGAAGACGGCCATGTGCGCGTCCCAGATCGCCGGGTCGTGGAGGTCCATGGGGATGTCGTCGACGGCGCCCACGACCCGTACGTCCGGGTGCGTCTCCCGCATCCAGGCCACCCGGTCGGCGAGCGGTACGGATTCGACGGAGGCGGCGCAGACCAGGACGGTCAGCCGCTCGCACCGGTCCCGCGCGGTGCGCACGAGATGGTGGTGACCGGCGTGCGGCGGATAGAACTTGCCGAGGACGAGCCCGTGCCCGAAGCGCTTCACGCCGTCACCCCCACGGGCCGCTGCCGCTGCTGCCGCGCGGCGAGGTCGCGCCGCCAGTTGCGCAGGCCGGCCAGGCACAGCATCAGGAAGCCGATGTACAGCAGGGAGGTGAGGTAGAGCTCCTTGTGCGCGTAGAGCGGGATGTACACCACGTCGGCGGCGATCCAGAGCCCCCAGGACTCGACGAGCTTGCGGCACTGCCCGTACGTGGCCGTCAGGGACAGCGCGGTCGTCAGGGCGTCCCAGAAGGGCACGGTGGAGTCGGTGGCACGGTCCAGCAGGACGGTGAGGGCGCAGGTCCCCACCGCCCCCGCCGCGAGCAGCAGGCCCCATTCGGTGCGCGTGGTGCGACGCACCGGCAGGTCGGGCGCACCTGGTCCACCCCCGTGGGTCCAGGTCCACCAGCCGAACACGGCGAGGGCGATGAAGACGACCTGGAGGCCGGCGTCGGCGTACAGCCCGGACTGGGCGAACAACACGATGAAGAAGAGGTTGTTGGCGATGCCGATCGGCCAGTTGGCGATGTGCTGGCGGGCCACGAGCCAGACGCACAGCGCCCCGCTGCCGAAACCGAGCACCTCGGTCCAGCTGACCGGGGTGCCGAGGACCGTCACCAGGGGTTGCTGCAGGGGATCGAGGACATCCGCGAGACTCACTCCCGCCTCCTTAATAGTCACTCTGACTATAAAGGAGGAGTGGGCATGCCGAAAGGCCCGCGTCCGGTTCCCGCTCGACGTGCGAGAACGGGAACCGGACGCGGGCCTCGGAACGGGCGGAGCCGGAGCGCCCCGGACGGGGCGCGGGAGCGCGCGCGACGCTACGAACGGCGGTGCGGGAACGCGGACCGGCCGCGGCGCGGCGGACGGAGCCGCGGGACTACAGACCGACCTCGCGCATCAGCATGCCGACCTCGGTGTTCGTGAGGCGGCGCAGCCAGCCGGACTTCTGGTCGCCCAGCGGGATCGGCCCGAACGACGTCCGGACGAGCCGTTCGACGGGGAAGCCGGCCTCGGCCAGCATCCGGCGGACGATGTGCTTGCGGCCCTCGTGGAGGGTGACCTCGACCAGGTAGTTCTTGCCGGTGTTCTCGACGACCCGGAAGTGGTCGGCGCGGGCGTACCCGTCCTCCAGCGGGATGCCGTCCTTGAGCCGCTTGCCCAGGTCGCGCGGGAGCGGCCCCTGGATGGCGGCCAGGTAGGTCTTCTTCACCCCGTACTTGGGGTGGGTCAGCCGGTGGGCCAGCTCACCGTGGTTGGTGAGCAGGAGGATGCCCTCGGTCTCGGTGTCGAGCCGACCCACGTGGAACAGCCGCGTCTCGCGGTTGGTGACGTAGTCGCCGAGGCACTGGCGGCCGTCCGGGTCCTCCATGGAGGAGACGACACCGGCGGGCTTGTTCAGCGCGAAGAAGAGGTACGACTGGGCGGCGACGGTCAGCCCGTCGACCTTGATCTCGTCCTTGTGCACGTCGACGCGTCGGCCCTGCTCCAGGACGACCTCGCCGTTGACCTCGACGCGTGCCTGCTCGATCAGCTCCTCGCAGGCGCGGCGCGAACCCAGCCCGGCCCTGGCGAGGACCTTCTGCAGCCGCTCGCCCTCCTGCTCGGCTCCCGGGAAGGTCTTGGGCGTCCTGACCTCGGGCCTGCCCGCGTAGCGGTCCCGGTTGCGCTGCTCGATCTTGGCGTCGAGCTCGCGCGGGCGGGACGGGGCGCCCTGCCCGCGCCGGCCGCCGCCGCGTTCGTCGCGGGCCTGCGGGGGCTTCGGGCCGCCCTTGGCACCGCCGCGCGCCGCCGCGCCGCGACCCTTGCGGGGACCTTCGCCGCCCTGCCCGCCCGGGGCGCCCACGTCGTAGCGGCGCTCCTCCGGCCGGGGCCTGCCGGGACGCTGCTCCTGCCGACCGCCGCGACCGGCACCGGCACCCCGGGGATTCCGGTCGCCGCCGCTCCGGCCGCCGCCGCTTCCGCTGTTCCTGCCACTGCTTCGCATCAAAAGTCCGTCTTGTCGTCTGCGTGGGTATCGGGGGTGTCCGGTGCGTCCGGATCGAACGACGGCACACCCTCTCGCGTCTCGGCCTCGATCGCGTCCGCCTCGGGGAGGAAGGGCGCGAGCTCCGGGAGCTCGTCCAGGCCGCGCAGGCCCATCCGCTCCAGAAAGTAGTTCGTCGTCCTGTACAGGATCGCACCTGTTTCGGGTTCCGTGCCCGCCTCGTCGACGAGCCCCCGCTGGAGCAGGGTCCGCATGACCCCGTCGCAGTTCACGCCGCGGACCGCGGAGACCCTGGACCGGCTGACCGGCTGGCGGTACGCGACCACGGCCAGGGTCTCCAGTGCCGCCTGGGTGAGCCGGGCCTGCTGGCCGTCCAGGACGAAGCCCTCGACGGCCGCCGCGTACTCGGGCCGGGTGTAGAAGCGCCAGCCGCCGGCCACCAGCCGCAGCTCGAAGCCCCGGCGCCCGGCGGTGTACTCGTCGGCCAGCTCGCGCAGCGCGTCGGCGACGTCCGCGCGGGGCCGCTGAAGCACCTTGGCGAGGTGTTCCTCGGTGGCGGGCTCGTCGACGACCATGAGGACGGCCTCCAGAGCGGGCTTCAGTGCGAGATCCGCGACGGCGGAGCCGGTGGTTCCCTGCTGTGTCATGCCTTCCCATCCTCCTGGACGTCCCGCGCCCCGGCCCTGCCCCCGGTGTCGTCCCCGGCCCTGTCCTCGGCGCCGTCCTCCCCCGCGTCCCGCGCCTCGGCGCCGTTCCCGGCTTCCTGTGCCCCGGTCCCGTTCCCGGCGTCGAACTCGTCCGTGACGACGGGACCGGCCCCCTCGCCCCCGGCCCAGCGCACCAGGAGTTCCCCGAGGGCCACGTCCTGGTCGAGTGCGACGGCCTTCTCCCGGTACAGCTCCAGCAGCGCGAGGAAGCGGGCGACCACGGTGAGGGTGTCCGGGGCGTCCTCGGTGAGCTCCCGGAAACTGATCTCCCCCGCCCCGCGCAGCCGTGCCACCACGACCTCGGCCTGTTCCCGCACGCTGACCAGTGGTGCGTGGATGTGGTCGACGTACACCTGCGGCTCGGGTCTCGGCCGCATCGCCTTCACGGCGAGCCGGGCGAAGCCTTCGGCCCCGATGCTGATGACGACCTCGGGAAGCAGCTCGGCATGGTGCCGCTCCAGCCCCACGGTGCGAGGGAAGCGCCGTCCCTCCGACACCAGCCGGCCGTCGAAGATCTCCGCGACGCGCTTGTACGCGCGGTACTGGAGCAGCCGCGCGAACAGCAGGTCCCGGGCTTCGAGCAGCGCCAGGTCCGCCTCGTCCTCCACCTCGGCGGCGGGCAGCAGCCGGGCGGCCTTGAGGTCCAGGAGGGTCGCGGCGACGACGAGGAACTCGGTGGTCTGGTCCAGGTCCCAGTCCGGCCCCATCGCGTGGATGTACGCCATGAACTCGTCGGTGACCTTGGACAGCGCGACCTCGGTCACATCGAGCTTGTGCTTGGAGATCAGCTGAAGGAGCAGGTCGAACGGGCCCTCGAAGTTCGCCAGCCGCACGGTGAACCGGCCGTCGTCCGCCTGCCCGTCGGAAGCCCGTCCATCGTCGGACCGTCCACCGTCGGCCCGACCACCATGAGCGCGCCCGTCATCGGCGCGACCGCCGGGGATCCGCCCGTCGGGAATCCGCCCGTCGGGGGCCCGTCCGTCATGGGCCGCAGGGCCACCCGGAGCCACGTCGGCCACGGCGGGCGGGGCGGGGGCCGGTTCCTGCCCGGGCCCCCGGCCCTCCCTCTCCCCCGGCCCGGGCTCCGGCGCGGCCCGGCCGCCCGGGCCGCGGCCCAGGGGGCGGCGGGAAGTGCGGGCGGGCTCGTCGGTCGTCGGCATGAGGGTCCTGGGGCAAGCGGGATACGGGCGGCGGGCGGCGGCCCGTACGAAGGGTCCGGCCGATCGGCCCGCGGCGGCCCCGGGCGGGCGACCGGCCGCGGCGGCACTCCGGGCAGGCTACCGGCGACCCGCTCAGCGCCCGCGCAGCCGCCGTACGAGGATGCTCGCGTCGCCCCGCGACTCCAGGTCGGCCAGCACCACGGCGACCGCCTCGCGGACGATCCGGCCCCGGTCGACCGCGAGTCCGTGCTCACCGCGCAGCACGAGACGGGCGTGCTCCAGATCCATCAGTTCCTCGGCCGAGACGTAGACCGTGATCTTCTCGTCGTGGCGCTCCCGGCCGCTGGGCCGCCGGTTCGCCCCGCGACCGCCGCCGCGCCTGCGCTGCTGCTGCACGGCGGGGACGGACGCCGCCTCCCGGTCCGGGGACGCGGTCGGCCGGGACCTGCGCACCGGCTGCCCGGCCGCCGTCCCCCGCTCGTCCTCGGCTCCCCGGCCGCGCGGCTGCGCCGCGTGGGCGTCCGCCGCCGTGTGCTCCTCCCGGACGTCGGCCGCCTCGGCCGCGCCCGTCCCGGACCCTTCGGTCCCGGGGTCGTTCTCACCGGCGGGACCCGGCACCCGGGCCTCACCGTTCGCCTTGCGCCGCCGGTCCACCGGGGACGAGGACTGGAGGCCCATGCCCCCGGTGGTACGGAACAGCTCGTCGGCTCCGGGCAGACTCACTCGGCGTGACACCGGGCGAGCACCTCCCTGGCGAGCTGGCGATAGGCGGCGGCACCGACGGAGTTCGAGGCGTACGTGGTGATGGGCTCACCGGCGACCGTGGTCTCGGGGAAGCGCACGGTGCGCCCGATGACCGTGTGGTAGACGTGGTCGTCGAACGCCTCGACGACGCGCGCGAGGACCTCGCGGCTGTGCACCGTGCGGGAGTCGTACATGGTCGCGAGGATGCCGTCGAGCTCCAGCTCGGGGTTGAGCCGCTCCTGGACCTTCTCGATGGTCTCGGTGAGCAGCGCCACCCCTCGCAGCGCGAAGAACTCGCACTCCAGCGGAACTATGACCTTGTGAGCGGCCGTCAGGGCGTTCACCGTGAGCAGGCCGAGCGAGGGCTGGCAGTCGATCACGATGTAGTCGTAGTCGGCCATCAGCGGCTTCAGGGCGCGCTGCAGCGTGGATTCCCGGGCGACCTCGCTGACCAGCTGCACCTCGGCGGCCGACAGGTCGATGTTGCTGGGCAGCAGGTCCATGTTCGGGACCGCGGTCTTCAGCAGGACGTCGTCGGCCGACATGCCCCGCTCCATGAGCAGGTTGTAGACCGTGAGGTCGAGCTCCATCGGGTTGACGCCGAGTCCGACCGACAGGGCGCCCTGCGGGTCGAAGTCGACGAGCAGGACCCGGCGCCCGTACTCCGCCAGCGCGGCACCCAGGTTGATGGTCGACGTGGTCTTGCCGACGCCGCCCTTCTGGTTGCACATCGCGATGATCTTCGCGGGGCCGTGGTCGGTCAGCGGGCCCGGGATCGGGAAGTAGGGCAGGGGCCGACCGGTCGGGCCGATCCGCTCGCGGCGCTGGCGGGCAGCGTCGGGCGCGAGGGTGGCCGCGTACTCCGGATCGGGCTCGTACTCGGCATCGGGGTCGTAGAAGTGCCCCTGGGGCACCTCGTCGAAGTCGGCGAAGCGGGCGGTCTCTCGGCCACTCTCGTTGCCGGCCATGGCGTTCACGTGTAGGCCGTCCATCATCTGGGGGGCTGTCGTCATGTGCTGGTTGGTGGCGAAGGTGCGGACAGCGACGGAGCCGACAGCCTCCGGCCCGTGCGGGCCCCGGCCCCGTGCGGGCATCCCTGGACGAACACCCCCGGGAGTAAATGTCGACTCATTCACAAGTCGTCTTACCTCCTTGGAAGTGACCAGGAAACTTATCGATAGGTCAGCGTGGCACCATGCCGACGATTGGCGACTCTATGGCGTGTCACCGCTTCGCAGCAACACAATCCACCGGACCCGGCCGGTCGTGTCGGCAATCGAACACCTCGCTGTCAAGAGTGCACGAGCATCGAGACGCACCTTTATCGGGGGCACGAATCGGTCGAAGGGCCGCGTTCGAGACGAGTTGAACGACGGCCGGCCGGGTCCGGGCACGCGTCGGGCCGGACCCTGCTCGGCAAGGTCCGGCCCGACGTATGAGGTTGACGGGAGGTGGGGAGGCACCCTCCCGGCCCGCTTGGACTGCGAAGCCCGCGGACTGCGCGGAACGTCAGCCGAGGAGCGTGCTCAGCTCGACGTGCTCCAGACCGTGCGCCTCGGCGACCTCGCGGTAGACGACCTTGCCGTCATGGGTGTTGAGACCCTTGGCGAGGGCGGCGTCCCGGCGCAGGGCCTCGACCCAGCCGCGGTTGGCGAGCTCCACGATGTACGGCAGCGTGGCGTTGGTGAGGGCGTAGGTGGAGGTGTTCGGCACCGCGCCCGGCATGTTCGCGACGCAGTAGAAGACCGACTCGTGGACCTTGAAGGTCGGCTCGGCGTGCGTTGTCGGGTGCGAGTCCTCGAAGCAGCCGCCCTGGTCGATCGCAATGTCGACAAGTACGCTTCCGGGCTTCATCTTGGCGACGAGCTCGTTGGTGACCAGCTTCGGGGCCTTGGCGCCCGGGATGAGCACGGCACCGATGACGAGGTCGGCCTCGACGACGGCCTTCTCCAGCTCGAAGGCGTTGGACACGACGGTCTGCACCTTGGTGCCGAAGATCTTGTCGGCCTCGCGCAGCTTGTTGATGTCCTTGTCGAGCAGCGTGACGTGGAAGCCCAGCCCGACGGCGATCTGCGTGGCGTTCCAGCCGGAGACACCGCCGCCGATGACGACGGCCTTGCCGGCTGCCGTGCCCGGGACGCCCGCGGGCAGCACGCCGCGGCCACCGGCCGAGCGCATCAGGTGGTAGGCACCCACCTGCGGGGCCAGCCGGCCCGCCACCTCGGACATGGGGGCGAGCAGCGGCAGGGCGCGGTTCGCGGTCTCGACGGTCTCGTACGCTATGGACGTCGTACCCGACTCCAGGAGCGCGTCCGTGCACTCGCGGGAGGCGGCGAGGTGCAGGTAGGTGAAGAGCGTCTGGTCCTTGCGGAGGCGGTGGTACTCCTCCGCGATCGGCTCCTTGACCTTGAGCAGCAGGTCCGCGGCGGCCCAGACCTCGTCCGCGGTGGGGAGGATCTGCGCCCCGGCGGCGACGTACTCCTCGTCCGTGATGGAGGAGCCGGCGCCCGCGTTCTGCTCGACGAGGACCTGGTGGCCGTTGCGGACGAGCTCGTGCACACCGGCGGGCGTGATCGCCACGCGGAACTCGTTGTTCTTGACTTCGCGGGGGATGCCGACCTTCACGTCGATCACGGTCCTTGGCTCAGAGGGTTACCCGGACATGGCTACACATACCCGGATAGACACTGCGTAAATGGAGACACCGCGAACACACGCGGTACAGCCAGTCTAATGAAGGACTTCACGCTGTCTAGCCTTACAAAGCACTAATTTTCAGTCACCCCACTACGGATTTCGTAGGCCGCACCCTCGCCTCGCAGCAGACTGTCGGCCAGCCCCCGGTGCAGCCGGGCCGCGGCCGGGTCGCCGAGCCGCTCGAACGTGTCGGCCAGCCGCAGCTGGAGCGCGGCCTGGAGCCGTACGTCCCCGGCCCGCCCGGCCCAGTGCACGGCCTCCTGGCAGGTCTGCAGCGATTCGCGCGGCCGGCCCGCGTACTCCTGCACCCGGGCCGCCTCGCTCAGCGCCCGCGCCTGGGCCGGTACGTCGCCGAGCCTGCGGTACCCGGCCGCGGCGGCCCGCCAGTTCCGCAGGGCCTCTCCGTACCTCCCGGCATAGGTGTGGACGGCGCCCAGCCGCCCGTACAACCGCGCCTCGTCGGCCCGCTCGTCCCGGGTGAGGCGCTGGGCCAGGGCCCGGCCGAACCAGTCGGCGGCCCGCTGGTAGTCCCCCAGTTCGGCATAGGCACCTCCCACGGATTCCATCGCGCGGCCGGTGGCGTACGGATCCTTCGCGGCCCTTCCGGCGTCCAGCGCGGCCCGGTAGCGGGCCAGCGCCTCCCGCGTGCGGCCGGTTCCCGCGTCGAGGTCGGCGAGGTTGAGCAGCGCCGCGGCCCGCTCCCGCGGCAGGTTCCGCCGCTCGGCGACGGCCAGGACCAGGCCGTGCAGTCCGTACAGGTCGGGTGCGGCGGCCTCGGTGCCCTCGTGCACGGCCAGCGCCCGCACCAGCGCCGACACCAACCGCCTTGCCAGGGTGTCGAGTCCGCCGTCCGCCACGGCGAGCCGGGCCGATGCCAGCAGGGCGGGCCGACGGCTCCGCAGCCAGGCGGCGGCCTCGTCGGGACCGGGGAAGCGCAGGGAACGCGGCAGCGCGGCGAGCCCCCGTCGGGCCGGGGAGCCCTCGGGCTCGGTGACCGCCCGGCAGGACTGCAGCAGCCGTACGGTCCGCTCCAGCATCCGGGCCCGGGCGAGCTGGACCTCCGCGGGCCGGTCCCTGGCCTCCAGCAGGGTCCACAGCAGCGGTTCGAGGCAGCCGGGCACCTCGTACTGCGGCCGGTCCGTCCCGTCGCTGCGCAGCAGCCCGAGGGCGACGAGGCCGTCGAGGGTCGTCCGGGCGGTGTGGACGGAGCAGCCCGAGAGCGCGGAGGCGCTGTGGACGTCGGCCGTCCCGCCGGGGGCGAGGGCGAGCAGGCGCAGCGTGCGGGCGGCGGCGGGCGGCAGAGAGTCGTGGACCAGCCGCAGGGCCCGGGCCAGGGGGCGGGCACCGATGGACCGCTCGGAGTCGTCCGGCTGCTCGCGGAGCCGTCGGGCGAGGTCGGCGACCGAGGCCATGGGGTGGGCCGCGAGCCAGCCGCCCGCCATCAGCAGTGCGGCCGGCAGCCCGCCGCACTCCTCGGCGAGGGACTCCGCGGTGCGCGGGTCGACGGTGATCCTCACGTCGCCGATGAGACCGGCGAGCAGCCGGACGGCGGAGGCCGCGTCCAGGCCGCCGAGCGTGCAGGGGCGGACGTCCGGGATGCCGGTCAGCGGACCCTCGGAGGTGGCGACGACGAGGCAGTCGGAGTCGTCGGGGAGCAGCGGGTCGACCTGTTCGGCGTCCGCGGCGTCGTCGAGGAGCAGCAGTGCGCGGCGTCCGGCGAGCGCCTCGCGGACCATTCCGGACAGTTCGTCGCCGTCGGCGCCGGGCGGCCCGGTCACGCCCATCTGGTCGAGCAGTTCCCGCGCGGTGTGCTCGGTGGGGACGCGGGCGCCGCCCGGATCGGTGAGCCGGGCCCGGAACGGACCGTCGCGGCGGTCGTCGTCGGCGAGCAGCCGGCGGGCCAGCTCCCCGGCGAGCGCGGTGCGTCCGGAGCCGGGGCGTCCGGCGATCAGCAGGACCCGGGCGCGGGCGGGTTTACGGCCGGCCAGGGTGTCCAGTCCGACGTGTTCGATGTCGGCGTGCAGCTGCTTCAACTCGCGTTCGCGACCGAAGAATTGGGGTGCCGTGGCGTCGGACGTCCCTTCGCTCCCCGCCGTCTCGGCCGGGCTGCCGGTGTCCACAGCCTGATCCGTCACGGGCCACGCTCCACTTCCGCCGCACGCGTCGCCCGCCGAGGGTCCGGTCAGGGCGTTCCGAGCGTAGTTCAGACGTGTGGACGATCGGTGTGGAGCATGGCGCGGAGGTCCCCCGTTCGGATCATCGCCTTGTCCGATCAGAAGGGTCCGATCCGCCTGTACCACCCGGTCCGCCCGCGGTGCCCGGACCGCCCGGACCGCCCGGACCGACGGGCCGTCAGCTCTCGAACGGGCGGGCCGGCCACGGCGCCCCGGCCGGGCGCAGCGAGTCGATCCCGTCGCCCGCGAGCGCCGACGCGAGCGAGAGGACCCCCACGACGAGGCAGTTGTTGTGCAGCTCCCCGGCGAGCACGCCCCGTACCAGCTCCTGGAGCGGCACCCTGGCCAGCTCCATGTCGGCCTCCTCCTCGGAGACCTCGAAACGCTCCCCGTCCGCCTCGGAGAGACCCCGGGCGAGGAAGATCCGTACGGCCTCGTCGCAGCCGCCCGGCGTGGTGTAGACGTCGGTCAGCACCCGCCAGTCCTCGGCCTTGGCGTACGCCTCCTCGTAGAGCTCGCGCTGCGCGGCGTGCAGCGGGTTCTCGCCGGGGACGTCGAGCAGTCCGGCCGGGATCTCCCAGAGCTTGTGGCGCACCGGGTGGCGGTACTGCCGCAGTACCAGGACCCGGTCCTCCTCGTCGAGGGCCAGCACCGCGACCGAGCCGGGGTGGACCTGGTAGTCACGGCGCACGACCGTGCCGTCGGGCATCACGACCTCGTCGGTGCGGACACTGGTCTTGTTGCCGGTGAAGGGCGTCTCGGTCGCGGTGACCTGCCATTCCTCGGGCGTGTCCTGGATACCCATCTACGTCCTTCCGCAGAAAACGAAAACCGGGGCACGCGTCCTGGTCGGACCCGTACCCCGGTCAACGTTAATACCTGCGTACCGCCGGACTACTTGCCCGAGGCGGCGCCCTGCCCGCCACCGGCCGGCGCGCCCACCCTGCGCGCGACGGCCGCCTTCACCAGGCCGGCGAAGAGCGGGTGCGGGCGGGTCGGACGGGAGCGGAGCTCCGGGTGCGCCTGGGTGGCGACCAGGTAGGGGTGGACCTCGCGCGGGTACTCGACGTACTCGACGAGCTTGTTGTCCGGGGAGGTGCCGGAGAAGACCAGTCCGGCCTTCTTCTCCAGTTCGGCGCGGTAGGCGTTGTTGACCTCGTAACGGTGGCGGTGGCGCTCCTCCACGTACGGTTCGTCGTCGTACGCCTCACGGACCAGCGAGCCCTCGGCGAGCTTCGCCGGGTACAGGCCGAGCCGCATGGTGCCGCCCAGGTCGCCGGCGCCCTCGACGTAGGCCAGCTGCTCCTCCATCGTCGAGATGACGGGGTGCGCGGTGGCGGGGTCGAACTCGGTGGAGTTGGCGTCGGAGATCTCGGCGAGGTTGCGCGCCGCCTCGATCACGACGCACTGGAGGCCGAGGCAGAGACCGAGCAGCGGCACCTTGTGCTCGCGGGCGTACCGGATGGCACCGATCTTGCCGTCGACGCCGCGGTCGCCGAAGCCGCCGGGCACGCAGATCGCGTCGACGTCGGAGAGCCGCTTGGCGGCACCGGCCGGGGTCTTGCAGTCGTCGGAGGCGACCCACTCGACCTTGACCCGGGCCTTGTTGGCGAAGCCGCCGGCCCGGATGGCCTCGGTGACCGAGAGGTAGGCGTCGGGCAGGTCGATGTACTTGCCGACGAGCGCGACGGTGACCTCGTGGTCGGGGTTGTGGACACGGTCCAGCAGGTCGTCCCAGGTGGTCCAGTCGACGTCGCGGAACGGCAGGTCGAGCTTGCGCACGACGTAGGCGTCCAGGCCCTCGGTGTGCAGCACCTTCGGGATGTCGTAGATCGACTTGGCGTCCACACAGGCCACCACGGCGGCCTCGTCGACGTCGCACATCAGCGAGATCTTGCGCTTGATGGCGGTCGGCACGTCGCGGTCGGCGCGCAGTACGATGGCGTCCGGCTGGATACCGATGTTGCGCAGCGCCGCGACGGAGTGCTGGGTGGGCTTGGTCTTCAGCTCACCGGACGGGCCGATGTAGGGCAGCAGCGAGATGTGCACGACGAAGACGTTGTCCCGGCCGACCTCGTGGCGGACCTGGCGGACGGTTTCCAGGAACGGCAGCGACTCGATGTCGCCGACCGTGCCGCCGACCTCGGTGATCACGACGTCGACGTCGTCGGTGGCCATGCGGCGGATGCGGTGCTTGATCTCGTTGGTGATGTGCGGGATGACCTGCACGGTGTCGCCGAGGTACTCGCCGCGCCGCTCCTTGGCGATCACCTGCGAGTAGACCTGGCCGGTGGTGACGTTGGCCGAGCCGTCGAGGTCGACGTCCAGGAAGCGCTCGTAGTGGCCGATGTCCAGGTCGGTCTCGGCGCCGTCGTTGGTGACGAACACCTCGCCGTGCTGGAAGGGGTTCATCGTGCCCGGGTCGACGTTCAGGTACGGGTCGAGCTTCTGCATGGTGACCCGGAGTCCGCGCGCCTTGAGCAGGGCGCCGAGGCTGGAGGCAGTCAGACCCTTGCCGAGGGAAGAGGCGACACCCCCGGTGACGAAGATGTGCTTGGTCGTCGTGGATGTGGGCTGCATAGCCAAAGGGGGCTCCCGTGGTCGCGGTCTTGAGGGGCGTTCCGGCCTCGCCGTCCGGAGGGGTCCCGGCGGGGCCAGTCGCTGCGGTTCGGGGGCCGCGTCTGCTGTCGCCGACGACCACCGGTCCACGGGCTACCAGGGTATCAGCGACAAAGGGGGCCTGCTTCCGGCCATATCCCGCACATTCACCACACGAGATCATCGCAAGCCGTCCACGCCACACTGTTCGGGACGGACCCGTTGTCAAGACGGTCGCGCGGACCACCCGGGTGCGTCGTATCCTGCTCGGACACTCGCTGCGGGCGAGGTATCGGGTTCGCAGGTTTTCCCCCACATCTTTTCCCCCACCACAATCCCTTCGCGGTGACCTCCTGACCCGCAGTAATGCCCTACGGGGTGACATGGCCGTTCGACTGGAGACGCACGTGGCCGGGCGCATCGAGGATTACGCACTCATCGGAGACATGCAGACCGCCGCCCTGGTCTGCCGGGACGGCACAGTGGACTGGCTGTGCCTTCCCCGATTCGATTCTCACGCCGTTTTCGCGGGACTACTGGGTACCGAGGAGCATGGCTTCTGGCGCCTGGGTCCGGCGTGGGAGGACGAGGAACAGCCCCCGTCCGCGGCCCGCCGCCGGTACCGGGGCGACTCCCTCGTCCTGGAATCGGAATGGGACACCCCGCGCGGAACGGTCAGGGTGACCGATTTCATGCCGCCGCGTGACGGTGCCCCCCAGGTGATCCGGATCGTGGAGGGCGTCAGCGGCCGGGTGCCGATGCGTTCCGAGCTGCGGATGCGGTTCAGCTACGGCCGTGTGACGCCCTGGGTGCACAAGATCGACGGCCGTACGGTCGCCGTCGCCGGCCCGGACTCGGTCTGGCTGGACACCTCGGCAGACACCTACGGCGAGAACCTGACGACGTACTCCGACTTCACGGTCGCGCCGGGCGACCGGATCGCGTTCACGATCAGCTGGCAGCCCTCGCACCACGAGCCGCCGGGCCTGCCGGACCCGGAGGGTTCGCTCGAGGCCACCGAGGAGTTCTGGCGCGAGTGGGTCGAGCAGTGCACGTACCACGGGCCCTACCGGGAGGCCGTGGTCCGCTCGCTGATCGTCCTCAAGGCCCTGACGTACGCGCCGACCGGCGGCATCGTCGCGGCCCCGACCACCTCGTTGCCCGAGGACATCGGCGGCTCCCGGAACTGGGACTACCGCTACACCTGGCTGCGCGACGCCGCGATCACCCTGTCCTCCCTGCTGCGCACCGGCTACCGCGAGGAGGCCCGCGCCTGGCGGGAGTGGCTGCTGCGGGCGGTCGCCGGCGACCCGGAGAACCTGCAGATCATGTACGGCATCGCGGGCGAGCGCGAGCTGGGCGAGGCCGAGCTGGACTGGCTGCCCGGCTACGAGAACTCCGCTCCGGTCCGGGTCGGCAACGGCGCGGCGGGCCAGCTCCAGCTGGACGTGTACGGCGAGGTCATCGAGGCACTGCACCTCGCCCACATGACCGGGCTGACCCGCAACGACTACGCGATGGGGCTCCAGCTCAAGCTGATCGAGTACCTGGAGAAGCACTGGGACGAGCCGGACGAGGGCATCTGGGAGGTGCGCGGCCCGCGCCGCCACTTCGTCCACTCCAAGGTGATGGCCTGGGTGGCCGTCGACCGCACGATCAAGCTGATCGAGTCCGGGGACGCGGAGGGCCCGGTGAAGCGGCTGCGCGAACTGCGCGACGAGATCCACCGCGACGTCTGCGAGCGGGGCTACGACGAGGAACGCAACACGTTCACGCAGTCCTACGGCTCGAAGGAGCTGGACGCCTCCCTCCTGCTGATCCCGCAGATGGGCTTCCTGCCGCCGGACGACAAGCGCGTGATCGGCACGATCGAGGCGATCCAGCGCGAGCTGGCCACGGAGGACGGCTTCGTGCTGCGCTACCCCACCCACGGCGAGGATGCCGGAGTGGACGGCCTGGAGGGCGACGAGGGCGCGTTCCTGGCCTGCTCGTTCTGGCTGGCGGACGACCTGGCGATGATCGGCCGGGTCGAGGAGGCCCGCCAGCTCTTCGAGAGGCTGCTGTCCCTGCGCAACGACCTGGGGCTGCTCGCCGAGGAGTGGGACCCCCGGCTCCAGCGACAGGTCGGCAACTTCCCCCAGGCGTTCAGCCATGTGCCGCTGATCGACACCGCACTGCGCCTGACGGCGAGCGGGGCGTACGTCGGCTGAGCGGCCGGCAGCCTGATTCGGCGCCCCGGCCGGTATCTTCCCGGACCGGGGCGACCACCCGTAGGACCCGAGTGGAAACGCGAGGACGGAGCCAGTGGAGACGCAAGGTGCAGTCCCCGTGGAGACACAGGGCGGAATCACCGTGCAGCGGGCGCTCGAACTGCCGGGACTGCGCAGCGGGCTCCCCGAGGTGGTGGCCGGCGCCGACCGGCTGAACCGCACGGTGCGCTGGGTGCACGCCGGCGAGGTGCCGAACATCGCCTCGCTGCTCAAGGGCGGTGAGCTGCTGCTCACCACCGGTCTGGGGCTCGGCACCCGCCCCGCGGAACAGCGGGCCTTCGTCCGCAGGCTCGCCGAACGGGGCATCGCCGCCCTGGTGGTGGAACTCGGGCCGCGCTTCGGCCGACTGCCCGCCTCCATCGTCGACGCCGCCCGCACGGCCGGTCTGCCGCTGGTGCAACTGCACCGGGAGGTGCCGTTCGTGACGGTGACCGAGGAGATCCACACCGAGATCGTCAACGGTCACTACGCGCTGCTGCGGCAGGCCGAGGACGTGCACCGGCGGTGCACCCAGGCGCTGCTCGGCGGCGGCGGGGTGCCGCAGGTGCTGGGCATCCTGGCGGACTTCGCGGCCACCCCGGTCTTCCTGGAGACGGCGGACGGTCAGCTGCTGTACGCGGCGGGCCCCGGGTCCGGCCCGGTGAGCGCCGATCCGCTCCAGGTGTGGGAGGGCCTGCGCGGCGGCCGGGCGGCCCGTGAGGCGCCGCCCGTCGGCTCGGTGCTGGTGGACGTGCCGGGCGGTGGTCCGGGGACCGGTTCGGTACGGGCCGGGCTGGTGCTGCCGGCCGTGTCGGGGCCGCTGCTGCCGGTGCACCGGATGGCGGCGGAACGGGCGGCCGGGCTGCTCGCCGTCGTGCTGATGCAGGCACGTCAGGAGGAGGAGCTGGCCGCGCGTGGCCGGGGCGACTTCCTGACGGATCTCTCGGAGGGCCGGATCGCGCCGGAGGACGCACCGGCGCAGGCCCGCGTACTCGGCTTCAAACCGGGTGCGTCGCCGCTGCTGCCGGTGGTGATGCGGCTGGCGCCCGAGCTGTCCGGGTCCGGGAACTGGGCGCTGCTGGCACGGGCCGTGCTGGACGAGCTCTCGTCGGTGGGGGTGCCGGTGCTGCTCGGGGTGCGGCCGGTGGAGGGCCGGGTTCCGGTGCTGCTGGGGCTGCGGGCCGAGTCGGAGCGCACGGCGGTCGCGGACCGGGTCGCGGCGGCGCTGCGGGCCGGTGTGGAACGCGCCGGTCTGGAACGGGCCGGATCGCAGCCGCCGGTCGTGGTGGTGGGTGTCGCGGGTGGCTGGGCGGCGGCCGGTGCCGGGCTGCGGCACGCCGCCGAGACGGCGACGGCGGCGCAGGGTCTGGGCGACCGGCCCTGGTACGACGCCCGGCGACTGGACATCGACCTGCTGCTGTGGCGGCTGCGGGACCACCCCGATCTGGCGGCGTTCGTGGAACGGGCGATCGGTCCGCTGCGCGATCACGACCGGACCTCGCGGCCCCCGCTGCTCCCGACGCTGGAGACGTATCTGGCCCATGCGGGCCGCAAGGCGGAGACGGCACGCGAGCTGCACCTGAACCGCCAGACCTTGTACAACCGGCTGGCCCGCATCGGCGAGTTGCTCGGCACCGATCTGGACGACCCCCAGACGGTGCTGGCCCTGAGCCTGGCGCTCCGGGCCCGCCGTCACACGCCGCGGTGATGCCGGGGAGCGGCGGGCGGACCGCTCACCGCGCCCGCGGCATCACCGGAGGGCGCGTCAGCTCATCGTAGACGCTGAGCACCTGGACGATGGTGTCGTCCTCCGTGGGCCAACTCGCGGCCTGGGAACGCCCGGCGGCCACCAGCCGCGCACGCCGCTCCGGGTCGCCGAGCAGTCCGGTCACCGTGCGCGCGAGCGCCTCCGCGTTCCCGTACGGCACGAGCTCCGCCCCGTCCCCGACGAGTTCGGGCACTCCCCCGACGGCGGTGGCGACCAGGGGGACGCCCAGCCGCAGCGCCTGCTGGGCCAGCACCGAGCGCGCCTCCCACCGGCTGGGCAGCACCGCCAGGTCGGCGGCGGTGAGCAGTTCCGCGATGTCCTCGCGCTCGCCGATGAGCCGGACCGGCAACTCCTCGTCCCTGATCCGGCGCTGCAGGGCCTGCCGTTGCCGCCCCTCCCCCGCGACGATCAGCAGGGGCGCGGTGCCGGGATCGCGCCAGGCCCGAGCGGCGTCGAACAGCAGGTCGTACCCGTGGTGCGGCACGAGACTCCCGTACGAGAAGACCAATGACCGTCCTACCGCACCGAGTTCGGCACGCGTCTTGGCCGGATCGATGCGGTCGTCCGGGTGTGTTACAGGGGCCGAGACCGGGGAGAGCCGGGCATCGCGCGCTCCGCGCATCCGTGCCCGGTCGACCAGTTCCGAGGTCGTGCCGAGCACAACCGCCGCCGCCCGGGCGGCCCTTCGCTCCATGAGACGGAGCAGCCGGGCCCGGGCGCCCTCGGCGTGAGCGCGGGCGTGCCAGGTGACGACCAGCGGGATCCGGCGCCCGCCGAGCGCGAGAGCGGCGCGCACGGCGGCGTGCGGGCCGTGCGCGTGGACCACGTCCGCCGTCGCGCAGGCGGTGCGCAGGGCGGCGACGGCTGCGGGGTCGCTGCGCCGTGGCACCGGAGCGAAGCAGGCGCCCGTACCGGCGAAGTGGTGGAACCGGTCGAGTCCGGCCGGGGCACAGACGGTGACGTGCACGCCCCTCGCCACCAGTCCGGCTGCCAGCGAGCTGACGTGGGCGCTGCTGCCCGCGCTGCCGCCGCCCAGGACGTGGACCGTACGCAGCTGTGACACGTTGGTTGGCTCCCGGGGCTCCCGAGTCGGCGAAAAGGGCATCGCCAAGGATGCCAGTCCGTACGCACGTTCCGGCACAGTCAGGCCAACGTCCCGCGCGTACTCCGGCGACCGACCGCGACGCACCACTCCCATGGGTGAAATGACGGCGCGAGGTTGCCACATCGACCTGACAGGCCGAAGGCCCGTGGCCCGCGGGCCGTCGCCCGGGCGGGTGGGGCCTCTGCCGCGCCGCCGGACCACGGCGCTCCGGGACCGGGAGTCAGCCGCGTCCGGTGTCCGTTGCCGCCCGGCCCCACGCCGCCCGGTCCCACAATGACCGGACGAGCCCGCTCACCCGCTCCCCGTACCCGGCGGCGGCGACGAGCCCCGTCGCGTGGACGAGCAGTCCGGCCCGGCCGCGCCCCGCGACGACGGCGACACCGAGCGCCGCGCCCAGGGCGTGGGCCCCGGTGTCCCCGATCATGGTGCGCTCGCCCAGGTCGTCCCCGACGAGGGCCGCCGCCGCCCCCATCGGCGCTGCCGCGAGGGCTGCGGCGGTGCCGCCTCCCGGCAGCCCCGGGGCCCCGAGCGCGAGCACGGTGACGGCGGCAGCGGCGGGACGTACGTCCACCAGATTGACCAGATGCGCGGTCGCGGCGATCACCACCCCGGCCAGGAGCCGGTCGACGGGGCGTTCCTTCATCAGCGCGCCGGCCGCGAGCCCGGCCGCCCCGATCCCGAGCAGCTTGACGGCACCGCTGGTCACCTCGCCGTCCCGCAGGGCACCGAGGTGGGCGCCGAACCCCCGGCGCGGGTCGCCGGCACCGGCGAGGTCGTCGTACGCACCGCAGCCCGCCGCCGCCAGCACCGCGAGCGACGCGGCGCACCGGGTACGGGCGGGCAGTGGCAGAACGGCCGCCCCGGCCGCGGCGCCGAGCGCGACGGCCGGTCCCGCGTACAGATCGACGCTCCGGCCCCCGTGGTTGACGCGCCGCCAGCGCTCACGCGGACGGGACCGCAACGCGCGGTACGCACCCGCGGCGACCGCGGCCGCGACGGCGCCGGACACCACTGTTCTGCCGAAGGCCGCTCGCATGCGGGCCAGACTACGGGGCGGCCCGCCGGGTCCGTCCGGCGGAGCCCTGCGACGGCAACGACGGGACGACCGCCGGCGCCGGGCCGACCCACCGGCGACCACGGCGTGAAGTCCGCGGACGGCCGTGCCGCCACGCCTGCCCGCGACGACGTCCGTCCGCTAGTGCTGTGGCCGGAAAGGTTTGCCGGGAAGCTCGCGGCGTCCGGTGCGGTGCGTCGTAAGGCGGAGGACCGCCCTCGTACGGTGCGTACTCGGGTGATGCGACAACGCGGCGAGGTACCGTGCCGGGCCTCGCGAGCCGGTGAACCCTTCCGGTCGCGGCACTAGTGCCGTGACCGGCAACGTTTGCCCCGTCGCACCGTCCGGCACGTACTCCCCCAAGGCCTTAAGGGCCAGGGGGGACCCCCTTCGGCGTTGGCCGAAAGCCCACGTAGCCCTTCCCCAAGCTCTCGACTTCGTTCGAGCAGGGGAGACCCCATCCG